>NZ_CP011025.1:320069-640139 GCF_000238395.3 Pseudoalteromonas arctica A 37-1-2
TAATCGCTATGGCCCTAGTTTTATAGGAAAATTGGCTCTTAGCGTATTATATGCTTGATCCCAATTAGGTGGTTTTGTATTAGTGGTAGTGTCATTAATTGGATTTAACAGTGAGTCTATTTGTGGGTAATAAACTAATACGGAGCCAGAAAGGCTAATAATAGCAAGTAAAACACCTACCGAGAGCCCTAAGTATAAATGTAACCGCCTGAATATTTTTCGCCATGAAAGCTTTAGTGTCATTAATTAAATAGTCGTAATGAGTAATGCAGGTTTATTGGGCATTAAAGAATGATTAATTACGCGGTATATTATATGGTTTTTTGATATGAGTTGTGCGGCATTTTGTCGCACTTATTAAATTAGGTATTTAGAAAGTAAAACGCCAGCTCTTGGCTGGCGTTAAAGTACAAGCTTGAAGCTTATTTAAGCTTTAGGTCCTGCATTTTTTATATCGTCTGATACGTCATACTTAGCAAAGTTTTCAGTGAAGTCTGCGGCAAGTTTTGCTGCATATTCATTGTACTTAGCTTTGTCTTCCCACGTATTAATTGGGTTAAGTAAGTTAGTATCTACACCTGGAACTGCTACCGGTACATCTAGGTTTAAAACATCAATGTGCTGAGTTTCAACACCCGCTAATTTACCAGATACGATTGCATCAATTACTGCACGAGTAGTTGGGATATCAAAACGTTTACCTGTGCCGTAAGGGCCGCCAGTCCAACCTGTATTCACAAGGTACACTTTAGCGCCAAACTCGCGTACACGCTTCATAAGAAGCTCAGCGTAAACACCAGCAGGGCGTGGGAAGAATGGTGCGCCAAAACATGTCGAAAATGTTGATTCAATATCGCTAGTTGAACCAATCTCAGTAGAACCAACTTTTGCTGTGTATCCACTTAAAAAGTGAAAAGCAGCAGCTTCTTCGCTAAGTATAGAAACGGGTGGTAATACACCGCTTACATCACAAGTTAAAAATACAACAGCCTTAGGTTCTCCTGCGCGGTTTTCTACTTTACGTTTTTCAACGTGTTCAAGTGGATATGCTGCACGGCTATTTTGAGTAAGGCTAGTATCGTTAAAATCTGGAACGCCTTTTTCATCTAACACTACATTTTCTAAAATAGTGCCAAAGCGGATAGCATTCCAAATTACAGGTTCATTCTTTTGTGACAGGTCGATACATTTAGCATAACAACCGCCTTCAATATTAAACACGCTTCCAGGTGCCCAACCATGTTCGTCATCACCAATTAAAAAGCGAGTAGGATCTGCTGAAAGTGTTGTTTTACCCGTACCAGATAAACCGAAGAATAATGCTGTATCGCCTGCTTCACCAACATTAGCAGAACAGTGCATTGGTAATACACCTTTTGCTGGTAGTAGGAAGTTTTGTACAGAAAACATCGATTTTTTCATTTCACCGGCGTAACGCATACCTGCTAGTAATACTTTACGCTGCGCAAAGTTAATAATGACGGTGCCATCGCTATTTGTGCCATCACGTTCTGGCTCACATACAAACGAAGGAACGTTCATTACTTGCCATTGTGGTAAGTTTGAAGCGTTATAGTTCTGCGGTTCGATAAACATGTTTTTGGCAAAAATATGGTGCCACGCTGTTTCTGTAGTTACAACTACAGGTAGATAATGCTCAGGGTCTGCGCCAACTTCTAGGTGAGAGGTGAAGTGGTCATTACTTTGAACATGTGATTCTACGCGAGCCCATAATGCGTCAAATTTGTCTGCATCAAATGGACGATTAACGTTGCCCCATTGAATATCATCTTGAGTTGTTGTTTCTTGTACAATAAAACGATCTTTTGGTGAACGACCAGTTCGTTTTCCTGTAATTGCAACAAAAGCACCATTTGCGGCTAAAGTACCTTCGCCACGGCGGATCGCATGCTCGACAAGTTCAGCTGCGGTTAAATCGACAAAACGTGTAGCGCCTGTAGTCATGTTTATACCTAACTATGTGTGAGAGTTTGAACGGATAGCTCTGGGGTTATCAGTGCCCTTAAACTGAAATTATAGTAACAGAAGGTTTTAAGATATTCGAGCCCGTAAAGCCTCTAAAAACACATATATTTAAGAAAAAACATGAATAATTTCAATGATACCGGTGTCATGAAATTAGCAGAAAAGATGACACCGGTATCATCTTTTTATAATATAAAACCGCATATTTTGCGGCTTTAATTACTATATATAGATGAAGCTGAACATTTAGTTGAAAATGCTTTTTATATCTTGTTCGTTAAAAACATACTCTTTTAAACAGTAATGACAGTTAATATTAACAGACCCTTTCTCAGCTACGTCTTTGAGTAGTTCTTCTTGTCCAATATTAACAAGTGCAGTAATTGTTTTATCACGGCTACAACCACATTTGAATTTAATCGCTTGAGGTTCAAATACGCGAGGATTATCTTCGTGATAAAGGCGTGTAAGGACAGTATTAGCATCAAGGTGTAATAGTTCTTCATCTTTAATGGTGTTACTTAATGCTTCTAGGTGTGCAAAGTCTTCAATTGATTTTTGTTTATCAACTGGGAGTACTTGTAAAAATAGACCACATGCTTTTGCGCTACCTTCTGTTGTGTCGGTTGCAAACCAAAGGCGTGTTTTTAATTGCTCTGACTGCTCAAAGTAACTTTCGATACATTCACTCAGAGTATCATGCTCTAGCGGAACTATACCTTGGTAACGTTCACCCTTACTTGGTGTAATAGTGATCACCATATAGCCTTGACCAATAAGCTCTTTTACAGTTGTGCCCGTAATTTCGCTTTGCAGGCGTGCAATACCACGCATGTTTTGTTTATCATCACCATTTATAACTGCATATTTAACTGGGCCATCACCTTGAAGCTGTACTGCAATTTCACCTTCAAACTTTAAAGTGGCGGTTAATAAACAGGTTGCAACAAGTAACTCACCTAGTAATGCTTTAACAGGGTCTGGGTAATTATGGTCGGCAATCATTTCATTATAAGCATTCTCGATTTGTACGAGTTCGCCACGAACATCTAGTTCGTTGAATAAATAACGGTGAAGTAAATCTTGTTGCATGAGCGGCTATACCTAACTTGATTTCATTTTTAAAAGTTCGCGTCTTTGCTTTTTATCCGGTTTTTTATCCGGATGAGGAGCAAAAAAGCTGTTATTTTTGCGTGCGATGCTGTTTTCTTCGCGTTTAGCAATACTTGCATCAGATTCTTGATACATGGTCTGTGCAATGGGGGCGCTTTGACGTTTTTCAAGCACTGAGAGTATAGTTATCAGCTTTTCATCTACGCCCTGAGCCAGTTTTACTTTTGCGCCAACGTCTACTATTTTACTCGCTTTTGTACGTTGGCCATTATAATGTACTTTGCCGCCTTGCACCATTTCGCGTGCAACTGCGCGAGTTTTATAAAATCGCGCAGCCCATAACCATTTATCTAATCGAACTTTTAACCCATCTACAGGGTCTGAGCTGGTATTAGCATTACTTTTTTTACTCATAAGGCATTTCCCCACGTTTTTATAGCTTAAAATTTATCATGAAATCATCGTAGGATGAAGGTATTACAACGGCAGTTTACTTTTTGTACTGTTATGTAAAGTTAATTTAATCTGTTTACAAAGTTTAATATTAGTGTGCTTGTTGAAAGAAAAATGAAAGGGTACTATGGGTACGCGCTAACGCAGTAAATTAAAATAAGAACACTATTTATGGAACAGCAAATCCAACAACTAAAACAATTTTTAACTCGTTTACCGCATGCTAAGTTAAGTGCATTAGTGACACTGTTAGTTGTTGTTTATCTTGCATTTTTATTATCAAAGCTTGTTTGGCTTTTGTGGCCAAAACCACCAGTAACTCTACTTACCCCTACTCATTATGCTAACCAGTCATCTGGTGCGAGTAACAACTCAGCGCAGCATATTATTGAGCAATTTTTATTTGGTAAAAAAACTGTAACAAACAACAATAATACTGCAAAGCAATCGCAGGTAATAAATAATGCGCCAGAAACGCGTTTAAGTATCAATTTAACCGGTATCGTAGCGGTTAATAACGATGACAAAGCAGGTATCGCAATTATTGAATCACAAGGTAAGCAAGTAAGCTATCTTGTTGATGAAGTAGTATCGGGTACGCGTGCTGAAGTTGCACAAATATTGCCGGATCGTATTATTTTGAGTGTTAATGGACGCTTTGAAACATTAATGCTTGATGGACTCGATTTCAGTAAGAAGGTGTCTATGCCAGTACTCGCTGCGCGTGATGATTCTGAAATGGGTCCGCAAAAATTAGAACCAAGTGATCTACAAATAGATGCCACTGCAGATCCGGACGTTAAAGAAGCAATTATAGAAACACGTGAAGAGTTACTCGAAGAGCCGGGCAAGCTATTTGACTATATACGTGTTTCACAAGCCATGAATGATGGTGAGCTAATTGGATATCGCTTAAGTCCAGGTAAAGAGCCTGAGCTATTTAAGCAAATGGGTTTAAAAAATAACGATTTAGCCATTTCTATAAATGGCTATCAATTAACAGATTTAAAACAGGCTATGTCAGCTATCAACGAGCTGCGTAATAGTACAGATGCCAATATCACTATAGAACGTGATGGTGAACAAATTGATGTGCAATTTAGTCTGCAATAATTTAGCTTTGGAGTTTTAATATAATGGTTCAGGTGCTACACCTCAAAAAAATTAAAAAAGGGTTAGCTAAGTACGCAGCACTTTTTTTGGCGGCAAGTATTTCTTTGTCTGTTTCTGCTGTTGAATATGCTGCTAACTTTAAAGGAACTGATATCAACGAGTTTATTAATATTGTTGGTAAAAACCTTAATAAAACAGTGATTATTGACCCTAACGTGCGCGGCAAAGTAAATGTTCGCAGCTATGAGTTAATGGACGAAGCACTTTATTATCAGTTCTTCTTAAATGTATTGGAAGTTTATGGCTACTCAGCTGTTGAAATGGACAATGGCATAATTAAGGTAGAAAAAAGTTCAGACGCTAAAAAATCAAATGTGCCACTTATTGACGAAGGTAATGAAGCTAGCGGCGACATGATGATTACACGTGTTGTACGTGTTAAAAATGTAAGTGTGCAGGAGCTTGGTCCTCTAGTTCGTCAATTTAGCGATCAAAAAGATGGTGGCCACGTTGCTAACTTCAATGCGGCTAACGTTATGATGCTAACAGGTCATGCAGCATCGGTTAATCGCTTAGTTGAGATTATTCGCTCTGTTGATCAGGCAGGTGACAAGCGTGTAGACATTGTTAAGCTTAAATATGCGACTGCTGATGATGTTGTCTCTGTAGTAGACAATATTTATAAAGACAGCGGTAAAGGCAGTGTGCCTGAATTTTTAATTCCAAAAGTTGTGGCTGATGGCCGAACTAATAGCGTTATTGTAAGCGGCGAAGGCCAAGCGCGCACACGTGCCATAGAGCTTATTAAGCGCTTAGATGGTGAGCTAGAAAGCCAAGGTAATACTAAGGTGTTTTACCTAAATTATGCTAAAGCTGAAGATTTAGTCAAAGTATTGCAAGGTGTTAGTAAGTCACTTGTTGAAGATGCACAAGGCGGTACTACTAAGACCCGTAGCAGAAGCAATAATGAAAGCAGTATAGAGTCTCACCCAGACTCAAACTCATTAATTATCACCGCACAGCCAGACACAATGCGATCATTAGAATCAGTAATTGAACGCCTTGATATTCGCCGTGCCCAAGTACTGGTTGAAGCCATTATTATTGAAGTAATGGAAGGCGACGGGGTTAACTTAGGCCTTCAGTGGATTTCTGAGCAGGGCGGTATGTTGCAATTTAACAATGGTACAACGGTTCCCGTTGGGTCATTAGCTGTTGCTGCAGAGCAAGCACAAGATGTAACCGTTACTAAAAATATAATAGGAACTGAATCAGGTACGGTAACGCCGTATACGGAAACAACAGAAGGTGACTATGGTCCATTAGCCTCCTTACTTAGTGGCATTAATGGTTTAGCGCTGGGCGTTGTTAAAAATGATTGGGGCGCAATTATTCAGGCTGTTGCCACTGATACAAATTCAAATATTTTGGCTACCCCTTCTATTACTACAATGGATAACGAAGAAGCCTCTATTTTAGTCGGTCAAGAAGTACCTATTATTACAGGCTCACAAACAGGCAGTAACAATGCTAACCCATTTCAAACAGTTGAGCGTCAAGAAGTAGGTATTAAACTGGTAGTTACGCCACAGATTAATGATGGTTCAGCAGTACAGCTTACTATTGAGCAAGAAGTATCGAGCGTAAGTGGTGCAACTGCGGTTGATATTTCAGTAAATAAGCGTTCAATTAAAACAACAGTTATGGCCGATGATGGCGGTATGGTTGTACTTGGCGGCTTAATTGACGAAGACGTACAAGAAAGTGTTTCTAAGGTGCCCTTATTAGGCGATATCCCTATTTTAGGACACCTGTTTAGATCAACAAATACAACGCGTCGTAAGCGTAATCTTATTGTATTTATTCGCCCAACCATTATTCGTGATGGTGTAAGCATGAATAAGTTAAGCTTTAATAAATATAACTTTATTCGTGGTGAGCAGTTTAAACAAAAAGAAGACGGTATTGAGTTAATGCCAATGACTGATACGCCTATTTTACCTGAGTGGAATGACGAATTAGTACTACCCCCTACGTATGAAGAGTCTCTGCGTAAACAAAATGCACAAGAGCGTAAAGATGACTAATGCGATTCAAGAGATAAACCAAGATGTGGTTCATCCTAAAACGCATAATCAGGATGAGCTATTAACGAGTGATGTGTTAGTTGAGTTACCAGCAAAGCGTTTGCCGTTTTCCTATGCAAGACGTGCAGGTGTGTTGCTTGGTAAAAACAAAGATCACCGTATAGTTTACTACCGTGGTGAGCTAGACGTGGAAGTACTATTAGAAGTACGCCGTATCGCAGGCCATGGTTTTACACTTGAGCAATTGGCTGATGATAAATTTGAGCTATTGCTTGAAGCGTCATACCAACGTGATAGCTCTGAAACACAACAAATGATGGAAGATATTGGCAACGAGGTTGATTTATTCTCACTTGCTGATGAACTTCCGCAAACTGAAGATTTATTGGCTGGTGACGATGATGCGCCAATAATCAAGCTTATTAACGCCATGCTAAGTGAAGCGATTAAAGAAGGGGCTTCTGATATTCATATCGAAACCTTCGAGCAAGAGCTTGTTATTCGCTTTAGGGTCGATGGCGTGCTTAAAGAAGTACTTAAACCTAATCGTAAACTTGCATCGTTACTTGTGTCTCGTATTAAAGTAATGGCTAAGCTTGATATAGCCGAAAAACGCATTCCACAAGATGGTCGTATTAGTTTGCGTATTGCCGGACGTGCAGTTGATGTGCGTGTGTCTACAATGCCATCGAGCTTTGGTGAGCGTGTAGTACTGCGTTTACTTGATAAAAACAACGCGCGTTTAAACCTTGAAGATTTAGGTATGACCGCAGATAACCGTGCATTGTTTTCAGATTTAATTAGTAAACCCCACGGCATTATTTTAGTAACAGGGCCAACGGGCTCTGGTAAAAGTACCACTCTATACGCTGGTATGAGTCAAATTAACTCACGCGATCGCAATATTCTTACCGTTGAAGATCCGATAGAGTACGAAATTCCAGGCATTGGGCAAACACAAGTTAATGCAAAAGTTGATATGACATTTGCACGTGGTTTACGTGCAATATTACGCCAAGATCCTGATGTAGTAATGGTGGGTGAAATACGCGACCTTGAAACTGCGCAAATTGGTGTTCAAGCGTCACTTACCGGCCACCTTGTTATGTCTACTCTGCATACTAATACCGCATCGGGTGCAATTACACGTATGGAAGATATGGGTGTTGAACCATTCTTACTTTCATCGTCGTTACTCGGTGTGTTGTCGCAACGGCTAGTACGTACATTGTGTAATACCTGCAAAGAAGGTCACACGGCTGATGAGCATGAATGCCAGCTGTTAGGGGTTCCTTTTGAAAGCCAACCGACAATTTATCGAGCAGTAGGGTGTGAAGAGTGTAACTTTAATGGCTATCGTGGTCGTACGGGTATTCACGAGTTACTTGTAGTTGATGAAACAATACGCGAAATGATTCACAACGGTAAAGGCGAGCAAAGCGTAGAAAAATACATTCGTAAGCGCAGCCCAAGTATTCGCCAAGATGGTTGTAGCCGTGTACTTGTAGGTAAAACAACACTTGAAGAAGTATTGCGTGTTACCCGTGAGGAAGGTTAACTATGGCGGCGTTTGAGTACCGTGCCTTAGATGGCCGAGGTAAAGAAAAAAAAGGCATTTTAGAAGCCGATACAGCTAAACAAATTCGCCAAACTTTACGTGATCAAAAACTTACGCCGCTTGAAGTTGTCCCTGCGGCGCAAAGTGATAAACAAGTCAAAGGCGAAAAAGCCCCTTTACTCGGTGGCTTTTTTAAGCCGACAATTTCAACCTCAGACTTAGCATTAATTACAAGGCAATTAGCAACACTTATTCAATCGGCACTTCCTGTTGAAGGCGCTGTTATGGCGGTTGCTGAGCAATGCGAAAAGCCGCGTTTAAAGCGTATGCTTATGTCGGTACGCTCAAAAGTGGTTGAAGGTTACACACTTGCCGATGGTCTTAGTGAGTTTCCTCATGTTTTTGACGACTTATATCGTGCAATGGTAGCCGCAGGCGAAAAGTCGGGTCACCTTGACCAAGTACTTAATCGTTTAGCCGACTATACCGAGCAGCGCCAACATATGCGTAGCCAAATAACTCAGGCTATGGTTTACCCCATTATATTAGTGGTATTTGCAATTGGTATTGTGTCGGTATTACTGGGCACCGTAGTACCAAAAATATTAAAAACGTTTGAAAAAACGAAACAAGTACTTCCTTGGACAACCGAATGGGTTATGGCCGGCAGCCATTTTGTGCAAAATTATTGGTTTATTAGTTTAATAGCTATTACAGCTATAGCCATTGGTATTAAGCATGCACTTAAGCAGCCTAAAATACGTTTTTGGTGGGATGACCGAGTGCTACATATGCCAGGTATAGGTAAGGTGGCTCGTGGTATTAACACCGCACGTTTTGCACGTACTTTAAGTATTCTATCGTCAAGCTCGGTACCATTGCTCGAGGGGATGCGTATCTCGGGCGGCGTATTAATCAACGAAAAAATTAAAAAAGCGGTTGCAGATGCATCCGACAGAGTGAGCGAGGGTGCAAGCTTAAGAGCTGCACTTCAGCAAACTAAGTTGTTTCCACCAATGATGCTGCATATGATAGCAAGTGGTGAAAAATCAGGTGAACTAGAGCAAATGTTAGAGCGTGCTGCAAATAACCAAGATCGCGAATTTGAGAGCATGGTTAATGTGTCGCTTAAACTACTAGAGCCTGCGATGATCGCCTCAATGGCGGTTATTGTATTATTTATAGTAATGGCAATATTGCAGCCAATAATGGCGATGAATAAAGCTGTTGGACTTTAAGTTAGAATAAACTTTTAAATATATTAATGGTTTTACCTAAACCATTTTTACTTAATGTTTTTAGAATAATGAGGTAATTACGTGAATAAACAATCAGGTTTTTCTTTACTAGAAGTGATGGTGGTACTGGTTATCATCGGAATGATTATGTCAATTGTTGCACCTAACATTATGGGTCAGCAAGAAGAGGCTGCTATCGATAAAGCGCATCTAGATATTCAACAATTAGAAGATGCAATGAGCTTATACAAGCTTAAAAATAAGAGCTACCCAAGCACAGAGCAAGGTCTTGAAGCGCTAGTTACTCAAACAAGCATTGAACCGGTTCCAAAACGTTTCCCTGACGGTGGTTTTATTAATGAATTACCAGAAGATCCATGGGGTAATCTATATCAGCTAATTAGCCCAGGTGAAATTGGCAAGTTTGATATTTTTTCTATGGGCCCAGATGGTGAAGTAGGTACTGATGATGATATCGGTAACTGGGACGAAGAAAAACAATAATGCTTAAGTACACTGTTTTGTATGAACATGTTAATGCTAGAGGCTTGCTATGAAAGCAAGCCTTAAGCAGCGCCATGCAAAAAGCAGAGGCTTTAGTTTAATAGAAATTTTAGTGGTATTAGTGATCATCGCTTTTGCTACAAAAATGGTGGTATACAGCTTAGAAGGCGGTGCTGAGGAAGAGTTAGATACTCAAGCATTAAGGCTGCATACCACCATTAACATGGCATCGGAATTTGCCATTTTAAACCAAGTTGAATTGGGCTTATTAGTAGAAGAAAATACGTTAGAGTATTTAGTTTTCGATGGTGAAAAGTGGATTACCTTTGACCGTGAAGATCTTTTTAAACCAATAGAGTTAGATGAAAGATTAAAGCTCACGCTTAACTTAGAAGATTTAGCGTGGGCGCAAGATAACCTCTTAGAGCAATCTAACTGGCGCGAGCTTATGAGTGGCGGCGATGAAGACAGCTTACTTGAGCTTAAAAAGTTGAAAATCCCACAAGTACTTATTTTGTCATCAGGTGAGGTAAGCGCGTTTCAACTTATATTAGAGTTAAAAGAGCAAAGCGAGCCTGTGTATTACATTGAAGGTGAATTTGCTGCACCAGTAAACTTTCGCCGAGAGCCAGAATAATGAAGCGCACTAAAGGGTTTACCTTATTAGAGGTATTAGTGGCATTAAGTATTTGTGCCATGGCGGGTATAGCTGCAATGCAAGCAACAAGCGAGCACATACACCACTTAACGACTATTGAAGAGCAAACCTATGCATCTTGGGTCGCCGAAAACGTTATTATTGAACAGCGTACTAAAGGCGAACAATGGCAAGGTAAAAATAACCTTAAAGGCAGCGAAGTAATGGGCGGTGTTGAATGGTTTTGGCAGCAAGAAGTAACAGCCACTGCTGACAAAAGCTTTGTTAAGTTAACCATAAATGTTTTTACGGATGAAAAATATGAGCATTCGGCATATGAGTTATCAACGTATCTAAATAAAGGTAAAAAGTAAGTGAAGCAGCGCGGGTTTACATTACTTGAAGTTATGGTAGCACTGGGTATTTTAGCTTTTGTTATTATTGCTACTCATCAAATACTCGAGACGACAACAAGAGCAAAAGATGCCTCCGATGAAAAAATTGCTGAGTTAAATGGGTTGCAAACAACATTTAGGTTAATGGATCAAGATTTTAGCCAAATGACTAAACGTGCAGTACGAAACGAATCTGGTGATGTTCAAGAACAATATTTACTTGCTGGTCGTTACGTTTTAGAAAGCCAATACGATGGTATTGCGTTTGTACGAGATGGCTGGATAAATCCAATTAATTTATTGCCACGTTCAGAACTACAAGCCGTTGGTTATAGAGTGATAGACGATAACCTTGAGCGTGTTTATCGGGTTTATGTTGATCAGCTTGATAATATGGAACCGCGAGTTCAACGTGTACTAGAAAATGTTGAAGAGCTTAAGTTTGAGTTTTTAGATGATAAAAACGAATGGCAAGAACAGTGGGAAATTAAAGCTCTCCCTAAAGCGGTTGCTGTTACTTTGCAACAAATAGAAGCAGAGCCAATTCGTCGTGTATTTTTAGTTCCTGGGCAAGGCAAAGTGGTTGCTACACAAAGTACGGATGTGAATAATGGTTAAGCAGCAATCATCGCGCGGCGCAGCACTTGTTATTGTTTTGTTTATTGTGGCATTAGCGGCTATTTTAGCAGTAGAAATGAGTGCTAATTTAATGGTTCAAGTGCAAAAAAGCACTAATTTGCAAGGTCATCAGCAAGCTAAATGGTACGCCTACGGTGCAGAAGAGCTTGCTATTAAAGGGCTAATACAAAGTAAAAAAGATGATGCTGATAAAACAACACTTGATCAAGTTTGGGCAACTCAAGGTGATGCTTCATACCCTGTTGATAACGGCACGTTAAGTGGCAAAATTACTGATTTACAAGCATGTCTAAATTTAAATGCTTTAGCCATAGCGCCAGAAGAAAACAGCGCGAGTAAAACAAACCCTGCACATAAAGCACTATTTGCATTACTTGAAAACATTGAAGATTTACCTGCTGATGAATCAGAAGAGACAATGGCAGATAGCGTATTTGATTGGCTTGATGAGGACAGTATAACATATCGCTCAGGTGCAGAAGAAGACGAGTACTTATCACGAGATTTTCCGTATATGACAGCCAATAGTTTATTTGCATCAACATCGGAATTACGCTTGGTTAAGGGCTTTAACCCATTAGTGATGGAAAAAGTACTGCCATATGTATGTGTAATACCAGGCAGTACGCTTTTATTTATTAACGTAAATACATTAATCCCAGAGCAAGCACTCATACTCAGTGCCTTGATAGAAAGCTTGAGCTTATCTGGCGCAGAGGCTGTGATAGGTGCAAGACCGCAAACTGGCTTTGACACCATTGATGAATTTTTTGAACAGGTGAAGCAACAAGGCGGTACTAATACCGACTCAGTCAAAAGTTTATTTAGTATTAAAAGCGAATATTTTAAATTACAAACGCAGGCAAATTTTGTCGACCTGCGTTTTTCGATGACCACATTACTGCACGCTAAAGACGGTGACGTAACGATACTGGCGCGAAAATTTGGAGGCGTACAGTGACAGAAATACTGTTGATCCGCACGGGTCAAACCGAGCAAGAATTGCTTAATTGGTTGATTTACTCACCACAAGAACAAGAAATAATAGCCAGTGGCGAGTTACCAAATGCAGAGCATTTAAGTGAGCTAAGCGAAAAAGCACTTACCCGAGAAGTGGTCGTGTTGTTACCAAGTGATCAAGTGCAATTAAAAACGGTCGCTTTGCCAACAAAATGGAATCGCAAGCTTGAGCAAGCATTGCCATACATGCTTGAAGAAGATATAGCATGTGACGTAGATGAACTGTTTATAGCAGTAGCGCAGCCGACAATGCTTGGTGAGCAACATGCAATTCGTGTCGCAATGACAGACCGTGAATGGTTTGAACAATGGCTCGCATTATTTGTAGAGCATAATCTATCAGTATACAGAATATTACCCGATGCTTTGTTGTTACCGCTTGCAGATGATGGCGCAGTCACCGCTATCGAGCTCAATAACCAATGGTTATTTAAGCAAGGGCAATGGCATATTGGTGCGGTTGAATCTAGTTGGTTAAATGGCTACTTAACAGCCATGGGTAATCCTGATATTAAGCATTTTAGCCCAGCTAGTCAGTTTCCAGAAAGCGTTAACTTACAAGCGCAAACAAGTGAGTACGACTTACCTCTAGCATTATTTGCAAAGCAGTTAGATAGCGTTAATTTTAACTTACGCCAAGGTATGTATCAGCTTAAAAAGCAAAGCGCCTTATGGTGGGGTTACTGGAAAGGCGCCGCAATTATAGCAAGTGTTGCATTGGTTTCTACGATTACAATAAAAGCTATTGAGTTACACCAACTTAATACACAAGTAGAATTAGCTAAAGCTCAAGTAGTCGACAGATACCAAAAAGCATTTCCAGGAACTAAAGTTCGCCCCAATCTAATTAAAAGCCAAATTAAAGGCGCGTTAGATAAAGTGCAAGGCTCAAGTGAGTCGGGCTTTTTAGACTTAACGACTAATTTGGTTGATGTATTTTCGCAAGTTAGCGAATTTACACCTGAAACACTTCGTTATGACAAACGTCGCAATGAGCTGCGTATTCGTGCACGCGCTAAAGACTTCCAAACCTTTGGTAAAGTGAAAATCATACTAGAAAAACAAGGTTTAACTGTTGAGCAAGGGTCTTTAAATAATGACGGTGATTATGTCGTTGGTGAAATTAAACTGCGAGGTGCAGTATGAAAAAGCAGTTAATGCAACAATGGCGCTCGCTTAAAGAGCAAGAACAACAATTGGTAATGGTCGCTGGTGGCGTGTTTATTATTTTTGTTTTAGTAATGGGAATATTTCGACCATTAAATAATGCGATAGAAAAGGCACAGCAATCTCAAATTAAACAACAAGAGCTATTAGCTTGGGTTGATGACAGTATTGTTAAACTAAAGGCTGCGGGTAACACCAGTGTTGCTAGCAATGCAAACTTAAGCCAAATTGTTAATTCTACACGTGGGCGCCATCAAATAAGTATTAGTAAAATGCAGCCAAGTAGTGATTCGCTACGTTTGACGCTCGACTCTGTAGAATTTAATCAGTTAATAGAGTGGTTAGATGAGTTAGTGAATCAGCATGGCTTAAAAATTGAAAACTTAGATTTGAGCCGCGATGATAAATCAGGCTATGTGCGTGTCAGCCGTTTAGTATTAGAGAATTAATTAATGAAAAAAATAATAACGTTATCGGCTGTCTTTTTAATTAGTTTTATTGTGTTTTGTATTATTAAATTACCAGCACATATTGCACTAGATATAGCAAAACCGTACTTTCCAAAGCAATTAGAAGTAGGCCAAACTGTAGGCACTGTTTGGCAAGGTCAAATGATGCAAGTTCGTTTTGATGGTGAACAGTTAAATAATGTGCGCTGGGACATTGCTGGCTGGAAGTTATTTACAGGCAAGCTAAATGCGAATGTGAAGTTTGGTAATGCACGAGAGCGTAGTGATATCTCGGGTTATGCTGATGTAAGTTATGGGCTTTTTAATCAAGAAGTTAAAGTGACTGACGGCCTAGTGCGCTCAACAGTAGAGCGTGCAATGCAGCGCGTGCAGCTTCCCCTACCTGTAACCGCTAAAGGACGTGTAATTTTAGAACTTGATGAATACAGCTCAGGTGCACCTTATTGTGATTCACTAAAAGGTGAAATAGCGAGCCCTAATATTGACGTGCAAGGCTTAAATGGGTGGTTTAATATTGGCCCTCTGGCTGGTAAGTTAAGCTGTAAGTCGGGCGATATTGCTATATTAATTGACCCAGACAATACGCTTGGCCTTGAGGCAGATGCTACACTTAAAGCTAATTTCGACTTTAGTGTGGCAGGTTATGTAAAACCAGATGCTAGCTTACCTAAAGATGTACATGATGCGGTTAAATTTTTAGGCCGACCAGATAGCCAAGGTCGTTACCCGCTCAACTTTTAATGTTTGAATATAAAGAGTTTTAATGCAAATACCCCAATTTACTGAGCTGCACGCAAAGCAGCTCAGCACATTTTTAAATACCCAATCTCAAGCAATGACCCTTCAACAAAGCCAAGGCTATTTATTTGGCGTTATTTGTTCGCCCAATCCATTAGATGTGCATGAGTGGCTTGAGCAGATATTACCAAATACAGCTAATGATTTAGATGAAGAAGTACTTTTCTTGTTTATGGCGCTATATCATAAAATTAGTGAGCAAGTATTTGAAACAGGATACAAATTACCTAACACATTTGATGCTGAGTTTTGTAAGTCATGGAGTAAAGGTTTCTTAGTTGCAACCAAAGCTTACGCAGAGCCTTTGTTAAATGCACCGCAATTAGACACTGACTTTAAACAAGCATTAGAAAGTGCGTTAAGTACATTAAGCTTTTTTGCACTCGACCAGCTTGCAATAGCTCAGATTGCCAAACAAAATAACATGACTATAGAAGCCTTGTGTCAGTACCAATATGAATCAATGGGTGACTTTGCATTAGGGTTTGCTGAACTAATTGAAGTGGTCGCAATTAATAGCGGTTTGATAACCGACGAGAGTTGGGAAGAGTAATTATTAATACCAGGCGCTTAGTTTAATCTAAGTGCCTAGCTCTAATATAATATCCGTGCAGCCTTGTTTGCACTTTACTACGCCTTTACCAGGTTCACTGGTGGCTAAATTAAGTGTTAAAACCCCATTACACTTCTCACACTTTAACGTTTTGCCTTGTGCCAATTGCTTGAGCATATTGCGTTGTTTATGAAATGAGTCGCTTGCTTTTTTATTTAATCCTGAAAAATCCACTACTTTGCTCGCTTTTGCTCTAATGCTTCAGTCACTATTTTACATACTGTATTTAAACGATCGCCATAAAAATAAAGGTTTAAGTCACGTTCACGACAATAGCGTAGGTGAAATAACTGAACAGAGTCATCTGTTGTAAACGTTTTTTCTACGTACTCACCCTCAGATTCAGACAATTTAAGTTGAGTGCTGATTCTATTTTTAGCCATATTTGCAGCAGGGCTTCTGTTAACCTTACTTGCATCACTTAAAAAACCAATGCCTTCACCTAATAACCTTTCGCGAGGTTCTTTTATAAGCGGATGATCGATTGTAAAAAAGGCAAGGATCACAACTACCAAAATAATAAATTTTTTCATGGATACGTAAACCTTGATCTAAGTAGGGTTGAATTACCATGCAGTGTAATAAACTGCATTTTAAAAGCAAGTAACTGGGATGAATAAATTATTAGCGATCTATGCCAGTAATTTTAACCAACATTGTTATAATGGTTAACAGCAGTCAGATATTTCTGAAATATCTGAAAGTATTCGAGAAGGCAATTTATTAAAGTAAATCTGCCTAGCAAGTAACTTGCTAGCTTTAAGTATAGAGTACTTGAGTATTGCTGGATTTTTATTTCCAAGCGGCGTTGAGGAACTTCGATGGACAAGCAAATTAAAGTAAAGAATATCCCTGTAGAGGTGAAAATCCAAAAACCGGATTTAAGCCGTCAAGATGATAGGTTCAATCCCCGAAATCGTATTTATGTGCGTGCCGTAAAAGGCCTACATCAATTACTTAGGCAGCGCATTGGCTTTTTAGGCCTACTTGCGTTTATGTTACTTCCTTGGATTAATTTTAACGGCCAGCAAGCAGTGCTGTTTGATCTAATTGGTCAAAAATACAATATTTTTGGTTTAACGCTATGGCCTCAAGATTTTACCATATTAGCGTTTATTTTTATGCTGGCAGCATTTGCGCTGTTTTTAGTGACCACCTTCTATGGACGGGTGTGGTGTGGCTACACATGTCCGCAAACTGTTTGGACCTTTATTTTTATTTGGTTTGAAGAAAAGCTTGAGGGCACGGCTAATCAGCGTAAAAAACTCGATCAAAGACCCATGAATTTTGATAAGTTTTGGCGTAAAACGGCAAAGCATACTAGTTGGGTATTGTTTTCGTTATATACCGCTATTTCTTTTGTGGGTTACTTTACGCCAATCAGAGAGTTACTTCCTGATTTTGTAACGTTTAACGTGGGTGGTTATGCACTAGTCAGTATTATTTTCTTTGCTGCGTGTACCTATGGTAATGCCGGTTGGATGCGTGAAATTATGTGTTTACACATTTGCCCTTACTCACGTTTTCAATCAGCTATGTTTGATAAAGATACATACACTGTAACGTACGACGAAAGCCGTGGTGAAAGCCGTGGTCCTCGTTCACGTAAAGTAGATCATGAAGATTTAGAGCTAGGCGACTGTATCGACTGCAACCTGTGTGTTCAAGTGTGCCCAACAGGTATTGATATTAGAAATGGGCTGCAAGCTGAGTGTATTAACTGTGGTGCATGTATTGATGCGTGTGATGGCGTAATGGATAAAATGGAATACCCGCGTGGACTTATTTCATATACGACAGAGCGAAACCTCGAAACCCCAGAAAATAAAACGAATCCACTACGAGCTAAAATCATTGGTTACACGGTCATACTTGTTGTGCTTACGGGAGCACTTGTAGCTAATATAGCGCTGCGTAAAACAATGGACTTTGATATCATTCGTGATCGAAACCAATTATATCGTGTCGATTTTGATGGTTTAGTAGAGAACACCTACACATTAAAGGTAATCAACAAGGCGCAGTACGAGCAAACTTTTAATATTAAAGTGCAAGGGTTAGATAACTTTAAGTATATTGGTAAGCAGTCATTTACTGTGCAGGCAGGGCAATCTCATAATGTGCCATTGTCGCTTGTAATGGACCCTTATGATTTGAAGGTGTCGATGACAGAGTTTAACTTTGTGCTTTCACCGGTAGATGAGCCGGATGAGACAATATCGCAGTCGAGTAACTTTTTTAAAGCGCGATAATCACAACCTACCTTAAATAGGTAAGTTGATATAGCAATTAACAAAAGCGGGTATATAACCCGCTTTTTATTTTATATAAGAAGAGTATGAGTAAATTTAGTTTTATTGACTTAACACCTGATCTAATACTCGATGCAATAGAAAGCGTAGGTGTGTACGCTGAATCTGGTTTGTTGGCACTCAATAGCTATGAAAACAGAGTGTACCAATTTAAAGCCGATGATGGCCTGCGTTACGTAGTGAAGTTTTATCGCCCAGAGCGCTGGAGTAAAGAGCAAATTCAAGAAGAGCATGACTTTGCATTTGAACTGGCAGAAGCGGAAGTGCCTGTTGTTGCCCCTATTTTATATAATGGGCAAAGCTTGTTTGAACACGAAGGTTATTTGTTTGTGTTGTTTCCAAGTGTCGGCGGGCGTTTATTTGAGGTTGATAACTTAGATCAGCTTGATGTAATGGGGCGTTTAATTGGCCGTATGCACCAAGTAGCTAAAACAAAGCCTTTTACTTATAGGCCAACAGTTACTTGCGAGGAGTATTTACATACAGCCAAAGTTCATCTTCAAAAAAGTAACTTAGTGCCTATGGGAATAAATACTGCCTTTTATACTATTTTAGATTTAGTGATAGAGCAGGCGCAAAAACAGTATAAAGATGTGCAAAGTATTCGCTTACATGGTGACTGCCACGTTGGTAATATTTTGTGGGCAGGTGATGCGCTCATGTTTGTTGATTTAGATGACAGCCGCCAAGGTCCTGCAATCCAAGATTTATGGATGATGCTCAGTGGCGATAGAGCGACGCAACTGTTACAGTTAGACACCCTTGTGAGTGCGTATGAAGAGTTTTGTGATTTTGATCACTCTCAACTCAAATTAATTGAACCGCTGCGAGCGATGCGTATTATCCATTATATGGGATGGGTAGCTAAACGATGGAGCGATCCTGCCTTTGTGCGGAACTTTACATGGTTTGCTGATGACAAATACTGGGAGCAACAAATTTTAGCACTGAAGGAGCAACTTGCAGCACTGCAAGAAGCACCGTTAAAGTTATTGCCGTAATATTTTATTTAAAGACAAGTACAACGAGATACAAATGCTTAAAAAATTAAAACTGAGTTTATTACTTTTATGTTTACCATTTGCAGCACTTGCTGCACAGTTTGAAGTTGATAATCAATACACTGTTATTGATGTAGACAAAAGTACATCACCACAAGTAACCGAGTTTTTCTCATTTTACTGTCCACATTGTTTTAAATTTGAACCAGTAGCAAAAGCAATTGAACAAGGCTTGCCAGAAGGCGCGGAGTTTATTAAAAACCACGTGAACTTTTTAGGTGGCGTGTCGCCACAAGCACAAAGTAATTTAAGCTTTGCCTACTTAATTGCTAAGCAGCATGGTCAGGCGCAGAGTATTAGCGATCAAATTTTTAAAAGTATTCATGTTCAGCGTGCTCCTTTAACTGAAATGAAAGACGTTAAAAAATTACTTGAAGTAAACGGTATTGATAGCGCAACGTTTGATCAAGAAATTGCAAGCATGCCAGTTATTTCGGCTGAGCAAGCAATGCAAAACAAACAAAATAAATATTCAAAATTAGGCGCACTTACAGGTGTACCTACTTTTATTGTTAACGATAAATATAAAATAAACCTCAACACCATCAAAAATCAAAAAGAACTTGATGAGTTAGTAGCGTTTTTATTAGCACTATAAATTTCGGAGCATAATAATGATTAAATTAGTTAAAGCAGGTTTGCTTGCAGTACTACTTCCTATGGCGGCAACAAGCTTTGCAGCAACGTATGAAGAAGGCGTGCATTACGACGTTGTTTCTGAGCGCGCAACTAAAAAGCCAGAAATTAAAGAGTTTTTCTCATTTTACTGCCCTGCATGTAATAACATGGAAGCACTAATTGGTGAGTTTAAGCCTAAGCTTGATAAAAACGTTAAATTTAAAAAGAGCCATGTTGATTTTGTAGGTGTACGCGACCCAGAAAACCAACAGATGATGAGCCAAGCACTCGCTACTGCAGAAGTGCTTCCGCAAAAAGATAAAATTGTCTCTGCAATCTTTAATCATATTCATACAAAGCGCGCTAGTTTTAATGAGCTTGCAGATGTAAAAGATATATTTGTAGCGCAGGGCGTTGATGGCGATAAGTTTGATAAGCTGTTTAAAAGCTTCTCGGTACGAACGCTGAGCTCTAAAATGAAACGCGATCAAGACTACTTTAAAGAAAAAGGCGCACTACGTGGCGTACCTACATTTATTGTAAATGGTAAGTATAAATTAAACCTAGGTCGTGAGTCGGGTATTACTGAACCAGAAGATATTAGCAAACTGATTAATTACTTAGCTAACAAGTAAGTTTAGCTAAAACTAAAAAAGCTCCTTAAGGAGCTTTTTTGCTTTATAAGGATATAGCGATGGAAAAAATATTAGTATCGAGTTGTTTGCTAGGGCAGCCTGTTCGCTACGATGGTAGAGGACACGCAATTTTGCATCCACAGCTTAATTTGTGGCAAAAACAAAATAGATTAATTGTGTTTTGTCCTGAGGTCGCTGGTGGGCTTCCTACTCCTAGAGCTCCTGCTGAAATAATACAGGGGAGTGTAGTTACTAATTTAGGGGAAGATGTAACAGAACAGTTTCAAACTGGAGCTAATATAGCGCTAGAACTCTGTAAAAAGAATCAAGTTCGTTTTGCTCTACTTAAAGAATCGAGCCCTTCTTGCGGACGAAATACAATATATGATGGAAAGCATCGCGGAGTAAAAATCGAAGGGCTAGGTTTAACTACAGCATTATTAATAAAAAATGGTATTCAAGTATTTAGTGAAGAGCAAATACCAGCACTTATAAAAGTACTGGCACTTTAATTTTGGCTGGTTATTTGCGCTGCAAGAAAACACCCGACTCAATGTGATGTGTATATGGGAACTGATCAAATATAGCAAAGCGCTTAACGTTGTGCGTACGTGTTAGGTGGTCAAGGTCACGCTCAAGGGTTTCAGGATTACACGATATATAAATTATGCTTTCGTAGTTAGCCACTAAGTCACACGTTAATTCATCCATGCCCGCGCGCGGTGGATCAACTAATATGGTTTGGCAGTCATAGCTTTTAAGGTCAATACCGTCTAAACGAGAGAAAGTACGCTCGCCATTCATTGCTTGAGTAAACTCTTCACTAGACATACGAATAATATCTAAGTTCTCTACGTTATTTTTAGCAATATTGTATTGAGCAGAATGAACAGATGATTTTGATATTTCTGTTGCTAATACTTTATTAAAACAGCCCGCTAACGCAATTGAAAAGTTACCGTTACCGCAATACAGTTCTAATAAATCATTTTTAAGTGGTTTACATAAATCTTGCGCCCACTCCAGCATATTAATATTTACTTTTGCATTAGGCTGAGTAAAGCTATTTTCTACTTGTTGATAAATAAGCTCTTGACCATTAACTGTTAAACGCTCAGTTACAAAGTCATCACCCAGCACTTCTTTTTGTTTGCGAGCACGGCCGATAAAGTCAATTTTGTATTTACTGCTTAGTTTTTCTTTAAGCGCTTTAATTTCACTTAACCATTCATCATCAAGTGGTTTGTGATAAAGCAAGCTTACTAAAATTTCACCGCTTAGCGTGGATAGGTAATCGATTTGAAATAACTTACGACGTAATATTTCACAAGGCTTAAGATTTTCAATCATCACCTGCATTATTTCACCAACTAGAGGCGCTGCTGGATCAAATGTATCAACACGGATTTTTTCTTTTGTTTGTTGATCAAACATAATGTGAAACAGATCGTCACCGTCGTGCCATACTCTAAATTCAGCACGTTGGCGGTAGTTAGTTGGCTCTGAGCTAAATACTTCTAGTTGCTCCACACCAAAACGTTGGAACTGTGCACTAATACGCTGCTCTTTTTCACTTAACTGCGTTTGGTACTGTGTGGTATCTATTTTAATAACTGCCATTAACGCTACTACCTTATCTAAGATCTGTTTATCGGCGCTATTGTAGGGAGCGCTGCGTATTTGTCTAGTTTTGGCTAGCATTTATGCTGTTTTATTGAACATTGTACTTTAGTTTTTATTGTTATAGCCGATAATAAACTACGCACGCTTAGGAGACTAATCATGAAAATAGGTAATTATGGCTTTACGCCAAACAACAACATCAATAAATTCAATAATAAAGCTGATATACAGCAACCTACAATTACGTCTCCTCAAGATAGCTATCAACAACGAGGCCGAGAGTTGGCCGCAAAGGTGCTTGGCGATAAAATGGCTGAGCAGCTTGGGTTGCCTATCGCAGAAAAAAAAGCAGATAAACCACTATTTGATTTTGATGAAATAGTAAAAAACGTACTCGATTTTGTAAGTAGTGCTGTTAATAAAGCAAAAGCTAACGGCGCTGATGACGAAAAGCTCAAAGATATGTTAGGCGACGCGCGCAAAGGAGTCCAAATAGGGATTGACGACGCTGTTGATGAACTCAAAGGTACAGGCGTATTTAATGATGACATGGAAGAGGGGATTAATAAGTCCAAAGAGGGGATTTACAATGGGCTCGATAAGTTTGAAGAGTCGTTATTTAACCCACAACCTGCCAGCGTAAATATAAGCCAGGCTCAATATGTCAGTATGACGAGTAATGCAGAGTATAAATTTACTACCGCAGAAGGCGATGAGGTAAGTATTAGCTTTGCAGATGCATTTGAATCTCAATCGGCAAGTGGCTATCAGCAAAACAGTAATAGTGAGTCGTTTACAAGCTCATCATCGCAATCTCGACAGGTATCATTTTCGATATCGGTAAATGGTGACTTAAATGAGCAAGAGCAAGAAGCTATTAATGCAATGATGGAAGACTTACAGGATTTAAGTAAAACCTTTTTTGGTGGTGATTTAGATGAAGCATTTGAACAAGCGCAAGAGCTGAGTTTAGACAGCGATCAGCTGGTGGCTTTTTCTATGGATTTACGCCAAACAAAAACAATAGCAACAGTTAAAAGCTATGAAGAATATAAACCAGCACCAGAAAAACACGTAGTAGAGGGTTTAGCCCCTTTTAATGACGATCTTAAAAATGCTTTTGAAAAAGCGGGTGAACTTGGATTACAAAATCAACTAGGTGGCATTCTACAATGGTTAAATCAAGATCAGGAACAAATAGATAAGTTAGTAGATTATACAAAGTCTATGTTCGAAAACCTTAATCAATTAAATTCAGCGGCCGATGATCTTGTCGATTTAGAAACCACACAAAGCTAAACTACTTTCTTTTATAAATACCCCATGGCAAACTGCCGTTCTTAAAGTAAAGTGGGAACGGTAGTTTGTCAGCGCATATAATGGTCTTTGATTCAGGTATTGGTGGAACTACTGTACTTGAGCATATAAAGCAAAGTATCCCCAATGCTCAGTACAGCTATTTTATGGATAATGCATTCCTACCTTATGGTGCTCAATCCCAACAAACAATAATCAACCGATTGTGCTCACTTATTCATTTCATCAAAGCTAATACGCTTAATGTTGATTTAATTGTAATAGCGTGTAATACCGCTTCTACATCTGCACTTAGTGCTGTTCGCCAAATGACAGATATTCCTATAGTAGGTGTTGTGCCAGCAATAAAGCCTGCGGCAGAGTTAACACGTTCAAATCATATTGGCTTATTAGCCACACCGGCAACGGTCGCCAGTTCATACACTAAAACATTAATTGCTGAACATGCACGTAATGTAATCGTTAATCTATATAGCAGTGTTGAGTTAGTAACTTTAGCTGAGCAATACTTTTTTACAGAGTCTTTGGATACAAACAAGTTGCATCAAGTGCTTGATGACCTACATATAGATAAAACTATAGATGTACTTGTATTAGGATGTACGCACTTTCCAATATTAGCAGAGCCTATTAGTCAGTATTTTGAAGGGAATGTAAAATTACTTGATTCAGGTGTAGCGATAGCAAACAGAGTCAACTACCTACTTAACCAACTTAACTTGTGTGTAAATAAACTAACAGACATAAAAAAGCCGCTGCAATATTATGCAACGGCTGATGTGTTTAGCAATAAGCTAGCGGTAAAGCTAGTTACACTGACTGATCCGTCTCAGTACGTAGAGCATTAGAATCATCTTCTTGTTTTTGTTTTGCTTCACGTACCTTTAAAGTACGTTGTTGGAACTCGCTATCGTTCAAGTTAGCAATTGCATTGTCTGCATCAGCTTGCGCCATTTCAACAAAACCAAAGCCACGACGCTTGCCAGTATTCTTATCCTTTAATAAACGAACATTGAATACTTTGCCTTGTTCTTCAAATAATGCACGAACCACACCTTCGTTTGCACGATAAGGAAGGTTACCAACATAAAGCGTTTTTGTTTTAACTTCAGCTTCTTCAGTCACATCAGATGACATTGCAGCAATAGCAATCGCACCTATTAATAAACCAGCACCAAATAGTAATGCAGGGTTTAAAGCTAAGCCGCCTAAAGCGAACTCAACAACAACAAAACCAACTACAGCAAGAATAACAGAGAAGATAAAAGATTTTTGATCGGGTAATTTCATTTTAGATCTACCAATAAACAGGAAATAAACATTAATTTAACATTGTGAACTTGCTATCTTAACGTCTAAATCAAACATAGCAATGATATTTGTATTAAATAATAAATAAGAGCACAAAAAAGCATCATCTTAGGAAGGTTTTCATATGGTTTTACATGGTTTTGTTCTATTTTTGTTCGAACAGTAAAAAGATCTAAAAAAAGGGTTGATCTGTTTTCGGATCTCCCTATAATGCGACCCCACTGAGACGGGAAACGCCAACGCATAGCGAGGCACGAACTACTCAGAGAGTTAAATAAAACTTCGGTTTTAAATTATCTAAAAAAGAAAGTTTAAAACTAAGTGTTGACTCGAAAAATAAAGGGTGTATTATTCGCATCCCTTGAGACGCTAAAGCGACTCAAAACGTTCTTTAACAATATAAAGCAATCATCTGTGTGGGCACTCGTACAGATTGAGTTCTAACAGCCAACCTACTTATTCTTTATGGGTAATTAGCGAGGCAAAAAAATTAGAGTCTCAATTGAAAACTGAGTGACCAACAAAAAAGGGTTGATCTGTTTTCGGATCTCCCTATAATGCGACCCCACTGAGACGGGAAACGCCAACGCATAGCGAGGCACGAACAACTCAGGGTGTTAAGTAAAACTTAGTTTGAATCTTTTTAGAAAGTTTAAATTTAAGTGTTGACAAAAAAATAGGAAAGCGTAATATGCGCAGCCCTAGCGAGATAAAGTTTAACTTTATAATTGCAACGTTCTTTAACAATATAAAGCAATCATCTGTGTGGGCACTCGTACAGATTGAGTTCTAACAGCCAACCTACTTACTCTTTATGAGTAATTAGCGAGGCAAACAAATTTAGAGTCTCAATTGAAAACTGAGTGACCAACAGAATAGTTATTTCGGTAATTATTCGGCACAGTCAATTCAATATCGAAAGATATTAAAATAAATTCAGAATTCATTGAGCTGTCGAAAGACATAAAACTTTTTAATTGAAGAGTTTGATCATGGCTCAGATTGAACGCTGGCGGCAGGCCTAACACATGCAAGTCGAGCGGTAACAGAAAGTAGCTTGCTACTTTGCTGACGAGCGGCGGACGGGGGAGTAATGCTTGGGAACATGCCTTGAGGTGGGGGACAACAGTTGGAAACGACTGCTAATACCGCATAATGTCTACGGACCAAAGGGGGCTTCGGCTCTCGCCTTTAGATTGGCCCAA
Source organism: Pseudoalteromonas arctica A 37-1-2 (assembly GCF_000238395.3). Lineage (GTDB taxonomy): Bacteria > Pseudomonadota > Gammaproteobacteria > Enterobacterales > Alteromonadaceae > Pseudoalteromonas > Pseudoalteromonas arctica. Next base: position 345,943 of record NZ_CP011025.1, read on the forward strand.
GTGGGATTAGCTAGTTGGTGAGGTAATGGCTCACCAAGGCGACGATCCCTAGCTGGTTTGAGAGGATGATCAGCCACACTGGGACTGAGACACGGCCCAGACTCCTACGGGAGGCAGCAGTGGGGAATATTGCACAATGGGCGCAAGCCTGATGCAGCCATGCCGCGTGTGTGAAGAAGGCCTTCGGGTTGTAAAGCACTTTCAGTCAGGAGGAAAGCGTGGTGGTTAATACCCATCATGTGTGACGTTACTGACAGAAGAAGCACCGGCTAACTCCGTGCCAGCAGCCGCGGTAATACGGAGGGTGCGAGCGTTAATCGGAATTACTGGGCGTAAAGCGTACGCAGGCGGTTTGTTAAGCGAGATGTGAAAGCCCCGGGCTCAACCTGGGAACTGCATTTCGAACTGGCAAACTAGAGTGTGATAGAGGGTGGTAGAATTTCAGGTGTAGCGGTGAAATGCGTAGAGATCTGAAGGAATACCGATGGCGAAGGCAGCCACCTGGGTCAACACTGACGCTCATGTACGAAAGCGTGGGGAGCAAACGGGATTAGATACCCCGGTAGTCCACGCCGTAAACGATGTCTACTAGAAGCTCGGAGCCTCGGTTCTGTTTTTCAAAGCTAACGCATTAAGTAGACCGCCTGGGGAGTACGGCCGCAAGGTTAAAACTCAAATGAATTGACGGGGGCCCGCACAAGCGGTGGAGCATGTGGTTTAATTCGATGCAACGCGAAGAACCTTACCTACACTTGACATACAGAGAACTTACCAGAGATGGTTTGGTGCCTTCGGGAACTCTGATACAGGTGCTGCATGGCTGTCGTCAGCTCGTGTTGTGAGATGTTGGGTTAAGTCCCGCAACGAGCGCAACCCCTATCCTTAGTTGCTAGCAGGTAATGCTGAGAACTCTAAGGAGACTGCCGGTGATAAACCGGAGGAAGGTGGGGACGACGTCAAGTCATCATGGCCCTTACGTGTAGGGCTACACACGTGCTACAATGGCGCATACAGAGTGCTGCGAACTCGCGAGAGTAAGCGAATCACTTAAAGTGCGTCGTAGTCCGGATTGGAGTCTGCAACTCGACTCCATGAAGTCGGAATCGCTAGTAATCGCGTATCAGAATGACGCGGTGAATACGTTCCCGGGCCTTGTACACACCGCCCGTCACACCATGGGAGTGGGTTGCTCCAGAAGTAGATAGTCTAACCCTCGGGAGGACGTTTACCACGGAGTGATTCATGACTGGGGTGAAGTCGTAACAAGGTAGCCCTAGGGGAACCTGGGGCTGGATCACCTCCTTATACGATTTAGAACTTATTTGTTCGTAGTGTCCACACAGATGATTGTTAATTAGTGCTTGTCCCTTTGGGATGACTAATTAATATGCTCTTTAAAAATTTGGAAAAGCTGATAATAAAATTCTGATAGATACATTGTATTTATCAAGAGTTTTCAAAAGTAAAAAAAGAATGGTAGCAGTACCATTCAGTGCCATTTAGTTAACTCTTATGAGTTGATTGATTGGTATCTACTTTAGTATTCAATATTGACTTCTGGCGAAGTTAAACTGTCACAAAACAAAGACCCGTTTGGGTTGTATGGTTAAGTGACTAAGCGTACACGGTGGATGCCTTGGCAGTTGGAGGCGATGAAGGACGTATTAACTTGCGATAAGCTTAGTCAAGCTAGTAAAAAGCGCTTGAGACTAAGATTTCCGAATGGGGAAACCCACCTGCTTGCAGGTATCGTTAACTGAATACATAGGTTAACGAGGCGAACGCGGAGAACTGAAACATCTAAGTACCCGTAGGAAAAGAAATCAACCGAGATTCCGAAAGTAGCGGCGAGCGAAATCGGAACAGCCCTTAAGCTTATTATGTGTTAATGGAAGGCTGCTGGAAAGCGCCACGATACAGGGTGATAGTCCCGTACATGAAAAGACATTTTAAGTGAAATCGAGTAGGTCGGAGCACGTGAAACTTTGACTGAATATAGGTGGACCATCATCTAAGGCTAAATACTCCCAACTGACCGATAGTGAACCAGTACCGTGAGGGAAAGGCGAAAAGAACCCCTGTGAGGGGAGTGAAATAGAACCTGAAACCGTGTACGTACAAGCAGTAGGAGCCCACTTGTTGGGTGACTGCGTACCTTTTGTATAATGGGTCAGCGACTTATATTTTGTAGCGAGGTTAACCGAATAGGGTAGCCGTAGGGAAACCGAGTCTTAACTGGGCGAATAGTTGCAAGGTATAGACCCGAAACCCGGTGATCTAGCCATGGGCAGGTTGAAGGTTGAGTAACATCAACTGGAGGACCGAACCCACTAACGTTGAAAAGTTAGGGGATGACCTGTGGCTAGGAGTGAAAGGCTAATCAAACCGGGAGATAGCTGGTTCTCCCCGAAATCTATTTAGGTAGAGCCTCGGACGAATACTTACGGGGGTAGAGCACTGTTAAGGCTAGGGGGTCATCCCGACTTACCAACCCTTTGCAAACTCCGAATACCGTAAAGTAATATCCGGGAGACACACGGCGGGTGCTAACGTCCGTCGTGAAGAGGGAAACAACCCAGACCGCCAGCTAAGGTCCCAAAGTCATAGTTAAGTGGGAAACGATGTGGAAAGGCCCAGACAGCCAGGAGGTTGGCTTAGAAGCAGCCATCCTTTAAAGAAAGCGTAATAGCTCACTGGTCGAGTCGGTCTGCGCGGAAGATGTAACGGGGCTAAACTATGCACCGAAGCTGCGGATTCAGAATTTATTCTGAGTGGTAGGGGAGCGTTCTGTAAGCCGTTGAAGGTGACCCGGGAGGGTGCGAATGCTGACATGAGTAACGATAATGGGAGTGAAAAACTCCCACGCCGGAAGACCAAGGGTTCCTATCCCATGTTAATCAGGGTAGGGTAAGTCGACCCCTAAGGCGAGGCCGAAAGGCGTAGTCGATGGGAAACAGATTAATATTTCTGTACTCGATATAATTGCGATGGGGGGACGGAGCAGGCTAAGCAAGCATAGCGTTGGTAGTCTATGTGAAAGTGAGTAGGGCGTTTGTTTAGGTAAATCCGGACAAACATTAAACCTGAGACACGAGACGAGTCACTACGGTGATGAAGTTGCTGATGCCATACTTCCAGGAAAAGCCTCTAAGCTTCAGATTATATGGAATCGTACCCCAAACCGACACAGGTGGTCAGGTAGAGAATACTAAGGCGCTTGAGAGAACTCGGGTGAAGGAACTAGGCAAAATCGTACCGTAACTTCGGGAGAAGGTACGCTCCTATCTGTGATGAGACTTGCTCTCTAAGCGGACGGGAGCCGCAGTGACCAGGTGGCTGGGACTGTTTATTAAAAACACAGCACTGTGCAAAATCGCAAGATGACGTATACGGTGTGACACCTGCCCGGTGCCGGAAGGTTAATTGATGGGGTTATCCTTAGGGAGAAGCTCTTGATCGAAGCCCCGGTAAACGGCGGCCGTAACTATAACGGTCCTAAGGTAGCGAAATTCCTTGTCGGGTAAGTTCCGACCTGCACGAATGGTGTAACCATGGCCACGCTGTCTCCACCCGAGACTCAGTGAAATTGAAATCGCAGTGAAGATGCTGTGTACCCGCGGCTAGACGGAAAGACCCCGTGAACCTTTACTACAGCTTGGCACTGAACATTGAACCTACATGTGTAGGATAGGTGGGAGACTTTGAAGCAGCGACGCTAGTTGTTGTGGAGTCAACCTTGAAATACCACCCTTGTAGTTTTGATGTTCTAACGTTGGCCCCTGAATCGGGGTTACGGACAGTGCCTGGTGGGTAGTTTGACTGGGGCGGTCTCCTCCTAAAGAGTAACGGAGGAGCACGAAGGTTGGCTAAGTACGGTCGGACATCGTACGGTTAGTGTAATGGTAGAAGCCAGCTTAACTGCGAGACAGACACGTCGAGCAGGTACGAAAGTAGGTCATAGTGATCCGGTGGTTCTGAATGGAAGGGCCATCGCTCAACGGATAAAAGGTACTCCGGGGATAACAGGCTGATACCGCCCAAGAGTTCATATCGACGGCGGTGTTTGGCACCTCGATGTCGGCTCATCACATCCTGGGGCTGAAGTCGGTCCCAAGGGTATGGCTGTTCGCCATTTAAAGTGGTACGCGAGCTGGGTTTAGAACGTCGTGAGACAGTTCGGTCCCTATCTGCCGTGGGCGTTTGAGAATTGAGAGGGGTTGCTCCTAGTACGAGAGGACCGGAGTGAACGAACCGCTGGTGTTCGGGTTGTCATGCCAATGGCATTGCCCGGTAGCTACGTTCGGAACTGATAAGCGCTGAAAGCATCTAAGCGCGAAGCAGGCCTCGAGATGAGTTCTCACTAGACTTTTAAAGTCTCTGAAGGGCCGTTGAAGACTACAACGTTGATAGGCAAGATGTGGAAGTGGTGTGAGCCATTAAGCTAACTTGTACTAATTACCCGTGAGGCTTAACCATACAACGCCAAACGCGTTTTATGTGATAGTGAAACAAGCGAAGAAGTTAATATGACTAAAGTAGATATTACTTAAGAAAGACTTAAAAAATATTATCAGATATTTTCCAAATTCAGTTAATGCGTAGCGATACGAATTAACGCCCTAATTTGCTTGGTGACAATAGCGTTTTGGACCCACCTGATTCCATGCCGAACTCAGTAGTGAAACGAAACAGCGCCGATGATAGTGTAGCATTTGCTATGTGAAAGTAGGACATTACCAGGCTTCAAATTGTAGAAAGCCCGAATCTAACGATTCGGGCTTTTTTACGTCTGCAAAAAAGTGATTCAGGGATTCCTCTAGAGCGAAGGACTTCTTAGTAAATCATTTATATCGATCAGCAATAATATTTAATCAATTTGAGGGATTAAATCTGACGCTAACTGCGTTAAAAGCCTCATATATGAAACAACTGAATAACGAATTTTTTGCCCTTCTTTTATCGACTCCGCTTAGTTATTGCTCTAATCTCAATTTATGATCTGTTCAATTATGTAGTTTATAAAATGTGACAGAGCTCGTTTAGATAAAAATAGAATAATAAGGGTTTAATAATGAGTGAAATTGATAATCATCCACATGGCATTTTTTGTTGGTCAGAACTTTGTACACACAATTGGAAAGAAGGTAAGACGTTTTATACATCATTATTTGATTGGGGGTATGACGATCAACCTATTGGGGAGGACATATATTACACCATGCTACAAAAGCAAGCTGGTGATATAGCCGCTATGTATGAAATGCCTAAAGAGCAAATTAGTGAAGGGATCCCAAGTCATTGGTTGGCTTACATTGCCGTCGACAATGTTGATGATTGTGCGCTAAAAGCTAAAGAACTAGGTGCTGAAGTTATTGCCGGTCCTCATGATGTTATGAATGCAGGACGAATGTTGATGCTAAAAGATCCTGTAGGTGCCACTGTTGCACTATGGCAGGGGAATGAGCATAAAGGTTGTAAGCACTTAGGTGAATTAAACACGCCTTATTGGCATGAGTTAGCAACCAGAAATAGTAAAGTAAGTAGAGATTTTTACTGTGCTTTACTAGGCTGGGAAAGTGAAATAAAGCCAATGGAAGGTATGAACTACACTTTATTTTTAGTAGGTGGACACCCAATTGCCGGTATGCTTGAGATGACAAGCGATTGGCCTGAAGATATTCCTGCTCATTGGATGATTTATTTTGCAGTAGAGAGCTGCGATACAGCAGTAAATAAAGCCGCTAGCCTAGGTGGACAAGTATGTGTTCCTGCAACAGATATCCCCGATGTTGGTCGTTTTAGTGTTATATGCGACCCTCAAGGTGCTGTATTTTCGGTGATCGAATCTGTTATAGATGACGTTTAAACAGTTACATTAGCTTTAGCGTTAATTTACTCGCTAGTTTGTTATAATACTCGCCAATTAAATCGTCAGAAAGTGCAGAGAACGCAATGGAATTTGAACAAGATAGCAATTTAACCCTTCCTTTATTTCTATTAGATGAATCATTAAGTAATAGAGATTTAGAGCAGCCTGATTTTGAAATATCAATTGGACTTGATGATGAGTTACTTGCTCAAATTTGCCAAAATCCAAGTGAAGATAGCAGTGTAGCTATTACCGTTAGCGGTTATGAGTTGCTTATAACTGATTCTCTGTATTTAAGTATATTAGAGCAAGAGCATGATGCGCAGATAACATTAACGCATGGGCCTCTTTTAAGTATTGTTTTGAATACTGAAGGTCAGAAAACATTCGTTTCTCCTCAAATGGATATGATGCCCACCTTCGATTTAGGTGACGAGGACGAATGAAAAAAATAATAATAAGTACATTTGTATTAATTATCCTTAGTGGTTGTGCTTACTTAGGTAATGCACATTACGATGATTTATTTGGCCCTGAACAAGCGCAAGAGCGTATCGTTCCGCATTCTACTCTTGCTGGAGCTGATTTTTTACAAAATGTAAAACCAGTACTCGATACCCGCTGCGTCGTTTGCCATGGTTGTTATGACGCACCTTGCCAGCTTAAGCTCTCATCCCCTGAAGGTATTGATCGAGGTTTGAGTAAAGAGCTCGTTTACGATGGAACTCGTTTATTGGCAACGACCCCAAGCCGTTTATTGTTTGATGCAACCAATACACAGCAATGGCGAGAAAAAAACTTTACGCCAGTGCTAAATGAGCGCGTACAAAGTGAAGAAGCAAACTTAGCGGGAAGTGTTTTATTTAATAGTTTAGTGTTAAAGCAAAGCTATGAATTACCAACTAATGAAGTGCTAGATGATGAATTTGATTTTTCATTAGGGCGTTCGCAAACCTGTGCAACAATGGGGGAGTTTGACCGATTAGCTGACGAGCAACCTCATGGCGGTATGCCTTATGGTTTACCTGGGGTTTCGCGCGAAGAGTTTAATCATTTACAGAACTGGCTTAAAAATGGCGGTAAAATGTCACATATTGAGCCACCGAGCAAGTTTGATCAAAATAAAATAAAGGGCTGGGAAGCATTTTTAAATCAAGATAGCTTAAAGTATCAGCTATCAGCACGTTACATTTATGAACATTGGTTTTTAGCGCATATTTATTTTACGTCAGAGAACCCACAAAACTTTTTTAAACTCGTTCGTTCAAGTACGCCTCCTGGCGAAAAAATAAAGCTAATTAATACGCGTCGTCCATACGATGACCCTAAAGTTAGCCGTGTTTATTATCGTTTTATGCAAGAGCGTACAACCATTCTTTCTAAAACGCATTTACCACTTGAGCTTAATGAAGCTAAATTACTGCGTTTGTACGAGCAGTTTATTGCGCCAGATTATACTGTCACGCAAATGCCGAGTTATGAGCCTAAGTCAGCATCTAACCCATTTAAAACTTTTGAAGTTATTCCTATTAATTCTAAATATCAATTTATGCTTGATGAAGCAGAGTTAATTATTATGGGCTTTATAAAAGGACCTGTTTGTCGTGGTCAGATTGCTTTAAATGTTATAAATGATCACTTTTGGGTGGCATTTGCTGATCCTGATAAGGTTGCGACTCCTGCTGTAGGGGAAATGCTAATGCAACATGAGGAAGCGCTAGAGCTTCCAGCTGCTGAGGAAAGTAATGCGTTACCTGTCTCTAGCTGGGTTAAATATTCAGTTCGTGAGAAAAAATATTTACAGGCAAAAATTGAGCTTGCTAACGAAATGTTCAAAGATGGCGAGCACCTTACAACTGACTTGCTTTGGAAAGGTGATGGGCATAATAAAAATGCTGCACTGACCATTTTCCGCCACTTTGATAGTGCGACCGTTGTTAAAGGCTTTATTGGTCAAGAGCCTAAAACCACGTGGATACTTGATTATGCGTTATTTGAACGTATTCACTATTTGCTTGTTGCTGGCTTTGATGTATACGGAAATATAGGCCATCAATTGGTTACACGGCTATACATGGATTTTTTACGTTTAGAGGGAGAGCAAAACTTTTTAGCTCTATTACCTGAGCACAAGCGTAATCAAATCAAAAAGCAGTGGTATCGTAATTCACCACCTGACTTATCTAAGTTCTTTAAAAGTAACCGAGAATTTAGCCAGCCCAGTGGTATTAACTATGAAACGGATGATCCACAGCATGAACTATATACCTTGATGAAAGAAGCCTTAGCACCAGTTTTAAGTGAAAAATACAACTACACTGAAGTGCCAAAGCCATTAAATGTAATAAGTAACATGCCAGCAAAAGCGGTTAACTTATTACCTCAGCTTTCTTTTATACTTGTAAAGCAAGAAGATAATAGCCATAAGGGCTACACTATTATTCATCATAATGCACATTACAATATATCTAGTTTATTAAACGAAGATGGCCAACGTGCTTATGATGAAGATACCGCGACTATTGTTCCTGGGTTTATCGGAGATTATCCAGCAGCTATTTGGTATTTAAATAACGAGCAGCAAGTAAATGCTTTTGCCGAGCAATTGCCTATGATGCAAATAGAAGCTGATTATGGTGCATTGAAATCTAAGTTTGGTATTCGACGTACTCATCCGCAGTTTTGGCAATACAGCGATATATTGCACGATACAGCTAAAAAATATCGTGGGATAGAATATGGAATGTTCGACTATAACCGTTTAGAAAATAGATAGTTAAATAGTTTTATTTTATTAGCCCAACTTTTTAGTTGGGCTTTTTTATTTAATAATCATTATTTAAGCTGCTTATTAGTTCTAAAAAATTGAGCTACACTTAAAACAAAAACAGGGCTTAGTATGTTTAAAGTTGTCGCGAATATCCGTACTCGTTACCGATGGGCATTAATAGCAATAGCACTATTAATAAGCACATCAGCATCACTTATGCAGTATTATTTTTCGGTGCAAAAATACGACGCCAAAATAATAAATATGGCTGGTAAGCAGAGAATGCTTTCTCAAAAAATAGCTTGGCATAGTAATGAGTTATTATTATCGGCAACAAATATTTCTGAGCATACTAAAGCGTTAAAGGCATCAGTCGTATCATTCAAAAAAACTCATAATTACTTACTTTCAAAAAATGCTAATGGAGAGTATCAGTACCTTACACCTAAGCTTATTAAGCTATATACGTTAGCTCCTCATAAACTAGATTCCCAAGTTGCAACATATATCCAGCAAGCGGAAAATTTGCTTTATCAACAAGGCCAAGTAGATAAGCGTATATTCTCTGTAACTGAGGTTGAAGAGCTATTAAAGCAACTAGATCATGCAGTGAATTTATTTGAAGAGCAAGCTGTCCAAAAATTAAACTGGGTATCTAACCTTGAATTATTATTTTGGCTTATGGCGATGTTTTTACTACTTGTAGAGTTAAGATTTGTATTTATGCCAATGGAAAAAGAAATAGGTAACGCATTGTCTAAATACCAAAAACAAAAAGAGTTCGCTCAACAAGTGAGTCAAAATAAAGAGCATTTTATTGCCAGAGCAAGTCACGAATTTAGAACTCCTTTACAGGGGCTTATTACGTCTATTGAGGAGTTAAAGGTTTCTGATACGCAGCAAAGCGTTAAAACCCAAGCTAATTACTGCGCACTTAGGTTAATAGCCATATTAGATGAACTGCAAGACTTGCAAGCTTTAAGTACAGGTAAATGGGTACCGCAATTTAAAAATGAAAGCCTTCTAGAGTCGTGTAATAAAGTACTAATGGCTTACGAGCATGCTTGTCAGCAAAAAGGCCTAAAACTAGTTAGTTGTTTAGATGAATCATTAAATTGTGTATGTAAATTGGATCATCAACGTTTGCAGCATACGCTTACAGAATTAATCAGTAACGCTATTAAGTTTACGACAGAAGGTGAAATTACTGTCTCTGCAAAGCTTTTTAATGATGAACTTTGTGTAACTGTAAGTGATACTGGTTGTGGTTTTTCGAAAGAGATTACTGATCTTGAATTTGACTCATTTAAACAAACAAACCATTTTCAAGGATTAAGAACAGGTCTCACTCGTGTTCAGTATGTTGTAAAGGCGTTGCACGGTGAAATTACCTTCAAAAATAATGAAGCCCATGGAGCGCTGGTATCTTTGCACTTACCAATAATTGCCAGTAAAGCTCTCCCAAACCCTCGTAAAATAAATGACAAACTAAAGTGTTTAGTCGTTGAAGATAACCCATTAAACACTATGTTATTAACCCGCATACTTAGCTTATTAGGTTTAAGCTATGATTGCGCAGAAAATGGTAAAGTCGCGTGTGATATGGTGAGTGAAAATCAGTACGATATTGTTTTTATGGACTTAAACATGCCAGTAATGGATGGGTTTGAGGCTATTAAAAAAATACGTTCCGATCTTAATAAAGTAATGCCAATTATTGTTATAACAGCAAATACCTCACAAAATGATATAGAGCGAGTTTATGAATACGGAGCTAACCTCCATATTCATAAGCCAATAAGCCAGCAAGCAATTAAAGACGCATTAAATAGTATTAGCGTTGTTAGTGAAATAAATTAATTTTGCAGATAACAAGCTTGCTAAGCTCTTTTAATATGCGTTAACTTGCTGTTTTAAGGTTTATTAGGAAAAGTTAGTGCAGTCAATTACGCTTGAGCAATTTAATGGTTACTTACAAGGGCAAGGCAAAAGTCGTTACGACATATGCAACCTAGATTGGCAAGTGAATCTAGGAGAACATTGGCTGCTTCTAGGTGCTAATGGAGCCGGTAAATCTGCACTGACAGCTGCGCTAGTTGGTGAAGCTAAGTGCGAAAGTGGTAAGCGTATAAGTAGTATTAATAAACTTATGCTCGTGTCTTCAGATTCGCATAAACAGTTACTGGCCCAAGAATTAGAGCACGAAAAGCATAGCCTCGTTCAAGACCTTATTTTTACAGAGCATAGTAATAATGGTGAGTTATTAGCGCAGCTAATAAAATTATTTAAATTTAGCTCATTACTAAATAGGCATTTTAGAGACCTTTCAACGGGTGAAACTCGTAAACTCCTACTTATTAAAGCACTCAGCTCCCATAGTGAATTAGTCGTGCTTGACGAGCCATTTGATGGACTCGACGTACAATCTTGCCAGCAACTTAATAAAATACTTATAGAGCTTAGCCACACGATTACTTTTGTTTTTGTGCTAAACCGCTTAGACGAAATCCCTTCATTCATTACTCACTATGGTTATGTAAACCAAGGCTGCTTGTTACATACTTTAGCAAAGCCAAGTAGTGAGCAATTAAGTGATTTACTAAAACTACTTCATTTAGAGCATACTTCATTGGATGTGCCATCTCCTGACGCCGAGCAAGAGCAAAAGACATTCACTGGTAATACCTTAGTTAAATTGAGTAATGCTAAAGTTAGTTATAGTGATGTAAGCATATTCAAAAATCTCAATTTGACTATAAAAAAGCATCAGCATTGGCAGCTTAGTGGAGCGAACGGTTCAGGCAAAACATGCTTATTAAATTTAATAACAGGTGATAACCCACAGTGTTATAACAATGACATTGAAGTGTTCGGTTTTAAACGTGGGACAGGGGAGAGTATTTGGGATATAAAACAGCATATTGGTTTTATATCTAACGCGCTACATATGGATTACCGCGTAAGTATATCGGCTTTAAATACTGTTATTTCAGGTTTTTACGACAGCATAGGTTTATATCAAAAACCGAGCGACGCACAAATTAATATTGCTCGACAGTGGCTGGCATTTATTGGTTTAAGTGACAAGCAAAACACCTCATTCACTCAGCTGTCGTACGGCGATCAACGTATGTTATTAATTGTGCGGGCTATGGTAAAACATCCAGCGTTACTTATTTTAGATGAACCTTGCTTGGGCTTAGATGAAGCAAACAGGCAACGTGTACTGCTACTAATAGAGAAAATTTGTGCTGCTAATACAAGTACTGTGATTTATGTAAATCATCATGCGGCAGACAAAATTAAAGGAATAGAGAATTACTTAAAAATGGAAGACTTTAATTAAAAACTCAGAGAAAGGTTGAGCGAAAAATCACTCAACCCATTTTCATTTTAAAGACGAGTAACGCTAAAGCCTTTATCTCGTAGTTGTTTAAGTAACCCGTGTTTTTCAGGTAAATGCAGAGCACCTACAGCAATAAATAGCTGCTCGTTTGCTAAACGCGGTGTGAGTTGTTTAACCCAATTATTATTGCGGTTAGTTAGCATTACTTGCTCGCTAATTTCACCGTAATTACTGTCATCAAAACTCATGTTGTAGTAATCGGTTAGTGTATCCATGTCACCGCTTTTCCATGCATTAACTAACTTGATAAAGTAAGTATTAATATCGGCTAGTTGCTCAAAGGTTTCTTCAATCATTTCATTGCTTAATAGCGCCATACCATCAAACATTTGTAGTTGTTGTTCTAGGGTTTCAAGCTCGCCAATTTTAATATTATGCTCTTTAGCATAACTAAGCACTTGCTTGTCTATGCCGGTTTTATCTGAATATCCTGCATTTTGAAATTCAATTTGCATCATAGTCACCATAACAGCCCAAGGCTTTAAGCCATTAAACATAGCAATATCAATCGACTTTTTAGCAAAGTAATCTTTTAGCTTGGTATAATTTTGCTTTGAAAGCTCAGTTTGTAATGTTTTACCGTCCCTTAGCATCATAAATGGCATTGAACGCTGCTGCATTTCAAGTGGAGTAAGTTTGCTTATATCAACTTCAACAATCACTTCTTTGCTTGCACTAATTGCATCGGTTACATTTTTAGGTAAGCCTTTCATGCTGGCATCACCAACGTGTACAGTGCCAAATAGGTATGAGCTGACGCCATTTTTTTCTATTTTATATAAGGCAGGAGCTGCATAGCTGTTAAAGCTAAATGTTATAAGTAACGCCACAATAAAAAAGTGGCTAATACGGGTAAGAGCATTCATGGTTTGTCCTTAAAATCTCGAAGGTTAGTAGTGTAAATACTAACCTAAATTTACTTCAGAGGTAACGTTAATATAAACGTTAACGTATTGTTTTCGGTATTACTGGCCGTAATAGTAAAGCCATTTAAGTTACATAAGCTCTGTACAATTGATAATCCTAAACCATGGCGCTGATTATTAGTTCTAGATGAATCTAGCTGATAGAGCGGGTCAAAAATAGCAGTGAGCTGTTCACTACTTAGTGGTTTATTTACTTTGTTACTAACAGAGATGCTCATGTTTGTGCTGTTATTTACGGCAGTTAATTTAATTGGTGCCTCAGGAAGTCCATAAAATAGTGCGTTATCGATTAAGTTACACAAAATGGTATTTAAACTAAATTCGTCAGCATTAAGTGTAAGTTCGTCACTTATCTCATTATTTAAACGCGTTTTAATAGTTGGGTGCTTAAAGGTCAGCTCATCAATAATTTGATTTACTAAGTTATTTAGAATGATATTTTGTGCATTCAATTGCATTGTACTGCTACTTGAGCGCTGCAACAGTAATAGGTTGCTAACAATTGTTTTCATGCGCTGTGAAATATTAAGTACATCACTGGTATAGGTGTCGCTAATACGTTTATCGTCAGGGTAGCGAATAGCCACTTCTGAAAGGCTTATGAGTTCAGCTATTGGGGTTTTAAGCTCATGTGCAATGTCGCTTGTTAGGCGCTTTTCATTACTATAGAGTTGCTGATTAACGGTAATAAACTTATTTAGCTCGTTACGTATAGGTTCTATTTCTTCTACTTTAAAGTCGCTTTCTATTGTTTGCGCAACACCGGTAATATCGAGTAACTTAATTTGATCGTTTAAATTGTGTAGCGGGTGTAGGCCTTTATTTACAATACGTGTCACTAAATAGCGCACACCAAACACACCAAGTACACAGGTTAAAATAAAGACCACATCAATAATAATCAGTACTTTATTAAGTTCGGCTGTCGGCGCTGCAATCGCAAGAGTCATGGTATTAAAAACAGCAGAGTGAGTGGGGTTTCTATCGTCTTTTTGGGCTACAAAGTGACTTATAAGTGCGCGGCCATCACGCCCGTTAGGAAGCTCGTAATCTATAATTTTAGATTCGTTTATCGGCATTTCTAAAAAAGGTAGGTTAGCATTTTCATAAAGCTCTAATGAGTCCGAGCGCTCAAACACATCACGGCCATGCCATAATTGGTAAAACTCCGTGGCATCGGCTGCTTCATACTCCGACATAAACTCACCAGCAAAATCAAATTCAACTACGTTGTTGTCATCTTCAACTAAGGTTTTTAAGTAGTTAGCTTTGTTAGTTAGAGACTGATTGAACTGATCTTCCACCCAAGTATCAACACTTAGATCAACGGTTAAAAATATGGTGAATAAAATAACAGAGATCACAGCGCTAATATTATTAACGAGTTTACGTTTTATTGAGTGATTTTTATTTTGTTGTTGCGACATAACCAAATCCACGTTTATTTTTTATCGGGAGCTCGCCATCAAACTGTCTTACTTTTTTACGTATGGTTGAGATGTGTGCTTCAAGCGCATTTTTAGAGAGCATATCAAACTGCCCTACCACCGCTTCACTTATAAGCTCAAGCCCCAATACTCGCTCTGGGGCGTTAAATAAGCATTCTATTATTTTGTATTCATTACGCGTGAGCTCAATAGCATGTTGCTTGTAGTGAAGAGTTTTAAGTGACAGATCTAATACGCAATCACCTACGGTAAGGGTATTTTGTTGGTTTTGCAGTGAACCGCGACGAAGTAATGCAAGGACACGAGCATGGAGTTCTTCAAACGAAAATGGCTTAGTTAAATAATCGTCAGCGCCTTTCATAAGGCCGCTAATTTTATCTTGAGGCTCACTTCGTGCCGATAAAATTAGCACACGGCTTTGGCTATTGCTGCTGCGAAGTGCTTGTAAAATACTCATGCCATCTACACTGGGTAGCATTAAATCAAGTACGAGTAAGTCATAGCTTCCACTAAGTGCCATGCTTAAACCTTCTGAACCATCACCAGTTTCATCTACGGTAAAACCAAGGTTGCTAAAACCAACTTGTAAGCTGCGCCTTAGTGCTTCGGAGTCTTCAATAACGAGGATTTTCATGTTTACTCGGTTTATAAAAATAGCCTTGTTACTTTAACAAGGCTTTATTATCAAGTCACTTGGTTAATGATACCAACCATTTGTGTAGGCTAGATTACCTAAGTTCGCGTGGGCTAGGGCTTTTTTAACTAGTTGCTCATCGTTTTCACATGGTACAAGCTGGTTATTGCTATACGTATAGGTGGTTGCTGGTTTTTGTGGTTGTAACACCACCACTTTATTATCGTGCATGTAGGCAAAGTTTTTGTCGTATTGCATCATTGCGCGTTGTTTGTTATTGCTAATTGGCTTTGATAAATCATGACCTATCATAGGGTGCTTACCACTTGCGCCAATCAAAGAAAGTAGAGTAACAGGAATATCGAGCTGACTGGCTAGTTGGCTATCTCGTTTATGGGTAATACCTTTACCAAAAATAACGGCCGGGATTTTAAAGTGATCAACCGGTACTAAACTCGAACCCGATACGCGTGAGTCGTGATCGGCAATAACTATAAATACAGTATCATCCCAGTAGCTCGATTTTTTAGCTTTTTCGATAAACGTGCCCAGCGCGTAATCGGCATACTTTGCAGCATTATTACGGGTTTGTTTTTGTTTATCGTACAGCGTTATTTTATCGTCAGGAAAGTCATACGGGCTATGATTAGAGCTTGAGAATATAAGGCTAAAAAAGGGTTTGTTTTGATTTTTAAGCTTAGTAAGTTCTATGTCGGCTTGGTCGTATAAGTCTTCGTCTGATGCGCCCCACGAGCCATTAAAATCTATTTTTTTAAAGTTATTTGTATCTACGATACTTTTAAAGCCATTGCCTAAAAAGAAGCTTCGCATGTTATCAAAGTGACTTTCGCCACCATAAATAAACTGCGTGTTGTAATTTTGCTTCGCTAAAAAATCAGCAATGGTAAAAAAGTCACGCTGTGATTTATCAAGCTTAACAACCGCACGCGAAGGCGTTGGTGTAAATCCTGTAATTACCGCCTCAATACCACGCACCGAGCGCGTGCCCGTAGCGTATAAATTATCAAACCCCCAGCCTTGTTTATAAAGGGCGTCTATATTAGGTGTAAGCGGTAAACCGCCGAGCGTGCCTACGTAACGAGCACCTAAACTTTCTTGTAAAATAATGACTAGGTTTTTTGGTTTACCTGTATTACTTGCGCCATGAAACGTTTTTGTAGGGGCGGTTACATCACTAAATGTGCCTTGCGTATTTTGCATGTTACTACGCACAATACCAAGCAACTCATCGGTAGGCATTTTGCCATAATAGTCTTGACTTGATTGCTCGTTAGAGAGTTGCTTAACTGCAAACGCGACGCTATAAAGTGAGTTAAGGGTTAAGTCGTTAAGTAAGTGATCAGTAGAGAAAGAGACCATAGCGGGGTTAAGGGGTCTGTGCCCTAATGAGTTACGCGCGCCCAAAATAGTTAAGCATACTAAAACAAGCGCTAAAATTGATTGGTTTAAGCCTGTTAGTGATGACGTACTTTGCCATTGATTGCTAAATACTTTACTTGCAAATTTACAGCTTAAAACAAGTGCTATAACAGCAATAAATACTTCTAACTTATAGCCTGAAAAAATCATTTTTGAGACTTCTTTAGGGTAAATTAAATATTCTATAAATAAGCGGTTAGGGCGCAAGTCGTACTCGTTTATAAACGTAGGCGTAATCACTTCAAAAAAAACGAGTAAAGCAGACATCCCCACTAAGTAAATTTTAATTAGGCCGCGTACTTTATTTTGCCAACCTACGCTTTGCATCAGTAAGGTAAGTAGTAATGCAGGCATAATAATGTAGCTTAGAGTGGCTATATCAACTCTTAAACCACCTATAAATATAGATAACCACGCATGCGATCCAAATACACGTTCGCCTTGCCATACACTTAAACCAAAGCGAGCAAGTGTTAACAAGCTAAGTGCCAAAACAGCAAATACAACAAAAATCCATACAGGGCCAAGTGCATTTTGTATTTTAGGTATTACTTTAAATATTAGCCTCGTTATTTTAGCTATAAAAGTTAGCTTTATGCCCATAACACAGCCCACCAAATAAGTGCGGCAATTAGCATAGCTATAAACACGCTTGCAGAGGCAATATCTTTAGCGAGCCCTGAAAGCTCATGGTATTCACTGCCAATTCTATCAACTACAACCTCAACTGCCGTATTTACCAGCTCAGCAAATAATACAAAAAGCAGGCTGGCGGCAAGCAGTAATTTATCCCTTAGTGCAATTTCTTGTAGCCACACAAACACACCGAGTAACGAAAACAGTGCTAGCTCTTGTTGAAACGCCGCTTCAAATCGACTCATCCATTTTAAGCCGTTAAAAGAATGGCTTAAGGTAAAAATAAGGCGCATTAAGCCTTGGCGTTTTATAACGGTTTTATTACTCATATTTTTATTTCGCTTGGTGTTGTTTGGCAGCTAGCAAGTAAATCGAGCGATGCCTGATACGTTTTGCTTTTAATGCCAATTAAATTTAAAAGGGTGTGAAAAATATTGTTGTGTGAGCGTGCAGCAGTGGTGTCTAAATTAGCTAAACAGGTATTGGTAATGCGCTGGTTATGCTCATCAGCCCACATATAAAGAGGAACGTGCGTTTGTGTGCTAGGTGCAAAGTTATACGGAAAACCATGCAGATAAGCACCGCCTTCGCCAAGTGATTCACCATGATCAGAGACATATAAAAACTGCTTATCTATGTTGTTTGGCAGCGCTTTTAATTGCTCAATTACCTGGGCGTTGACAAAGTCGCTGTACGCAATTGTGTTGTCGTAGGTATTAACTAATTCATCGAGTGAGCAGTTTTGAATGTCGCTTCTGTCGCACGTGGGCTTAAATTGCTTAAATTTTTCTGGGTAGCGTTTAAAGTAGGTTGGTCCGTGTGAGCCCATCATGTGGAGGACGATAACGGTATTAGCTTGGTTTAAATTAGCGAGTTTGCGCTTAAGTGGAGCAATAAGCACTTCATCAAAACAATATTTTCCATCGCAAAGCGCTGATGGGGTGGTTGGGATATCAATGTTAACAACACGGGTGCATACGTTTTTACAGCCGCTGTTGTTATCAACCCACAGTACGTCGCTGCCAGCTTGTTGTGCTAAATCAATCAGGTTTTGTTGGTTGTCAGCTGCTAATCGATCAAAGTTATCTTGTGTTTGCAGTGAAAACATACACGGCACAGACACTGCAGTAGCGGTGCCACAAGACGCCACATTATTAAAATACGTCACATTATACTTTTGTGTATAAGGATTGGTGTTACGCTTATAACCTTGATAAGCAAAGTTTTCTGCTCGTGCGGTTTCGCCAACAACCATAACGGTTACGCTGGTGGTGTTAGGCGCAATAAGAGTGGGTGTTGCATCTATATTTTTAAATTCCATATTGGTATACAGCAGCTGATCGCGCATGTATTTATAACCGCTAGAGAGATATTGAAACGGAATAATTTCTTTTTTCAAAATGCGGTTGTTGCGACCAGTGGCTGCGTAATCGGCGTAAAAGTTAGCGACCACTAAAGCAATTAGCGTTAAGCAGGCAATAATAAGTTTTATGCGGCTAATCGCTTCTTGATGAGGGCGAGTAAAGTGTATTTTTACTTTGCTTAATATAAAAACAGGTAGCGCACAAAACAACAGTAAAAAGGCTATGAGCTGCGGGTTTAAATAGCTCAGCGCTTCGCTTGAATCCGTTTCGAACGTGTTTTGAATCATTGAATAGTCAAACACGACACCGTAATTTAATGAGCCGTAAAGCACGGCGCTAGAAATTATCAGTAAAAGATAGTTAACTGGTTTTAATAACCATCTAACCGACACTATCGAAAAGAAAATAATTAAAAGGCATAACAAAAGCAGTGGCACTGAAAGTAAAAATAGCCATGAAAAAGATGCAAGAGAGGTTATGGCGCTAAACGAACCTTGAATAAAAGGAATGTTTATAACTAAACAGTAATAACAGGCAATCATCACTACAAAGGCATTTGCACTACAGTGAATGTAAAACCGTTTACTACGATTTGGCTTTTTTTGTGCTGGTGTTTGACTAATTACGTTCATATTTAGGCTCGTTTAAAATAACAACGCCATGCTATGCAACAACACTTAAGAGTCGCTTAAGGGAACCTACGCATTACCTGAAGGTGATAAATAATTTTATTTATAAAAATATTCTTAAAAATTAATCAAACCTTAAATAAGGGATATAAGAATAGTGAATTTCTGAGAATAAAATTAGAGCATAAAAAAACCACTACCAGCTTGTATAATGAATTTTAAAACCTGATAAATTGCCTTTTAGTCTTTTTGTTAGATTAACTTTGGTGTTGACTTAAAGGGCCTAGCGCGGTACTAATATAAAAAGAGAGCGAAGGAATAACCTTCGCGATAATTGAACAAAATTTGGTATTAATTACATGCTTACAAACGCACTTAACCTAGTCCTGATTATTATCGTGGTGATTATTCCCGCGAGGGCTTCGTAGTGCTTTAAAAACTTAAGCATTAAAAAAGCCCTCCGCACTTAACCGTTCGGAGGGCTTTTTAGTTTTAAGGGCAAAGTTTTTAGCGTAAAAATGTAATTGGGTTGTCACTGAGGAATGAGGGTTTATTAATGACAGGCGCAGAACTAACAATCGACTTATTGGCCAAACACGGCGTAAATGAAGTATTTGGCTACCCAGGCGGAGCTATTATGCCAATTTACGATGCGCTGTATGGCGCGCCAGTCAAACACTACCTTACTCGTCATGAGCAAGGTGCAGGGTTTGCAGCTGTTGGTTATGCTCGCAGCACGCGTAAATTAGGTGTGTGTTTTGCTACATCGGGCCCAGGTGCAACTAACTTAATAACTGCCCTTGCTGATGCGATGATGGACTCAGTACCATTATTGGCGATTACCGGCCAAGTGCCTACTGCAGCTATTGGTTCAGATGCGTTTCAAGAAATAGATGTACTAGGTATGTCGCTTTCGTGTACTAAGCACAGCTACATGGTAGAACGAGCGGAAGACTTAGCAGAGATATTACAAGAAGCTATTCATTTAGCGCAAAGCGGCCGACCAGGTCCTGTACTTGTCGATATCCCAAAAGATATTCAAATGGCGCAAGTACCTTTTAAGCCTTGGCTTGCAGCTGATGAATACTTACCTGAGTTAGATTTAAAGCAAGTTGCTATTGCTAATCAATTGTTGAGTGAGGCTAAACAGCCTGTAGCGTATGTAGGTGGTGGTGTACAAGCCGCTGATGCGCAAGACGAGCTAATGCAATTTTTAAATAAAACGCAGATGCCAGCTGTATCAACACTTAAAGCGTTGGGCAGTGTATTACCAGATTACGAACATTACTTAGGTATGTTGGGTATGCATGGTGGTCAAGCCGCTAATATTGCCGTGCAAGAATGTGATGTACTTGTGTGTATAGGTGCGCGCTTTGATGACCGCGTAACGGGTAACTTAGCTAAATTTGCAGCTAAAGCTAAAGTAATTCATTTGGATATTGATGCCGCTGAAGTAGGTAAGCGTAAACCAGCTAAAGCTTCATTAATTGCTGATTTAAAAACGTCGTTACCTGCACTTGAATGCTTTGTAACACCTAAAGCGTGGTGTGACACAAATAAAGAAATGAATATTAAACACGCGTGGCGTTACGATTACCCAGGTGAGAAGGTCTACGCACCGTACTTATTAAACCAACTGAGCCAACGCATGCCAAAAACTGGCGTTGTGTGTTGCGATGTAGGTCAGCATCAAATGTGGGTAGCACAACACATGAAGTTTACTCACCCGAGTAATCATTTAAGTAGTGGTGGCGCCGGCACAATGGGCTTTGGTTTACCGGCTGCTATTGGCGCACAAGTAGCACGCCCTGATGACTTTGTTATCACTGTATCGGGCGATGGCTCAATAATGATGAATATTCAAGAATTGGCCACGATTCGCCGTAATAATTTACCTGTAAAAATATTAATTTTAGATAACCAGCGCTTGGGTATGGTTCGCCAATGGCAGGAACTGTTTTTTGAAGGACGTTACTCTGAAACTAACCTTTCGGATAACCCAGACTTTGTGCAACTAGCTGCTGTATTTGGTATTCCAGGGCAAACAATTACCCACGCTAACCAAGTTGATGATGCTATTACAGCATTAGTTAACAGCAAAGGCCCGTACATAGTACATGCTTGTATTGATGATAAAGAAAATGTTTGGCCACTTGTACCACCTGGGGCTGCTAACGACGAAATGATGACGGAGAAAGCAAAATGAAACACAGCCTAACTATTGCATTAAAAAGCCAAAGTATAGCGGTAGAACGCTTTTTACGAGTGGTGCGTCATCGTGGTTTTAACCTAACGCATTTTCAGCTCAATATGGATGATGGCTTATACAACGTAGCCATGACGGTAGATAGTGATAAACCTATTCACCTATTAACCAGCCAGCTAAACAAGCTGGTGGATGTAAAAGAAGTCACTTTACAAAATTTACAGCACCAACAAGCTGTGTAATTACGAATTAAAAAATAATTTACGAGTAACTGAGTCACTCGGTTATTCACCAATTTTAGAATGAGGAATGCCCGCTTATATTGCGGCAAAAACTGAGGTAACTATGGCTAAATTAAGAAGTGCAACAACAACTGAAGGACGTAAACGTGCAGGCGCAAGAGCATTATGGCGCGCAACAGGTATGACAGACTCTGATTTTGGTAAACCGATTATTGCCGTAGTTAACTCGTTTACACAATTTGTACCAGGGCATGTACACCTTAATCAGCTTAGTGAGCTTATGGGTGAGACAATAACCCAAGCCGGTGGCGTTCCAAAAGAATTTAATACCATTGCTATTGATGATGGCATTGCGATGGGACACGGCGGTATGCTTTATTCGCTGCCTTCACGCGATTTAATTGCTGACTCGGTTGAATACATGGTAAATGGTCATTGCGCCGATGCGATGATCTGTATTTCAAACTGCGACAAAATCACTCCAGGGATGATGCTTGCAGCGCTACGTTTAAATATCCCGGTGATATTTGTATCGGGCGGTCCAATGGAGGCGGGTAAAACTAAACTTGCTAACATCGACATTAAACTTGATTTAGTTGATGCCATGGTTAAAGGCGCAGATGAATCGGTAAGTGATGCAGATTCAGAGCAAGTAGAGCGCTCTGCGTGTCCTACATGTGGTTCGTGTTCAGGCATGTTTACTGCAAACTCAATGAACTGTTTGTTAGAGGCAATAGGCTTAGCACTTCCGGGTAACGGTACCACGCTTGCCACTCATAAAGACCGTAAACAACTGTATGTTGAAGCAGGGGCTCGTATTGTTGATTTATGTCGTGAGTATTATCAAAAAGATAATCAAGATGTATTGCCACGCGCAATTGCCAATAAAACAGCCTTTATGAATGCAATGGTTGTTGATATTGCAATGGGCGGCTCGTCAAATACCGTATTACATTTACTCGCAGCAGCGCAAGAAGCTGGCGTTGATTTTGATATGTCGCATATTGATGCTTTATCTCGTAAAACACCGTTTTTATGTAAAGTTGCACCAGCAACACCAGAGTACCATATTGAAGATGTCCACCGTGCAGGTGGCATGATGGCTGTTGTACGCGAGCTTGGTAAAGCGGGCTTAGTTGACATGTCGGTTAATCATGTAGCTGGGTCAACAATGGCTGAGCTTGTTAAAAAATGGGATGCAACCGACCCAACTAACGAAGTTGCGCGCAAATTTTACCGTGCGGGTCCTGCGGGCATTCGAACTACTAAAGCAATGAGCCAAGAGTGTCGTTGGGATGAAGGCGATAATGACCGCGTGAATGGGTGTATTCGAAGCGTTGAACATGCTTTTCGCCAAGACGGTGGTTTAGCTGTGCTTTCGGGTAATCTAGCGGTTGATGGCTGTGTTGTAAAAAGTGCTGGCGTAGTTGATGAAATGCTACATTTTGAAGGCACCGCCATTGTATACGAATCACAAGATGATTCAGTAGAAGGGATTTTAAATAACGAAGTAAAAGCCGGCGATGTTGTTGTTATTCGTTACGAAGGCCCTAGAGGCGGCCCAGGTATGCAAGAAATGCTATACCCAACAAGCTACTTAAAATCGAAAGGCTTAGCTGAAAAATGCGCACTTATTACTGATGGTCGCTTTTCGGGTGGTACTTCGGGTTTATCAATTGGCCATGTATCGCCAGAAGCGGCGAGTGGTGGTGCAATCGCTTATGTTGAAAATGGCGACAAAATCATTATTGATATCGCAACACGTGAAATCACATTAGCGCTAAGCGATGAAGAACTTGAGGCACGTAAACAAAAGCAATTAGCACGCGGAAAAATGGCGTATAAGCCAGTTGATCGTGAGCGCTATGTCTCGTCTGCTTTAAAGGCTTATGCATTACTTGCAACAAGTGCTGATAAAGGCGCTGTGCGCGACTTAGCTAAATTGGAGGCGCTTAGTTAATTATGGTCTCTCAAGAGCTCGATTATTTTCGCGCTATTATTCAAGCAAACATGGAGCCTTTGGCTAAAGTTACTGAGGTTAGCGAAATGGCTGAACTCAGTAAAAAGCTAGGTAACCATGTTTGGTTAAAGCGTGAAGACCAACAGCCCGTGTATTCATTTAAGTTACGCGGTGCGTATAACAAATTAAATAAATTACCTAAAGGCTCTGTGGTTATTACTGCTTCTGCGGGTAATCATGCTCAAGGGGTTGCATTAAGTGCATCTCACCTCGGGCATCAAGCAACTATTGTAATGCCAGTAACAACGCCTGAAATAAAAGTCAGCGCAGTGCGCGCACTTGGCGGTGAAGTTGTATTACATGGCCATCATTTTGATGCAGCAAAAGCCTATGCGCTTGAGCTTACAGAGCAGCGTAACGGTATATTTGTCCCGCCATTTGACGATCCGGATGTCATTGTTGGTCAAGGCACTGTAGCACGCGAGTTAATGCAGCAATTAAACGAGCTTGATGCTGTGTTTATTCCTGTTGGCGGCGGCGGTTTACTTGCTGGTATGGCGGTTTACATTAAATCGTTGCGTCCAGATATAAAAGTAATTGGCGTAGAAGCCGACGAAAGTGCGTGTTTACAAGCAGCACTTGAAGCTGGTAAGCCAGTAGAGCTTGATCGCGTTGGTAGTTTTGCCGATGGCGTAGCGGTTAAAATTATTGGCACTGAAACATTTCGTTTAGCGCAAAAGTTTTGCGATGAAGTTGTAACCGTTACTAGCGATGAAATATGTGCAGCCATGCAGGATATTTTTGTATCTACGCGTGCAATTGCAGAGCCATCAGGTGCACTTGCAACGGCTGGGCTTAAAAAGTGGAGTCAGCAGTCGGGGTTAAAAGGACTACATTTAGCGGCTGTGCTTTCGGGTGCTAATTTAAACTTTGATCGCCTGCGTTATGTTGCAGAGCGGACTGCGCTGGGTGAAAAAAACGAAGCGCTATTAGCCGTTACTATTAAAGAAGAAAAAGGCAGTTTTAAACAGTTTTGTGCTTCTTTAGGTGGCCGTGCTATTACTGAATTTAACTACCGTTATGCAGGACCTGGTGAAGCACAAATATTTGTGGGCATTGCTCTGCGCCAAGGCGAGCAAGAGCTTAATGAGTTAAAGCAAGACTTAACTAATAACGATTATCAATTTTGCGATTTGTCGGATAACGAACTCGCTAAATTACATGTGCGTTATATGGTTGGCGGAAAAGCACCAGAGCAATTACATGAACGTTTATTGCGTTTTGAATTTCCTGAGTATCCGGGTGCGCTTGCACGCTTTTTAGATACTTTAGGCAGCAATTGGAACATTACCTTATTTCATTATCGTAATCACGGTGGTTCGATGGGGAATGTACTGGCAGGTTTTGCTATTGAGCCGAGTCAGTATGAAATGTTTAACGAGCATTTGAATCGCTTAGGTTACAGTGTACAAGATGAAACACAAAATCCGTGTTTCACCCAATTTTTAACATCAAAACCGCAAGCAGAAAAAGCCGAAAAACTCGCCTCAGTATAACCCTTCTTTAAAGGCAGGCACCTAACTAGGGTGCTTGCTTTATTACACGTTTTACATATAGTTACAGGTAATCGTCATACTTTTTGAGGACACCTATTTGCTATTTAAAGGATTAATCATTGGATTGTGCTTTTTTTGCAGCCATATCGCGGCACAAGAATCAGTCACATTACAGCTAAAATGGACACATCAGTTTCAGTTTGCTGGCTACTATATGGCAAAGCAAAAAGGCTTTTATAATGAAGCGGGCCTTGATGTAACTATTAAACAAGCTAATCCAATGAAACCTGATACCTTTGGTCCTGTGGCCAGTGGTGAAGCACAATTTGGTGTAGGGCATTCTGGTATTTTACAGCAACGTATTAATGGTCAGCCTTTTGTTGCAATGGCAGCCTTATTGCAGTTTTCACCTTATTGCTGGATGGTAAAAGACACGTCTGATATTTTTCACCCTCGTGACTTTGTTAATAAACGTATCACTGCTGTGAGCAAAAATGACGGCACCGAGCTACTTATTATGCTTAAACGCAGTGGCGTTGATGTAGATAAACTCAAAGTTTACAATGGCGAAAATTTTAATCAGGCTTGGATTGAAAACAAGCTAGATGCTATGCAAGTTTATGTTACTACAGAGCCTTATTATATGACTCAACAAGGCGTAGCTCATCGGCTTGTTTGCCCACAGCGTTATGGTATGGATGTATATAGCGACATTTTATTTACCAGCGAAAACATGCTTAAGCAAAATCCACAAACGGTCGAAAAATTCTACCAAGCGAGCCTAAAAGGTTGGCGCTATGCAATGATGAATATGGATGAAGCTATTGCAGTCACCCAGCAAAACTATGCACCGAGTAAGAGCTTTCATCAGCTCGCCTTTGAGGCTGAAGTACTAAAAAGTTATATAACCCCACCCACTACCAGTTTAGGGCATATGTCGATAGCAAAGTGGCGTTTAATTGCTGACTTATATGGCATACAGCAAAACGAATTTGACGAAGTGAAATCTCACTTTATTTATAAATACCAAGAGCCTGAAAAGATGCAATTATCATGGATGCTTATAGCAGCTATTTTGGTGAGTATTATTTCAATACCTTTGTATTTACGGCTGATTTTTAGCCAAAAATAACTGCTTAATGAGAGCTCACTGAGCTGATATAATTAATTGTCTTTTTATTTTTTAAGCTGTTATGACTTTAGCTGAGCAATTTTTTGCACTTGATTCACTTTTAATGCGCCATCGTCAGTATTGGCAGTGCACCGCATTTGATTTTGACACTATTCCTTGGCCAGAGCTGCAAGGCATACTTAACGAACTAACTGATGATCAGGTAACCGTTCTTGATAATGATCAAAATCAGCTATACCAATTTTTTAGCCAACACATAAACCAACTTGATGAACTTGCTAAGCTATGTGATTTACCTAGCTCTGCACACTCTCGATCTGATTATCCGTTTTGGATAAGTAACGGCATTAAAGGTCGTAAGTTTGATCAGTTACAAGATTTTGTATCTGCACTACCTAATACTAAGCAACCAGTTTTAGAGTGGTGTGCGGGTAAAGGACACTTAGGGCGAATGCTTGCTTTTAATGGCGCAAGTGATGTGCATAGTATTGAACTGCAACAAAGCTTATGCGAGCAAGGACAAAAAAGTGCACAGCAACAAGGCTTGGCAATGCACTTTAGCCAAGCAGATGTATTAAAAGAGGATATCACTCAATTTTTTAATGCTGATATGCATGCCGTAGCGCTACACGCATGTGGTGGTTTGCACCAAGCATTTATGCGCCAAGCAAGTTTAGCGAAAGTACAGCAAATTAGCTTTTCACCTTGTTGCTATCATTTATTTACGGCTAATGAGTACCGTGTAATGAGTGAGGTTGCAAACCAAAGTGAGCTTAACCTAACGCATCGCGATTTAAAGCTCGCATTACAAGAAACCGTTACAGCGCCTTCTCGTCTGGAAAAAGTACGTAAAACAGAACTAGAATGGCGACTTGGTTTTGACGCACTTAGAAAATCGATTACTGGCGAGCAATATTATGTAAGCGTACCTTCGGTTAACAAAGCTATATTCTCAGATTCGTTTAAATCATTTTGTGCATGGGCTGCAGATAAAAAGGCAATAAACCTACCTCAAGATACTGATTATAATAAATATTTAGATATTGGTGTTGCTCGAAAAAAAATAACTGACCGAGTTGAACTGGTTCGACATGTGTTCAGAAGAGCAATTGAAGTTTGGCTTGTGCTCGATCGTGCTTTATATTTGCAACAGCAAGGCTATCAAGTAAGCGTTAAAACGTTTTGTGAAAAGCAGTTAACGCCTCGTAATATTTTGATTCTTGCTAATATCCATTAAATTTCCGTCCTCGACTTAATAAGAGATGCAATGAGAAAGTTAAAAAATTTATTCGATAACAATAAACGTTGGGCTGCACGTACAAGCGAAGCAGATCCTGAGTTTTTTAAAATTTTATCTATGCAACAAAATCCAGAGTATTTATGGATTGGTTGTTCAGACTCTCGTGTACCTGCTAATCAAATAGTTGATTTATTACCAGGCGAATTATTTGTGCATCGTAACGTTGCAAACGTGGTTGTACACACTGACCATAACTGTTTGTCGGTTATGCAGTACGCTGTAGAGGTTTTAAAAGTAAAACATATCATGGTAGTAGGTCACTATGGCTGTGGTGGCGTACAAGCCGTTTTAAACAATGCAAAATTTGGCTTTATTGATAATTGGCTACGCCATGTAGGGGATGTAAAAGAAAAGCATCTTGAACAACTTGATGCAATGCCAGAAAGCGAACGTTTAAGCCGCCTTATTGAGCTAAATGTAATTGAGCAAGTGCGTAATGTATGCCGTACTAACATTGTGCAAGATGCGTGGGAGCGCGGCCAAGAGCTAAGCGTTCATGGTTGGGTTTATGGTTTAGAAAACGGCCATCTTCATGATTTAGAATCTGTAGTAACGTGCGCGAGTGAAGAAACGCAAAGCTACAAAAAAGCAGTGCAGCACGTACTTAATAAAGTGGGCGAAAATAAATAAATTTATGACTAAAACGGCGATATTAATAGGTGCTACAGGTTTGGTCGGTAATGAGTTGCTACATAAGCTACTTAAGAGCGATCGTTATACCAAAGTGGTTACGTTAAGTCGTCGGGCTTTGCCTATTACACACGCAAAGCTAGTTAATCACGTTATTGATTTTGAAAAATTAACTCAATACGTTGAGCTTTTTAAAGGTGACGTATTGTTTTCGTGTTTGGGCACAACCCTTAAACAGGCGGGCTCTACACAAGCTCAGCGTAAAGTAGATTTTGATTATCAGTTTATAGCGGCTCAGTTAGCGGCATGTAATGGTGTTACGCATTACTGCTTAGTGTCATCAAGCGGGGCGAACACGCACAGTAATAGTGCTTATTTGAAAATGAAGGGTGAGCTTGAGCAACATATTAAAGCACTCCCTTTTGATAAAATAAGTATTTTACAACCATCTTTATTATTAGGTGATCGTGAGCAATTTAGAGTGGCAGAAAAGATAGGCAGTATTATTTTTCCTGTTATTACGCGACTTCCGTTTTTAAAGCGTTACAAACCAATAACTGGCGAGCAAGTTGCGCAAAAAATGCTGAGTGTGAGTTTAGCGCAGCAGGCTAAGTTATTTTATTATGTGCTAGATGAGCTATTTGAATAAACTTAGTAAAACGCAAAAGGCAGCCTAAGCTGCCTTTTTTGTACACTAAATTAATACCAATTTTATTAAAAAAATGATCATTCTAGCGTATTAAATAACTCACTAACTACGTTAAAAATTATTTATATAGAACAACTATTTACCACAATTTTAGCCTTGTTATTGAGCTATTTTCTTATCGCTATAATAGAACACTAATTTAATGCAATTGGTATAATTATTCAGCGTCAGTTTTAGTGCTAAGTTGTTGCTCAAGCAATGCAACTTTAGCTTCAAGTTCGGTTAGTTTTTCGCGAGTACGAATAAGTACTTGGCTTTGCACATCAAATTCTTCACGGCTCACAAAATCCATCTCAGCAAGCTTGTTTTGTAAAACTTGCTTTGTTTTACCTTCGAGTGTCTCTGCTAGGTTTTTTACACCTTGTGGCATATTGCTAGTAATTTGCTTAGCAATTTCTTCAAGTTTTGCTGGGTTGATCATATTTGTCCCTTCGATGCGGCCTAAAATAATAATAACTAATATTACCTTATACCCACGGTATTTAACACATGATCATCTTTACCTTAATTAATTAAGGCAATTGCTATGCTCGCAGTAATGGTTACGTTAAAATTGCGCGTCTTTTAAATTTCTTTGGTCGTTATGAAACTCAATCCTAAACAAGATGAAGCCGTAAAATATATTAGTGGTCCATGCTTAGTACTCGCAGGCGCAGGCTCTGGTAAAACCCGTGTTATTACGAATAAAATCGCTTATTTAGTGAAAAAATGTGAGTACAAAGCGCGAAATATAGCCGCTGTTACTTTTACCAATAAAGCAGCCAAAGAAATGCGTGAACGAGTACTGCAAACGCTCGGAAAGCAAGACGCTAAAGGTTTATGGGTATCAACGTTTCATACACTCGGTTTAGAAATAATAAAAAAAGAGTTAAGCACATTAGGGTTTAAACCCGGCTTTTCGTTATTTGATGATCAAGATACCAATCAGCTTTTAAGTGAGCTCACCGAAGATGAGCTAAAAAAAGACAAGGACTTACTCAAACTACTTAAAATGGAAATTGGTAGTTGGAAAAACGAATTAGTACTGCCAGAGCAAGCAATACGCGAAGCGCGTGATGCGCAAAAGGCATTGTTTGCACAGCTGTATGCTCGTTATCAAAATCAACTGCGTGCTTATAACGCACTGGATTTTGATGATTTAATTATGATCCCTACTTTGTTACTTACTAATAACGCCACATCTCGTGAGCGCTGGCAGCAACGCTTTAAATACTTGCTGGTGGATGAGTATCAAGATACCAATACAAGCCAATATCAACTTGTTAAATTGCTAGTAGGCGAGCGTGCCCGTTTTACTGTGGTAGGTGATGACGATCAATCAATTTACTCATGGCGTGGTGCTCGCCCGCAAAACTTAGTGTTATTAGGTAAAGACTACCCAGGGCTTAGACTTATAAAGCTTGAACAAAACTATCGAAGTGCAGGGCGAATACTAAAAGCGGCTAACATTTTAATTGCGAATAACCCACATGACATAGAGAAAAAGTTATTTAGTGAACTAGGTTATGGTGAGCCGATTAAAGTAATAGGGTGCCGCGATGAAGAGCATGAATCTGAGCGTGTGGTTGCTGAAATAATTTCACATAAGTTTATGAAGCGTACCAGCTATAAAGATTACGCGATTTTATATCGTGGTAATCATCAAGCACGTGGCTTTGAAAAATCTTTAATGAGTAACCGTATTCCTTATAAAATTAGTGGCGGTATGTCGTTTTTCGCTCGCTCAGAAATTAAAGATATTATGGCGTATTTACGTTTGCTAGTTAATCAAGATGATGACAATGCATTTTTACGTATCGTAAATACACCACGACGCGAAATAGGCACGGTTACACTTGAAAAGCTTGGTACGCTTGCTAACGAAAAACACGTGAGCTTATTTGCTACCTGTTTTGATAACGATTTAGGCTACAGACTAAAAGGGCGTGGTTTTAATGCGCTTGCTGGGTTTGCACGCTGGGTTGTTGAGCTATCAGATAACGCAGTACGCGGTGATACGCTCGAAGCTGTTAAAGACTTAGTGCGTAATATTAATTACGAGGCATATTTGTACGAGTCGTCACCGAGTGCTAAAGCCGCTGAAATGCGTATGAAAAACGTATCTGAGTTGTATCGTTGGATCACCGATATGTTGACCGGTGATGCCGACAATGAACCAATGACATTAGCCGAGGTTGTTAGCAAGCTAACCCTTCGCGATATGCTTGAGCGTAACGAAGAAGAAGATGAAACCGATGCAGTGCACTTATCAACACTGCATGCATCTAAGGGCTTAGAGTACCCATACGTATTTATGGTAGGTATGGAGGAGGGCTTACTTCCGCATCAGGTAAGTATTGATGAAGATAACGTAGATGAAGAACGCCGCTTAGCTTATGTTGGTATTACTCGTGCGCAGCAGGAGTTAACACTTACTTATGCAAAAATACGTCGTCAATTTGGTGAAACCTCACAAACTGAGTTAAGCCGATTTGTACAAGAGTTACCGCAGGACGATCTCGCGTTTGAAAATAAAAAGGCGCCAAATACGCAAGCAGAGCGAATGGAAAAAGGCCAAGCAAGAGTCGCTAACCTTCGCGCCATGTTTAAAAAGCCTGAGTAATACCTCAGGCTAATTTTATAAAGACTGGGTTGCTTGTATTTTAGGTAACTCAGAACATACTAGAGCGTGTTGTTTTCCCACAAAAAATGCCAAACCGTGCTTGTCTAATAAAGCTCTAAAATTAAGTATTGATGGGCCTTTAGCAATGACTTTCATTGCTTTGAGCTTTGTAATTGCTAGCACCCCTTGTAGCTGAAAATCGTAACTTTCTTGTTGTAAAACACGTTTACTAAAGGTCGAGCTAAGTAGCAGATAGTCAAAATTAATATCGGTTAGTAAATTAAGTTCGCATCGATCTTTAGCAAAATTGTTTAAACCAATTGAATAACCAAGTTGTGATAGCTTTTTGAGGTTTTCTATTTGTGTTGCGCTTGCGTGACGAATTTCTTGTTCATCAAATAGCAAACAGAGCTGGCTATGTCCTTGTTGTTTATTTAGCGTATCTGTAAATAAAACAAATTCGTGCTCCTCGAGTAGTAAACCAGAACAAGGAACCAGCGCCATAGTTACATTTGCGGTAATTGCTTGTGCATAAGCGCGTTGTAATAGCTGTAACTCTATCTCAAGGTGCTGTTCTTTATCTGATGCAAACTTTTTCAAAATATCAAAGCTAGTAAAGCCAAGTATTGGGTGTTCACCAAATGCTTCAAATAAAGATTCAGACTGATGTTGCTCATCAAGCGTAATTATTTCTGAGCTTCTAAAACTCATAGGTAATATATCAAGGTGATGTTGTGCTTTTAGTGCCTGCGCAGGTATTGATTGCGTTAATAGCGGATGAAATAGCTCGTAGCGATTTTTTCCGGAGTTTTTAGCGTGATACATTGCAGCATCGGCATCACGAATAATTTCATCCGTATGCGTATAGCTTTTCTTTGAATAGGTTATCCCTATACTTGCACCACTTTGTAAATATTCCCCTTTAAGGCAAAAAGGCTTTTCCATTAAGTCGATAATACGATTGGCAACATCTTCTGCTTGTTGAGGCTCAGTTAAGTGCGTTAATAAAATAACAAACTCATCGCCACCTAAGCGTGCTAGTAAATCATGTTCGCGTATACACTGGGCAAATAACTCACTAACGTTAATTAAAAACTGATCGCCAGCATGGTGACCAAGCTGGTCGTTAATGTCTTTAAACTTATCTAAATCAATAAATAAAACAGCAAAATTATGTTCAGGAAAGCGCTGATAATGTTGTAGTGTTTTTTCAAGCTGAGTTAAAAAGAGGCTGCGATTAGGTAAGCTAGTAAGAGAGTCGTGATGTGCGTCGTGATAAAGCTGCTGCTCTATTTTTTTACGCTCATCTATTTGCATTTGTAAGTGCAGATTTGTTTGACGCAGTTCTTTGGTTTTTTCGTTTACTCTAAATTCGAGTTCTTGGTGGCTTTTTGCAATAGCTTGATTGGTGAGTTTTGTTTGTAAAACCGCTGCAATTTGATGAGATACAAAGGTAATTAACTCGCAATCATCCCGGCTGAAAATATGTTTGTTATCGTAAGCTTGGCAAACAATAAGGCCGATAACTCCTTGAGCTGTTTTAAGTGGAGCGCCTAACCAACTAGTGGCCATTTGCTCTTTTTGTACAGGCTTAGCTCTTTGTACTACACCGCTTTCTATTAATTCTTTTGCTCTACACGGGTGTATAAGTTGCGTTTCTTCAGTGCTTATTACCAGTTCACTATAACCTTTAGCAAAGCGTCTTGGTTGTGTGTTTTCTTTAAATTCATCTACACAATAAGGGAAGCTTATCCAGCCAGACTCTTTATCGTAAAGTGCAATATATAAGTTTTCTGCGTAGGTAATTGTTTTTATTATTTCATGTATCTTAAAGTAAGCATCATCAAGATTTTTAGCTTGCGTTGCTATTTCAGATATTTTAAACAGAATTTGTTGGCGTTGAAGTGCGCGTTTGCGTTGTTCTATTTCAAGGTTTAACGCGTCGTTACTTTGAGTGAGTGCTCGGGTACGAATTTTAACTTCTGACTCAAGGAGCTCTCGTTTTTTTACACGCTCTATTGCAGTTGCTAAATAAAGCGACATAAACTCAAGTAATTGTATTTGTTGTGAGCTATAGCCTTGTTTTGTATCGTAACTTTGCGCTGCTAAAACACCGATAATATTATGTTCTTGGTAAACCGGTACACCTACCCAATGCTCTGCTGGAGTGCCTAATGCTTTAAATAAGCCTTCTGCTGCGGCATTTTGCATTTGCTGCTTGGTAAAACATGTGGTTTTACCCTGTTTAAATACATAACCAGTGGCACCTTCATCAAAGCTATTTGATTGGTTAAGGGCGACGGCAATACCATCTTTTTCATCTGAAAAGTAAGAAAGTTCTAACGATTGACTGTATTGATTTAATAGCACCACATAAAAACTTTTACTCGGCACATATTTTTGTAAAATGTCGTGGATAGCGGGATAAAGTAGGGTTAGCTCGGCAACAGTACTTGCTTGCTCTGATAATTGTATCAGCGCATTTTGTAAGTGATGTGATTGTTTGTATTTATTGAGTAATGTTTTTAGACGTTTATTTTGATACGCCAATTTACTCGATACTGAGAGTTTATCTTCCAATGATCTAACCGGCTATTTTTATTGTATAGTTATTAGCCTTATACTTTCACTTTTAGCGCTTATCGTCAAGTTGATATTCGTACTACCATACTGGCTAGAAACACTATTTTAGGTATTAAAAAAGGCTTACCGAAGTAAACCTTTTTAGTGTATTTCAGCTGTATTTACTTAGATGTCATGAAGTCGATAGCAGCGCTTATCTCATCATCAGAACAATCCATACAGGTGCCTTTTGGAGGCATCGCATTAAAGCCATTTAGTGCATGCTCAAGTAAAGTGTCTTTACCTTTAGCTATACGTGGAGCCCAATCGTCAGGCGATTTAGGCGCGCCTAGTGCACCAGTACCGTGACATGCAAAACATGCACCTTGATACACTTGCTCACCAGAACGAGGGCCTGTAGGCGCGGCTGCTACAGCAGCTTTATCGCCTTCAAGGTATACAGCACCAACCGGCGCGAGACGTGCTTTAATTGCATCTTCAGTCATAGAGTTATCATATGGCTGTGCGTATGCAGTGGTTGCTAGCATTAATAATGCTGCAGCTGTTAATTTTTTCATTTTGCCTTGCTCACTTCGATTTGAACGTGATCAATCACGATTAAAGATGACGGAAATTAAACCGATTATAACTCTCTGAGCCAATTTATAAAATGCTAAGAGGCGTTTTTATTAATAAAACTGACTACTTTTTGCGTTAACGCAATAAAATTTAATTATTTACTGTTTTTTGTTAAGCAATTTAATAAGCGCAAACAGTCATACAATTAACTTTTAGATCCTAAGATCAATTTATTGATAATACGCTACTAACTAGTTTTTCGATCCCTGCATCGGCTTCAATAATCGATTGCGCAAGCATATAAGCTGGGGTTGTAACTAGCTTATTTGGCTGATCAATAACAACATCATCTACTGCACAATTTATATGTTTAGCGCCTAATGTGCTTAGCGCTTGTGCTGTCTCTGTATCGTTACCAATAGTAAGTACGGCGTTATCGTAAATAAATGGGATCAAAGCGGGTGCAATACACATATAACCAGCAGGCTTATTTTCTTTTGCAAATGATTTACAAGCATTAAGTACGTCTTTATTAATATTTGCTTTTACGCCTTTAATTGCAAAGTCACATAAGTTTTTTGCAGCGCCAAAACCGCCAGGTACAATTAATGCGTCAAACTGTGTTACGTCTAGTTCAAGCAGTGATTTAATGTCACCCCGTGCAATACGAGCCGCTTCTGTTAATACATTACGTTTATCAGGCATTACTTCGCCCGTTAAATGGTTAATGGTATGAAGTTGTTCAATATCCGGTGCAAAACACTGATACGTTGCGCCATT
This sequence comes from Pseudoalteromonas arctica A 37-1-2, assembly GCF_000238395.3. Lineage (GTDB taxonomy): Bacteria > Pseudomonadota > Gammaproteobacteria > Enterobacterales > Alteromonadaceae > Pseudoalteromonas > Pseudoalteromonas arctica. The sequence continues at coordinate 381,323 of NZ_CP011025.1, forward strand.
TTTGGCTATATGCAATAAAGTTAAAATTGCTTCATTAATTTCACTACCATCGTACACACCAGACCCTGCTAATATTACCGCTACGTTTTTCATGCTTTTGTGCCCCTAAAGTCTTTTTTATAAGTCGATCGGATGAAGTCTAACATGCTCAAAATTTCTCGCGAAAATAAATTTTTAGTACAAAAATCATTCTCTATGCAAGTTGTATTGCGGTTTATGCCATTTGCGATCACTTTGCCTTTAAAAAAATTATAAAGGATCGCTATGATCTTCGATCCATTGTGCTAGAATACTCCTCCGGTTATTTAAATGGACGCGAATAATCAAAGTGAATAACAACACAAGCAGTCGTTAGAAAACCTTTTTCCACATTGGTTTAAAATAATAAAAAAAGAACCTCGTATTATCTTTTTTAAATTAAAACATACAGTTAAAGTATTTTCTAGGCATTTTATAATGCTTTGGAAGAATAGCTCGTGGCTGTTATCTACACACTTATCCACAGCTTGCTATAGTTTTAATAACACGATAAGCAGTAATTCACTGTCGTTTTATTTACTACCTTATGGCATGCTTATAATTACCTTAATTTTTTGCATTTAGGATCCAAATTCACCATGGCTCAGATCCCCGAAAACCCACTTATTTTAGTTGATGGCTCGTCATATTTATTTCGTGCTTATCATTCTCCGCCGCATTTAACTAATTCTAAAGGTGAAGCTACGGGCGCTATTTATGGCGTGATCAACATGCTTAAAAGCTTGATCAGACAATACGATCCCTCACATATGGTGGTTATATTTGATGCTAAAGGTAAAACGTTCCGTAACGATATGTATAGCGAGTATAAGGCAAATCGTCCGCCTATGCCGGATGACTTACGCACTCAAATAGCACCGATACACAGTATTATTAAAGCGATGGGCTTTCCGCTAATTAGTATTGAAGGCGTTGAAGCTGATGATGTTATTGGTACATTTGCACGTATAGCGTCAGAGCAAAAACGACATGTACTCGTCTCTACTGGCGATAAAGACATGGCACAGCTTGTTAATGAACACGTTACGCTAATAAACACGATGACTGACAGTATTTCAGATCCCGTTACCGTGGTTGAAAAGTTTGGTGTAGGCCCTGAACTTATTATTGATTACTTAGCATTAATGGGTGATAAGGTCGATAATATTCCGGGTGTTGAAGGTTGTGGTCCTAAAACTGCAGTTAAATGGTTAGAAAAATATGGTTCTCTTCAAGGTGTAATGGATCACGCCAGTGAGATTAAAGGTAAAATAGGCGAAAAGTTAGCAATTGCTCTTGATCATCTGCCTTTAAGCTACGAACTTGCGACAATTAAGTGTGATGTTGAAGTTGAATCTGATCTTGATACATTCAAACTTCAAGAGCCTAATAAAGACGAATTAATTGCATTATATGGTGAGTGCGAATTCCGTCGTTGGTTAGCTGAATTACTTGATAATCCTAAAGATGCTGAAACACATTTAGCTGTACCTACCCAAGCCACTGAATTACCAAAAGTAGAAGATGCTCATTACGAAACTATTTTAACGCAAGTGCAATTTGATACGCTAATAGAGCAATTAAATAGTGCTGAGTTATTTGCATTTGATACTGAAACAACCAGCCTTGATTACATGAAAGCGCAATTGGTGGGTATGAGCTTTGCCGTAAAAGCGGGTGAAGCTGTGTATTTACCGGTAACGCATGACTACCCAGGTGCGCCTGAGCAATTAAGCCTTGAATTTGTAATGCAAAAGCTAGGTCCAATTTTGGCAGATGAAAACAAAGCTAAAGTAGGGCAAAACCTTAAATATGACAAAAGCGTATTAGCGAATGCAGGTTTTGCGCTAAATGGTATTAAGTTTGACACTATGCTTGAGTCGTATGTATTTAATAGTGTAGGCACGCGTCACGATATGGACTCGCTAGCACTTAAATACCTAGGTCATAAAAATATTAGCTTTGAAGATATTGCTGGCAAAGGTAAAAAGCAACTTACCTTTAACCAAATTGAACTTGAAAAAGCAGCGCCTTACGCCGCTGAAGATGCCGATATTACTTTGCGTTTACACGAAGTGCTTTGGCCAAAAATAGCAGCTGATGAAAAGCTAAAATCGGTATTTGAAGATATAGAAATGCCACTTATTAGTGTGATTTCTGATATTGAACGCACCGGTGTTGCGATAGATAGCAATATGCTTGCAGCGCACAGCCAACGTTTAGGCGAGCGTTTAATTGAGCTTGAAAAAGAAGCGTTTGAAATAGCAGGCGAACCATTTAACTTAAGTTCTCCAAAACAGCTACAAGTACTGTTGTTTGAAAAGCTTGGGCTGCCTATTATTAAAAAAACGCCTAAAGGTGCACCTTCTACCGCAGAAGAAGTACTGCAAGAACTTGCTCATGATTATCCGCTACCTAAAGTAATTATAGAGCATCGTGGTTTATCAAAGCTTAAATCAACGTATACCGATAAATTACCATTAATGGTGAATGAGAAAACCCAGCGTGTACATACGTCTTATCATCAGGCAATTACGGCTACGGGGCGCTTGAGTTCAACTGATCCTAATTTACAAAATATTCCTATTCGTTCAGAAGAAGGACGTCGTATTCGTGAAGCGTTTATAGCCGCAGATGGTTATAAAATTGTTGCTGCCGATTACAGTCAAATTGAGCTGCGTATTATGGCGCATCTTTCACAAGACAAAGGTCTATTAAATGCATTTGCTAACGGCTTAGATGTACATAGTGCAACTGCCGCTGAAGTATTTGGTGTAGAGCTTGATGATGTAACTACCGATATGCGCCGTAAGGCGAAAGCAGTAAACTTTGGCTTAATTTACGGTATGTCGGCATTTGGTTTAGCACGTCAGCTAGATGTGCCACGCCACGAAGCGCAGCATTACATAGATAAATACTTTGAGCGTTTTCCCGGTGTATTAGAGTACATGGAAACAACACGCGAAAAAGCAGCTGAAAATGGCTACGTTGAAACAATATTTGGTCGTCGCCTACATTTACCAGAAATAAACGCACGTAATGGGGCGCGCAGAAAAGGAGCCGAACGTGCTGCTATAAACGCACCAATGCAAGGTACTGCCGCCGATATTATTAAAAAGGCAATGCTGAGCGTTAACCGCTGGGTACACGAACAAGCGCCAAATACAATTAAGCTGCTTATGCAAGTGCACGATGAATTAGTATTTGAAATCAAAACAGACTGCGCACCACAATACACAAAACACATCTGTGAACTGATGTCGCAAGCTGCTGCGCTAGATGTACCACTTATAGTTGAAGCTGATGAAGGTGACAACTGGGAACAAGCCCATTAATGTAATTTGAGCATTTTAATTAAAGCGCCTTTTGGCGCTTTTTTTATGTTTAATAAAAATGGCGAATAACAGTGATTCAATCAGGTATATGCAAGCTTTAGTTAAAATAAGGTTAATTTAAGCAACTATTTGTATTAAATAGTTATATGTTCGTCAATTCGAGCTGTTTTACAGGAATATGATTGTATTTTAATGCGTGCTTTTGTTAAAGTCCCGCCTGTCCTATCCTGTAGGACATCCTGTTGATGATGCATCTGAAAGGGTGCAACAAATTGATAGCTTCTCCCCAGTTTGCTATACCGGCCTACCAACTTGTTTGGTGGGCCGTTTTTTGTTTTACGCCTGAAAATCCTATCTAATTAATTCTTTATTGCGCTATACCAATTGTATTATTCATTCGTCATTTCGAGGTGGTTTGGGTACATCGCAGGTGATACCATCGAAGTGATATTATTTTTATTCTTTTCATTTTATTACTAAGGAGTGCGTTATGTTTAAAGCATTAGCTATTGCAGGTTTTTCTTTATCAAGTTTAGTTATTTCTAATGTTGCTCAGGCCAATTGGCAGCTAGTGAATGATAAAAGCCAATTAAGCTTTGTTTCAATTAAAAAAGATTCGATTGCTGAAGCTCACCATTTTACCAACCTTGAAGGTATGCTTTCTGATAAAGGCGAGTTTAGCGTTAATGTTGATTTAACATCAGCCGAAACTCTAATTCCTATTCGTAATGAGCGTTTAACGACATTTTTATTCGAAGCCGCTAAATTCCCCAATGCTGTTTTAACTGCAAATTTAACTAAAGAACTGAGCAATATTAAAAAGCCTGGTCAATATGTATTGAAGGGTATTAAAGCTGAGCTTGATTTTCACGGTAATAAAAAGCCATTGGCAATTGATGTACTCGTTAACAGCACGCAAAGTGGTGATTTAACGGTATCATCATTAACACCTATTATTATTAATAGTGATGATTTTGGTATAACCGAAGGCGTTAAAAAGCTGCAAGAGCTAGCGGGCTTACCTTCAATTGCAACAGCAGTGCCTGTTACATTTGCAATTACACTTAAAAAACAGTGATTTCTTTAAGTGAGCTTAGCAAGCAATTAAGCGAGCCAAGCAAACCTTTTGATAGTTGGCAGCCTAATCATTGTGGTGAACTGCCAATTGTCATTAATCATGAGGGGAAATGGTTTTACGATGGCAGCGAAATAACACGCCCAGCCATGGTGAAGCTGTTTGCTTCTGTTCTATGTAAAGAAGGTGAGCAATTTTATTTAAAAACACCTGTCGAAAAAATAACAATAACGGTTGATGATGCGCCGTTTATTATTGTTGATTGGCGTTTTGAAAATACAGTGCAAGGGCAGGTGTTGTGCTGTATTGATAATTTAGCTAGGCAGTGGTTGGTGAGCGCTCAGCAGCCTTTAGTTATAAAAGACTATAAAGGGTCAAAAGTGCCTTATCTAAAGCTACCTTATGGCTGTAGTGCGCGTGTTGCGCGAAGCGTATATTATCAGTGGGCTGAAAAAGCCGAGTCTGATAAGCTCGGCTATTTTATTAAATCTGCAGGAAAGCAGTTTTATTTATCGTAACGCCAGCGTTTAAGCCTCTGGGTTAGTTTCGTCTGTGATTGTTTCATCGGTAGGTGGTACAGCAATAACAGGACCTAAAAACCATTCATCTAGTTTTTTAGCTACTTCTGGTAAACCCGTGCCTTTTAATGATGAAAATGCATGAACTGTAATATCCCCATCAAGCGTGCTTAATTCACGACGAACTTGCAGTACTTGTGATTTACGAGGGCCTTGCTTTAATTTATCGGCTTTAGTTAATAGTGCCAATACTGGAATCTCACTACCAATAGCCCAATTAATTAAATCGCGGTCTAAATCTTTTAATGGATGACGAATATCCATTAAAATAACAATACCTTTTAAGCTTTGACGCTTTTGTAGGTATTCGCCTAGCGATTTTTGCCATTTCTTTTTCATTTCGATTGGTACTTTAGCAAAACCATAGCCTGGTAAATCGATAAGGCGCATATCGTCAACATCAGCTAAATCGAATGTATTGATTAGCTGAGTACGTCCAGGTGTTTTACTTGTACGTGCTAGCTTCTGATCGGTTAATGCATTTAATGCACTCGACTTACCTGCGTTGGAACGACCGGCAAACGCAACTTCAATTCCCGTATCAGCAGGTAATTTAGTAATGTCGGGAGCGCTTGTTACGAAAGACGCAGTATTATATTTGATACGAGATTTGAGCACAGGCTCTCCTAAAACTTAAATAAATAACGTTGAGTAAACCAAATTCACTCAGGGCGCGTATTTTATACTATAAAGGATGTATTAAAAAGCGTATTTAACCACCTAAAAACAGCACCTATGGTACATTTAAAACATGTTAAAGCTTAATCTAAGTCAAAACCCTGTAAATTATAAGCTTAATATGTGTAGAAAACGTGCCAGAGAATTTATTATCGTGTAGAATATATGTATTACAACATCACGATTGTAGATGATACAGGGTCGGAAACAGAGAATTCACCATGAAAAAAATAGCACTATCTTTAACAATATTGCTTGGTGCGTTGTCAGCAAGCAACGCAACAGCATTTGATGGCGATGTAAACGCAGGTAAAGAAAAATCAGCAACGTGTGCGGCTTGTCACGGCCCAGACGGTAATGCGCCGGTTAATATTTACCCTAAAATTGCAGGTCAACATCCAGATTATATCCTCAAGCAACTTCAGGATTTAAAATTAGGTATGACGTCAGGCGGCAAAGAAGGGCGTATGGATCCAGTAATGAGCGCTATGGCTATGCCACTTAGCGAGCAAGACATGAAAGATCTAGCTGCTTATTTTTCTTCAATGAACATGACTGAAGGTGCTACACCTAAAGATGTTGTTGAAGTTGGCGAGATGCTTTTTAAAGCAGGCGATGCAGAACGTGGAATTCCATCATGTGCAGCATGTCATGGCCCACGTGGTAATGGCTCGTCACTTGCTAAGTTTCCAAAAATTTCTTTTCAGCATCCAGGATATATCAAGGCTCAACTTGAAAAATTCCGTGATGGTACTCGTCATAATGACTTAAATGGCATGATGGGCGATATTGCAAAAAAATTAACAGATAAAGACATCGAAGTACTTTCTCAGTATTTAGGTGGCTTACACTAAAGTCGTATTTATTTAGCAGTTAATAATAAATAAACTACAATGTGTTAAAAAAAGCGGCCTAGGCTGCTTTTTTTGTGTCAAAAATTAACGACATCGTCCGTTTCAATGTAAGACATTGACCATGTCTGGTTGTAAGAAAAGTCTTCTTTTTATTTTTGATTATAGATTAACTTATTGTAATTTATGTTTATTTTTATATCTCAATGTAATAAAGATAATAAAAGTTATATAAACCAGTTGTAACAAAATCATTAACGAGTAAATTAACCACTGTCGCAAAACAACAATAACAAAACGGAAATAACTATCAAGGAAAGTAACGCGGCATGACTACATAGCATAAGATTAGTGCTACTAAAGGAAATAATAAAAAAGTGTCAGGATGACCGAAAATAATAAAAAACTCATGGAAGTTTAATAATAAAAACAAAATGGAATGTAACAAGGAACGTAAAAATAATAACAATACGGACTGATAATAATAAAAATAATAAAGACTAAAAAAAGTCGAAGGGAGAAGTGTCCAGATAATGGCGCTCAGATTAGCAGGCGGTAGAGATGTTTTCTCTACCGCCTTTTTATTTGTCCTGTTACAATACCCACCGTTTAAAATTAGCGATTAATTAGCTAAGGCGCTTTTAAATGAGAGACCCAACCTCTAAGCGCAAACTGAATTCTTCTGGCTAGGCCAGCACTGCGATGCCCATTAATTTGCGCTTCGCTCAAAACCTCTTAAGTGAGATGATCAAGATATGAGTAGAACTAAAAAGTCACGCAAAAGCCCAGCAAACGGACCTGTTCGTTTAAGCCAAGATAAGCTTAAAGAAATGCGCGCATTAAAAGAGCAGCGAGTTAAAAAAACCAAAGGTGCTAAGCCAGGTTCTCGTAACGCGCCAGATTTACTAGATAGCGAAAGCCATAATGCTGGTCACGCGCCTAAAGATAAGCGTGTAGGCAGTAAAAAGCCTGTACCATTAATTGCAACTGCGCCTGAGCCTAAAGTTGAAATGAAACGCAACTTAAAGCCAACTATTGAGCTGAAAAAGGTAATCGAGCCTGAATTTACACCTGAACAAGAGCTAGAAGCACTTGAGAATGACGAGCGTTTACTTAAATTAGTAGAGCGTCATGAAGAAGGTGAAATGCTAACTGGTAAAGATGCTAAGTACTTTAATAGCCGTATTGCTCGCCATCAGGCGTTATGTGAAATTCTTGGTATTGAAGACGAGGATGAAGACGAATTTGAAGATGACCTTGAAGATGATATTGAAAGCAAAGGCAATTCTGATTTCGATCAATACTTATCTGACGATTTAGCCAACGAATGGTTAGATGAAGACGACAAATAGTAAGGATAAATAATGAGTACCGCGGTAATTTTAGCCTTACTTTTAGGCGCTGCTATAATAGTTGGTCTGGCATTTTATGCGGGTCAGTTGCTGTATAAGTTAAATGCGCAAAAAAAGTTAATTGCTAAAACGCAGGCTGAACAAAAGCAAAAGCTTGAGAAGTCGCGTTTAAAGCGAAATGCCAAACTAGCCGATAGTATTCATTTAATTGCGCGTGCAATGAATGAAGAGCAGTGTGAGTTTTCTGAAGGCTGTTTACGTATTTGGGTACTTATGTCTCAATATGGCTTTGAGAGCGAGCGTGATTTAACGACACAATATCCTGGCATTTATAAAATGTACCAGGTAGTTAAAGAAATGCCGACACACGATGCACGTAAAAAATATGCTAAAAAAGAAATTTTTAAGCTAGATAAAGCTCGCTGGCAAGCTGAAGAAACACTTAAAGATGAAGTTAAAGCCGATTGCGCTAAAATTATCATCGAGTTTAAAGCCGCTCCTGGCAGCGATAAAGTGGTTTTTAACTAGCTTTAGTTTTTCGAGTACTCAAAAAAAGCAGACCTTGGTCTGCTTTTTTTATGCGTAAAAATTTTCATACTAATTGCATTAAATTAGTGATCTGCTAAATCACTCGTGAAAAACGCGTCGCATTTATTTGTTTTTGTAAATGAGCATCGAAGCACATGCAAATAATACGAATGAATAAGTTGCCGCGTGGCGTTACGCTAATTTTATTATCATTTATAGTGACTAGTTCATCTTTTATAAGTGGCGTAAGCGCAATTAACGCATCCTCAAAGTAGTCATTAAATATAAGCGCATGCTTTTCGCTAAAGTCTTGTATATCTAATTCAAACTGGCAAATGAGCTGCTTAATTGCATCAGCACGAATTACATCATCATGTGTTAAGTGCATACCTTTATTAAGAGCACAGCCGATTTGTGTTTCGATGCTGTGGTAATAATGTTTTAATTCTTTTTGATTTTGTAAAATGGCAGTGCCAATTTGTGAAATTGATGACACGCCTAAGCCTAATAAATCACAATTTCCATGGGTTGTATAACCTTGAAAATTACGATGTAACTTGCCTTCATTTTGCGCAATAGCTAGTTCGTTATCGGTTTTTGCAAAGTGGTCCATACCAATAAATTGATAGCCTGCTTGCGTCATCTGCTCCAGCGTGTTTTTAAACATAGTGAGTTTATTATGTGCACTGGGTAAATCTGCATCTTTAATCTTACGCTGTGCGGCAAAGCGCTCTGGTAAATGCGCGTAGTTAAACACCGATACTCGGTCAGGGCTTAACTCAATAAGTTGCTCTATAGTTTGCTTAAAGCTCTCTGGCGTTTGCAGAGGAAGCCCGTAAATCATATCTGCATTAATAGATTGAAATCCCAGCTCGCGAGCTTGTGTAATTAATTGCTTGACCGTATCTGCATTTTGCGGGCGATTAACAGCAAGTTGCACGTCGTCGTTAAAGTCTTGAATCCCAAATGAGACACGGTTAAAGCCAAGCATCCTTAAATCAACGAGCATATTATCGGCAAGTGAGCGTGGGTCTATTTCAATGCCGCGCTCTGTTGTGCTTGTAAAATTAAAGTGCTGCTCTAAAAGCGCCATTAAACGGGTCATTTGTTTTGCGGTTAAAAAGGTGGGAGTACCGCCACCTAAATGTAATTGCTCAACCGTGTAGCTTTTAAATAAAGGCGCTTGGGCAGTAATTTCTTTTGCTAAAAAGTCGAGATACGTATCTGCCTTAGATTGATGGCGGGTAATTATTTTATTACAGCCACAGTAGTAGCAAAGCTGACTACAAAACGGGATATGAATATATAGAGAAAGTGAACGGCTCGTTGATGATTCTACAGCGCTAAGTAGGTCTTGTTGTTGATATCCATCACGCAGTGATAGAGCTGTGGGATACGAGGTATAACGCGGGCCAGACACATTATATTTGTTTATTAGGGTTTGATCCCATTGTGGAAGTTTAATCATCACGCGCACCTAAGTATTTATTTAGGGGGTGATTATAAAAAAGTACGCAGTGAGGCGGTTTGATCTATAACAAAAAAGGTGCCGAAGCACCTTTTTTAATAAAATATCAATTAATGCGGTCTAATTAATACGTAACAGTATGGGCATCTTTGAGATATTGAAATAACTCTTTATAACCTTTACCCGGCTTTTCAGCTTTCGCTTCTTTCGCCGCATTACGAACCAATTGACGCATTTGCTGACGATCAAGAGACGGAAACTGTTCAATAGTCTCATTGATAAGGTCATCACCTTGTTCAATTAGGTCTGAACGTAATTGCTCAATTTTTTTGACCAATACTTCAGCTTGGTTATTTTTATTAAGCATTACATCGATAATCGCTCTAATAGCGTCAATGTTTTCTACAGTACGCAACGTTTTAGCGATGTAGTTTAAGTGACGGCGGTACGCGTCACTTTTATTACTTATTTTATCAGCAACAACCATTGCCGCTTTTAAATCGTCATTTAATGGCAGGCGTTCGCGCTGTTTTTTACCCATTTTGGCAATTTCAGTACCTAACTGATGAAACTCTTGCGCTTCGCGCTTAAGCTCCGTTCTTGATACATATTCAATTTCTTCTTCAATTTCAGCAGGCTTGCCTTTTTTCTTTGCCATGGGGTGCTCTTAAATAAAAATAACTTTTGCCATTATACATGAATATGATACTTAGGAATATTAGCTGATGTGATGCATTGAGTGTGTTAGCATTTAAATATAAGAAATGCGTGCATTATGCCTCTAAGGCTCAGGACTTAATTTATGAAAAGCCAACAAAACGATCCAATTTATTCTCAAATATCGCAAGTTAAAGATGCGGTAGCAGAAGTACTCGAACATGCCAAAAAATTAGGCGCAACAGCTGCAGAAGCGGCTATGTCTAGCACGTCTGGTTTATCGGTTAGTACACGAATGGGTGAAGTAGAAACCATTGAGTTTAACCAAGACGGCGGCTTAGGCATTAGTGTATACGTTGGTAATAATAAAGGTTCGGCGTCAACCGCTGATTTAAATCCAAAAACATTGCGCATGGTAGTCGAAAAAGCGATTGATATAGCCAAATTTACATCGGATGACCCATTTAACGGCGTTGCTGATAAAGAGTTACTTGAATTTAATCCTAAAGATTTAGATTTATACCATCCTTGGGATGTAAGCCCTGAGGAAGGTATTGAGCTTTGTCATGCTGCTGAGCAAGCTGCATTAAACGCAGATGAGCGCATTGTTAACTCTGATGGTGCGAGTTTTTCATCTCACCAAGGATTACGTGTTTATGGTAACAGCCATGGTTTGATAACTGGCTTTCCACGCACTCGTCATAGCATTAGTACGATGGTAATTGGTCAAGATGGTGAGCAGATGCAACGCGACTCTGCTTATACTGTTGCCCGCGACCAAGCGGGTTTAAATGACGCAGCGGCAGTTGGGCTTGAAGCAGCAGCTGAAACATTGGCTAAATTAAATAGCCAAAAGTTAGGCACAATGAAAGTGCCTGTTATTTTTAGAGCCGATATTGCAAATTCATTGTTTGGTCACTTAGTGTCGGCAATTGGTGGTGGTGCGCTTTATCGTAAATCAAGTTTTTTACTTGATAGCTTAGGCACACAAGTATTTAGTAATTGTGTGAATATTGCCGAGCGCCCACATATTTTAAAAGGGTTGGCGTCGTCACCGTTTGATAGCGAAGGTGTTAAAACATTCGATAGGGAAATTATTCAAGGCGGCGAGCTACAAACTTATTTATTAGCAAGTTATGCCGCGCGTAAAATGAATATGACCCCAACAGGGCATGCTGGCGGTATACATAACTGGCTTGTTGAGCAAACTCATAACGATTTAACTGCACTATTAAAAACGATGGGCACCGGCTTATTAGTTACAGAGCTAATGGGGCAGGGCGTAAATACCGTAACGGGTGATTACTCTCGTGGTGCTGCTGGTTTTTGGGTTGAAAATGGTGAAATTCAATATCCTGTAAGCGAAATTACCATTGCTGGTAATTTAAAAGATATGTTTAAAGGCATATCTGCTATTGGTGGTGACATAGAACGCCGTGGTGGTATTCAAACTGGCTCAGTATTAATAGAGCAAATGCAAATAGCCGGCGCATAGTATTAATACGCAGTGTATACTTAGACCTAGAGTATTATCTCTGGGTCTAAGTGAGCTTTTACGAGGTGTAAAATGGCTAAAGATAGATATGCACCAAAACCGCTAACCGATATTATGGCGGGGTTAAATAATCGTTTATCAGCTTATGCAGGCAAAAGCCAAGCACTTGATACACAGCAAACCCTATTAAAAGATTTTTTGGGTCCTAAGTTGGGTGATAAATGCCGAGTCAGTAATTACCGAGACGGCACGCTAATGATAGAGGCGGTATCTGCACCTATCGCGCTTAGGCTTAATTATTTAAAAATGGATATGCTTTCACATTTTAGAGCTGCCGGAATGGCAGAGCTCGGGCAAATAAAAATAACTGCAAATCCTCAAGCAACTCAGAGATTAAGTACAGCGAATAAGTCGGGCAGTCCTGCAGTTACCAACTCACGTAAAATGAGTGAGCAAACAGCTGATTACTTAAACGCGATAGCATCTTCTGCACCCCCTTCTTTAAAAGAAAAACTAGAGCGTTTAGCGCTTCACGGAAAAAATAAAAGTAAGTATTAACTACTCACCATCTTGTTATTGGTGGGGCTAATTTGGCAGCTCACCGCATTCAAAATACTTTGTTACATATTCCATTTTATTGTTGGCTTAATGAGGTTTATGATACTGCGTGGGCTTTATATTGATCGAAAGCTCTTTGATACCCATTCCATTAAGTAAAAGCGTGTAGGCAGTGCTATTTTTACTCCTGCTATATTCAAGAATTTAATGGAGTTGGTATGTGATACCAACCTGCATAAGTCTTTGATCAATTTAACGAATTAAATTGCACTATAACGTCGTTAAAAATTTTTTATTTAGAGCAACTAGATACAAAAACTTTTGCCTGGTTCTAGCGTAATTTTCTTAACGTTAAATAGACCCCATATATAAGCAGATTGGTATGATTCAATTCTAACTAACAAACGGAATAATTATGAATAAAGTAACAATGGCTGCTGCAAGTATCGCACTTGCGCTTGGCTTGGTAGGTTGTGGTGAAAAACAACAAGAAACAAAAGTAACCGACACTCCAGTAGTAACAGCACCCGCTGAAAAACCACTAGAGCTTGGTATTGAATTAGCTAATATGGATAGTTCAGTACGCGCACAAGACGATTTTTACTACCATGTAAATGGTCAGTGGTTAGCTAAAACTGAAATACCAGGTGATAAATCTAACTACGGTTCTTTTTCGCAGTTATATGATGAGTCGCAAAAAGCGATGAAAATAGCCCTTGAAAGTGCAGCCGCAAACAAAGCCGCTAAAAAAGGCAGTGATGAGTACAAAATTGGTGCATTTTATAAAAGCTATATGAATAAAGATGCGCGTAATGAGCTAGGTATTACGCCATTACAACCGTCATTAGATACAATTGATAGCGTTAAATCTAAAGCTGATTTAGTGGGTTTAATGGCTAAAATTCAAAAACAAGGCGGTACTTTACCGTTTGGTTGGTTTGTAAATAACGATGCTAAAAATTCAAGTGAGTATGCATTGTATTTATCTCAGTCGGGTCTTGGTTTACCTGATCGTGACTATTACTTAAAAGATGACGAAAAATTCACTAAAATTCGCGCTTCTTACGAACAATACATCACTGATGTTTTAGCAAAGTCAGGCGTTAAAAATGCAGCAGAAGCAGCTAAGAGCGTACTTGCATTTGAAAAAACACTAGCTGATGCTCAGTGGAGCCGTGTGCAAAGCCGTGATGCAACTAAATCTTATAACAAGATGACAGTAGCAGATGCAAGCAAGTTGATGGGTGACCTTGATTTAGCTGCATTCTTTAAAGATGCAGGCGTGAGTGCAAGTGACATTATTGTACGTCAACCAAGCTACTTAGAAGCACTTGCTACTATTTACAAAGACACTGATTTAGCGACGTGGAAAAACTACTTAAAATTTCATTTTGTAAGTGGTTATGCAGAGCTACTTAGTGAAGATTTAGTTAACCTTAACTTTGACTTTTACAGCACAACACTTCGTGGCGTAGAAGAACAAGCACCTCTTTGGAAGCAAGCGGTTGATGCATCTAACAGTGTACTTGGTGAAATTTTAGGTAAGGTATACGTTAAAGATAACTTCCCGCCAGAAGCTAAAGCACGCATGGAAGAATTAGTTGATAACGTAATTAAAGGTTACGGTGTTGCTATTGAAAATCTTGAGTGGATGAGCCCTGAAACAAAGCTTGCAGCGAAAGAAAAACTAGACAAATTTACGCCTAAAATTGGTTACCCAGACACGTGGAAAGATTACTCAGAGCTGGATATTAACTCAGATGAGCTAGTAGGTAACTACATTCGTTATAGCGAATGGGCATACGCAGACATGATTGCTAAATTGGGTAAACCAGTTGATCGCTCTGAGTGGCACATGACTCCGCAAACAGTAAATGCGTATTACAATCCAGTAAACAACGAAATTGTATTTCCAGCAGCTATTTTACAACCGCCATTCTTTAATTTAGAAGCGGATGATGCTGTAAACTACGGCGCAATTGGTGCAGTAATTGGGCATGAGCTTGGTCATGGTTTTGACGACCAAGGTGCTAAATATGACGGTGATGGCAACTTACGTAACTGGTGGAGTGAGACTGACCTTAAGCAATTTGAAGAGCGTACAGCGGCTTTAGTTGCACAGTATAACGAATATAAACCGTTTGAAGATGCAAGTGTTAATGGCGAGCTAACGCTTGGCGAAAACATTGGTGACTTAGGTGGCTTAACGGTTGCGCATAAAGCGTATATGCTGTCTTTAGGTGATAAAAAATCACCAGTGATTGATGGTTACACAGGCGATCAACGCTTCTTTATGGGTTGGTCACAAATTTGGCGTCGTAACTATCGCGATGAAGAGTTACGTAATCGTTTATTAACAGACCCTCATTCACCAAGTCACTACCGTGTAATCGGTATCTTGTCGAATATGCCTGAGTTTTACGAAGCGTTTGACGTAAAAGAAGGTGATAAAATGTATATCAAACCAGAAGATCGCGTAAAAATTTGGTAATTTACTAAATAGACCGATTTAAAGTTAATAAAAAACCAGTAAGTTTTTAGCTTACTGGTTTTTTTGTATCTTGAATTTGTAAATAACCTAAACTATGGGTAATAAAACTATCTCAAGCAGCTATTTTCAGCGCTAACTGCGTTGAATTTACTTGCAATAGGCCAGCTATTGACGCGTAAATTCGCCTTGTTTTCACTAAAAATCTCTGGCTAGAGAAAATAAATTTAAATATCACCATGATTCAATACGTTAATAAATCTCTTAACCAGAGTTCAGGTTAAATAAGCTTTAGCTCATTAAGCATTGGTGCATCCATTTTTCGTTACTGAGTATGTTTTTATAAAGCGCGAGTTGGTTTTGTGCTCGCTCTAAATTATGCTCTGCATGAGCCACTTTAAAGTACACATCGTTATTTAAGTAATCAGTTAAAAAGCGCACACTTAACATGAGCGGCATTATTTTAGCGCCTAACAGCAGGCTTTCTTGTTCTTTTGTACTCATGCTACTTTTTAATGGCGTTACATAGCCTTTAACAATGGCTGAAAATATGTCTTTTCGAATAATAACGTTGTGTAAGTTTGTTGAATCCTCGGCTTCGGGGGAGCAGAAAGTGCGTACCATGTCGCCAAAATCATAAAGCCTAAATCCCGCCATGCAGGTATCTAAATCAATCACTGCTTTTGCTTTGTGAGTTGCACTACAAAACAGCATATTATTTATTTTTGTATCGTTATGACACACTC
Organism: Pseudoalteromonas arctica A 37-1-2; assembly: GCF_000238395.3. Taxonomy (GTDB): domain Bacteria; phylum Pseudomonadota; class Gammaproteobacteria; order Enterobacterales; family Alteromonadaceae; genus Pseudoalteromonas; species Pseudoalteromonas arctica. Next base: position 397,150 of record NZ_CP011025.1, read on the forward strand.
TAAGTGGTATCTGCTTAGCTATGCTATTAAGCTCGGTGATTAAATGTTGCTGCGATAAGCAATATTCTATTTCGTCAGCGCAGTGCTTTACTCTATTTACAGAGTTATTTGTGATTGCGGTATTTAATTGCTCAAAGCGCATCGCTAAGTTATGAAAATCAGGAATTACAGTATGTAGTTGTTGTGTATCAAAATCTTGTAATGCATGAGCAAACACGCCAAAGGCGTAAGCCGCTTGCTCGCTCTGTTGCGCATTTTTAACAACGTCTTCGCTGTAACTGTCACTAATATAGCTAAGGACGCGATAATGCGCGCTATCAATTTCTATTAAGTGTTCGTTGTTTTGTATGGCTATATGTTTAACTGTTTCAAGGGGGTAGTTGCTTTGTAGTTGTTTGGTATTTAAATGCTGCTCAATTAGCTTTGCATTACTTACTAACTGAGCAGGGTATTTAAATACCTCAGTATTAAGTTTTTGCACAATAAACTGTTTATCAATACACGTAAGTAGCCATGTACTATTTATATGGCCGCTACCAATCACACTAACTTGAGTTAACTCAGGATTTAATGCTAATTGTTCGCTTAGCTTATTTTGTATTGAGATGTTCATTGTGCTCACTTGTACCTAGTTTGTTATGCGTATCGAGCTACTATTTTCTCGATAATTTCAGCATTAGCTTCAGGAAAATCATAATTTTCTAATTCACTAATTGCTACCCATTCACTAGGTTGCCCTTCAGCGCCATGTGCTTCACCGCTAAAGTTACTTACTACGTGTACATCTAATTTAACGCATTTATCGCCGTAGTCATGTTCAATCACCATAAGTTGGCTAGAGCTGTGAATCGTTAATCCAACTTCTTCAGTAAGCTCGCGTTTAAGTGCAACAAAAACACTTTCACCTGCTTCTACTTTGCCACCAGGAAATTCCCATAAACCGCCTTGATGTTGTTCATCTGCGCGTTTACAAATGAATATAGCGTTATTTTTCTTAATAACACCAACAGCTACATGTACAATTTCTATAGTCATTACTTTAAAACTCCATAAAAAAAAGCGACGCTAGCGCCGCTTTTTAATAAGCTAATAACAATATTGGGCTATTTTAATTTACCGCAACATTGTTTGAATTTTTGACCTGATTTACAAGGACAAGGGTCATTACGACCTACTTTTGGTTCTGTACGAGCCATTACAGTAGCTGTTTCTGGTGCTGGCGCTTCGCCACCTACTTGCTCAGCTTCTTCATGTTGGTATTCGCGAGGAGCATTTTCACTTTTACGGTGTTGCTCTTCTACTTTTTCAACATCTTCTTCTGCGCGTACTTGTACTTTACTTAGGATGCTTACAACATCTACTTTCAAGTTTTCAAGCATTTCAGAAAACAGCTCAAACGACTCACGCTTATACTCTTGCTTAGGATTCTTTTGCGCGTAACCACGTAAATGAATACCTTGACGTAAGTGATCCATAGCAGCAAGGTGATCTTTCCAATGCTGATCAAGACTTTGTAGCATAATCGCTTTTTCGAATTGACGTAAAACAGAATCGCCAACTTGCTCTTCTTTTTGCTTGTACGACTGCTCAACCGCCTGCTCAATACGCTCACGAAGTTTTTCTTCGTATAGTTTATTGTCATCTGCTAACCACTGAGTAATTGGTAATTCAATTAAGAAGTCTTGTTTTAAACGTTCTTCAAGGCCAGGAATATCCCACATTTCAGCAAGGCTTTGTGGTGCAATGTATTGATCAATTACACTAGCAAGAACATCACCACGAATTGCTGTGATAGTTTCTGAAATATCGCCTTCTTCAAGTAGCTCATTACGTTGAGAGTAAACAACGCGACGTTGATCGTTTGCTACATCATCGTATTCAAGTAGTTGCTTACGAACATCAAAGTTACGTGCTTCTACTTTTCGCTGTGCATTTTCAATCGCACGGTTTACCCATGGATGTTCAATTGCTTCACCGCGTTGCATACCTAGTTTACGCATCATGTTAGTCATGCGTTCACCAGCGAAGATACGCATTAGTGCATCGTCCATCGATAAGTAAAAACGGCTAGAACCGGCGTCACCTTGACGACCAGAACGACCACGTAATTGGTTATCTATACGACGAGATTCGTGACGTTCAGTACCAATGATATGTAAACCGCCAGCATCAATTACCGCATCATGGCGAATTTTCCAAGCTGCTTTAATTTCAGCAATTTGCTCAGCAGTTGGGTTCTCAAGTTTTTCAACTTCACTGTTCCAGTTACCACCTAACACGATATCGGTACCACGACCGGCCATGTTGGTTGCAATTGTTACTGTACCTGGTAGGCCAGCATCTGAAACGATATCTGCTTCTTGCGCATGAAATTTGGCATTAAGTACGTTGTGCTTAATTTTTTCTTTGCGTAAAAACTGCGATAAATACTCAGAGCTTTCAATTGAAATAGTACCTACAAGTACCGGTTGTCCGCGGTCTTGACAGTCTTTAATGTCAATTAAAATTGCTTCGTATTTTTCTTCTTGTGTTAGGTAAACTAAGTCGGCGCGATCATCACGAACCATTGGCTTATTAGTTGGCATAACAACAGTATCTAGGCCGTAGATAGATTGAAACTCAAAAGCTTCAGTATCGGCAGTACCTGTCATACCTGCTAATGTTTCGTATAAACGGAAGTAGTTTTGGAACGTAATAGATGCAAGTGTTTGGTTTTCGTTCTGAATATTTACACCTTCTTTAGCTTCAACAGCTTGGTGTAAACCTTCTGACCAACGACGACCTTCCATTGAACGACCAGTATGCTCATCGATAATGATTACTTCGTTTTCTTTTACTACGTAATCAACATCTTTTTGGTATAGCTTGTGGGCACGAAGGGCGGCATAAACGTGACTTAGTAGCGTAATGCTTGCTGCTGAGTAAAGCGAATCGCCTTCTTCAATTAAGCCGCGTTCGGTAAGTAGCTCTTCTACTTTAATTTGACCACGTTCTGTTAAATGAACTTGCTTAGACTTTTCATCAATAGTGTAATCGCCGTCGCCTTCAACACCTTCTTCGTCTTCTTTTTCTTGAAGTTCAAGTAAAGGAACGATGGTATTTATTTCAGTGTATAGCTCAGAGCTGTCCTCAGCTGGGCCTGAAATAATAAGCGGAGTACGCGCTTCATCAATTAAGATTGAATCCACTTCATCGACTACGGCATAAAATAATGGACGCTGAACACGTTCATCAATGCTAAAAGCCATATTATCGCGAAGGTAGTCAAAACCAAATTCGTTATTTGTACCGTACGTAATGTCAGCAGTATAAGCTAGCTTCTTCTGCTGTGGCATCATACCCGGTACGTTACAGCCTACAGTAAGGCCTAAAAATTCAAATAACGCACGGTTGGTTTCAGCATCACGTTTAGCAAGGTAGTCATTCACAGTAATTACGTGAACACCTTTGCCTGTTAAGCCGTTTAAATAAGCTGGTAGGGTAGCTGTTAGTGTTTTACCTTCACCGGTACGCATTTCTGCAATGCGACCTTGATGTAAAACCATACCACCTAATAACTGCACGTCGAAATGACGCATGCCATTTACACGCTTTGACGCTTCACGTACCACAGCAAAAGCTTCAGGTAGGATATCGTCAAGGCCTTGTCCGTTATCGTAACGTTCTCTAAACTCAGCTGTTTTAGCTCTTAAATCTTCATCAGAAAGCGCTTCAAGTTGCGTTTCTAGCGCATTGATTAGCGCGACCGTCTTTCTTAAGTTTTTAATAGTGCGGTCATTGCGACTACCAAAAAGCTTGGTAAATAAATTAGATATCATGATAAAACCGTTACAATGTATTCTTTGTCAGCCGAGTATCGGCTAACCCATTTTTAACAATTGGTAATTAATATGTGCTTTTAAATAACACTTAGAACATATTAATTAGCAATATTGTATTAAACCGCTCAAAAAGCACTGTTTATTACGTGCGCTACTATACCAGACTCTGCCAAACAACAAACTATCTCAATAAAAAGATCTGTGTATAAAATCGAAAAATTTGATCTGGTTCGTAAAAATAACTTTGTATTACTCAATTACAGTAAAAATAGTAGCGAACTGTAAAGATATGGTGCTAAATAAATTAAAAACAAGGGTTATAGCTGCGCTTAAGTTTGACGCTTAAACACAGCTATTAAATGAGTGTTTTATAATTTAAATTGGTTAACCGTTTTGTTAAGTGCCGCAGCTAGATCACTTAAGTCACGAGCTTCGTCAGCGAGGGTGTGCGCATGGTCAGCGGTACTGTTCACTAAGTTATTAATTGCCGAAAGGCTCGTATTAATATCTTCAGCAACGACTGTTTGCTCCTCAGTTGACGTGGCTATTTGATGACTTTGGTCTTGTACTTTAGTGACCGACTGCGCAATATTGTGAAGTGAGCTAAGTACTTCTTTAGTTTGCAGTACTGAGCCCTCGGTTTGATCTTGTCCTTGTTGCATCATCACTGAGGCCTGTTGAGCTATTTGCTGCAAGCGCGAAATCATATTACGAATATCGTCAGTTGATTCTTGTGTGCGACTTGCTAGTGAGCGTACTTCATCAGCAACAACGGCAAAGCCTCGACCGTGTTCACCGGCACGAGCTGCCTCTATAGCCGCATTAAGTGCAAGTAAGTTGGTTTGATCGGCTATTGAATTAATTACATCGACTAATGCGCCAATATTATTACTTTCTTGCTCAAGGCCTGCTACCACTTTAGATGCTTCGCCAATATGCAACGCCAGTTCAGTCATTACTTTTTGCGCCTGTGTAGAACGGCTTGCACCTTCAGCTGTAATTGCCTGAACTTCTTCAGCTGCGTTATTTGTATGTTGTGCATTACGTGATATTTCAAGCACAGTAGTCGCCATTTCAGTTACCGCAGCGCTGACGCTATCAACTTGCTGCTTCTCTTGCTGAATTTCAGAATTAGTTTGCTCAGAAACATGTCTTAGCTGAGCTGCTGCATTACTTAGCTGTTCTGCTTGCGCTGCGGTTTCTAGCATCATGGCGCGTAACTTATCAATAAAAGTGTTCATATGATTGGCCAGCTGTCCCACTTCATCTTGGCTATTAATATCAATTTTTTGAGTAAGGTCGCCTTCACCCGATGCTATATCACGCATAATGTGCGTAAGTGTTGTGATGGGTTTTGAAATCATATGGGTAGCCCATAAAATCATGGCTAATATAATAATTAAGATAATAACTACTGCAGTTGTTGTTGCGGTTACTGCGGCATTTACGGGCTCTTCAATCATGCTAGTAGGAATAAGTAGACCTACATACCAATCTATATAAGGCTGATCTAGCTGTAAGCGATGGTAAACCACATAAAACTGCTCACCTTTAAAAGTAACCATTTGGCTGCCTTTAAGGTTATTTCGCATTTGTGTATTTAATTCTTTAAAGCCTGCTGTATCTGTAAATTGTTGCTCAAGCGCATCGAGTCCTTCTTTACCGTTTGCACCTTCATCTGTAATTGAAAGTTTGTGTCCAGTGGCTTTTGAAAAGTGAACTACTTTTTGATTTCCATCGAGTAAAAATCCATAACCTTGGCCGTTAAAGCGAATATTTTCGACCATGTCGTTAATTTTGTTTAGTTGTAAATCAACACCGCCCATACCAATGAGTTTACGCTGTGCATTATAAACAGGTTGTTGTACTACTGCAGATGCTACGCCTGTGGTTAAATCAACAGAGATTGGACCTACGTAAAGTTTGTTAACTTGCATGGCTTCTTGCCACCAACCACGCTTGTAGGCGTAATAAGGCTGGCCGTTGTAGTGACTTGTACGTTCATTTTCTTTAAAGTATTCACCGGTGGTTGCTGAGGCAAAAAAGGCCGATAAGATGTTTTCGTCGTTTGAGCTTAAACGCACAAAGTCTTGGTTTACTTCGTTGTAACCTGACGCGCTTTCGAGTGCTTGATCGCGAGTATCCCAATTTTCAAAAAAATTGATCAAATGTGGGTTATTAACAAAGGTTGATACCATTTTACCGTACATCGCAAAGTAACTTTGCATTGAAAGTTGCTCGGTCTGTAGATAACTTTGTGCTTCGTTTTCTATGTTTTCTCTAGAGAGATTAGCAATGTGTTTAACAAAAAATGTTGAGGCGATAATTAGTAAAACGGTAATTGTTCCACCAATCAATAATAATATTTTCTTCCGTAATGATAAATTATTTAGCATGAGTGCGCATATTTTTATTATTTATGAAATTATATCTAATCATATCTTACTTAAAATCTCTATAAAGTTAGATAGAAAGAACTAATTATGCGTTTAAAATAAAGGCTTATACAAAAATGACAAATAAAAGTAATAAATTAGTAGTATTAGGTGCAGGTTGGTTAGGGCATGCTTTATGCGTAAGTGCGCAAAAAACTGATTGGCAAGTACAAGGAACGCATAGAACAGATATACACGAGTTTGATTTTGAGCGTCAGTTTACACTTGAAGATGGGCAATTAAGACATCAAGTTGATTTACAAAATGCTTATTGGGTATGTGCTATTCCACCACGTAGCAGGCACAGTGAAAGTAATTATCCTGAAACACTCACCGCAGCGCTTAAGCTCTCAAAGGAGTTAAACGCAAAGGGCTTTTTATTATGCTCGTCAACCGGGGTATACGATCAAGAGCCTGGTGTATATAGCGAAAGTTGCGATATTTCATGCACAAACGAGCGCCAAATAAAGCTCTATGAGGCAGAAGAGCAAGTACTTGAGCAAGACGGGAAAGTGCTGCGTTTAGCTGGATTACTAGGGCCTAATAGAGAACCGGGTCGTTTTGTGGCAGGCAAAGAGCTCAATACATCAAGTGAGCAAGTAGTAAATATGGTGCATCAACAAGATGTAATTAATGCTATTTTTGCGGTGATAGAACACTGGCAAGTAGGGCAAAATATTTATAATGTTGTTAATCCTGCGCACCCAACAAAAGCTGAATACTATGCAGTGAAGTGTGCAGAACATGGTGGCGAGTTACCACGCTTTACCAGTGATGATAAAGCTGAGCGCAAAGTTATTGGCTCAGCTATTGAAGCGCTAGGCTTTACTTACCAATATGGTATTTAATATGCTGAAGGCAGGGGACTGCTCTCTATGAAGTCGCATAGCTTACCTTCACTTAGTAATGTATTAGCAGCTTCGATATCGGGAGCAAAGTAGCGGTCTTTATCATAATAACTCACATGCTCGCGTAACAACGCTTTAGCGCTTTGCACTTTATGTGATGGTTCAAGCGGCTTTCTAAATTCTAGCCCTTGAACCGATGCTAACCATTCTATTGCCAAAACACCTTGGGTATTATTGGCCATTTCATCTAAGCGCCTTGCTGCAAAGGTTGCCATAGAAACATGATCTTCTTGATTTGCAGATGTAGGCAAGCTATCGACCGAAGCCGGATGCGCTAATGATTTGTTTTCTGACGCAAGCGCTGCTGCGGTAACTTGGGCAATCATAAATCCTGAATTTACACCGCCGTTTTCAACTAAAAATGGCGGTAATTTGGATAGGTTTGAATCGATAAGTAATGCAATTCGCCTTTCTGCTAATGCACCAATTTCGGCAATTGCGATAGCTAAGTTATCGGCGGCCATTGCAACTGGCTCTGCATGAAAGTTACCTCCCGATATTATGTCGCCTACATCGGCAAAAACTAGCGGATTATCGGTTACACCGTTCGACTCGCATAGCAACACTTCTGCAGCTTGGCGTATCTGAGTTAGGCAAGCACCTAGCACTTGAGGTTGGCAGCGAAGGCAGTATGGATCTTGTACTTTTTCACAATTGACGTGGGAATCACTAATTTGAGAGTGCGTATCGAGTAGCTCTCTAAATACTTGAGCGGTGTCTATTTGTCCGCGCTGACCACGAATATCATGAATACGTGCATCAAATGGCGCGCGACTGCCCATTGCAGCTTCTATGCTTATCGAGCCGATAACGCAGCTTTGTGCATATAAGTTCTCGCTTCTAAATAGGCCTTGTAGTGCAAACGCAGTTGACGCTTGTGTGCCATTTAATAATGCTAAGCCTTCTTTAGCTGCAAGGGTAAGAGGTTCAAGCCCCGCTATTTTTAACCCTTGTGCTGCGCTAATTATTTTTCCTTTATGTCGCATTTGACCTTCAGCTAATAAAGGTAGGCACATATGCGCAAGAGGGGCTAAATCCCCCGATGCCCCCACGGAGCCCTTTTTAGGCACGCACGGATATACTTCGCTACTAAGCAGCTGCATAAAAAATTGGATTACTTGCAGGCGAATACCCGAGTAGCCGCGCGAAAGCGAGTTTACTTTTAAGGTGATCATTAACCTTACTGTGCTGTCATCCATGTATTCGCCAATGCCAGCAGCGTGTGAAAGCACAATGGAGCGCTGTAATAATTCAAGTTCGTCGTCGGCTATTTTGGTATTAGCTAATAACCCAAAGCCGGTGTTAATTCCGTATACAGTGCGGTGCTCATTAATAACGTTTTGAACGGTTTGTGCGCTGGCAGCTATTTGTGATTCAGCATGCTGTACAAGGCTTAACTTTACTGGTGAATTATTAATTTTTCTCAGTGTGTTTAAATTAAGTGAGCCTGGAGTGAGAGTCAGTTCGAACATGATTATTCCTTGTCTAACATTGGTAGGTCTAAATTTTGTTCTTTAGCGCAGTTCTTTGCTATGTCGTATCCAGCATCAGCGTGGCGCATTACACCCGTTGCAGGGTCGTTCCAAAGTACGCGAGCAATACACTCTTTAGCTTCATTTGTACCATCGGCAACAATAACCACACCAGAGTGCTGACTAAACCCCATACCTACACCGCCACCATGATGAAGAGACACCCAAGTAGCGCCACTTGCCGTATTAAGCAGTGCATTGAGTAATGGCCAGTCCGATACCGCATCTGAGCCATCTTTCATGCTTTCTGTTTCGCGGTTAGGGCTGGCAACTGAGCCAGAGTCGAGGTGGTCACGACCAATAACGATAGGGGCTTTAAGTTCGCCATTTTTAACCATTTCATTAAAGGCCAGTGCAAGGCGCGCTCTATCTTTTAGCCCAACCCAGCAAATACGTGCAGGTAGCCCTTGAAATTGAATGCGTTCCCGCGCCATATCAAGCCAGTTATGCAAATGTGCATCATCAGGAATAAGCTCTTTTACTTTAGCGTCGGTTTTATAAATATCTTCAGGATCGCCCGATAATGCTACCCATCTAAATGGTCCAATACCTTCACAAAATAAAGGGCGAATATAGGCGGGTACAAATCCAGGGAAATCAAACGCGTTGGTAACACCTTCATCAAACGCCATTTGACGAATATTATTTCCGTAATCAGTAGTGGCGGCACCCGCTTTTTGCAGCGCCAGCATGGCTCTAACTTGGACTGCCATTGATTGTTTAGCCGCTTTTACTACCGCTTTTGGATCTTGCTCACGCATTTTTGCTGCGTGCTCCATTGTCCAGTTTTGTGGTAAGTAACCATTTAATGGATCGTGAGCTGATGTTTGATCTGTGACTACATCAGGTGTAATACCTGTTTTAACCAGTGTACTAAATACATCGGCAGCGTTACCAAGTAAGCCAACTGATAGGGCTTCACCTTTTATGCACGCGTCGGTTATTAATTGCAGTGCGTGTTCAAGGTTCGTTGCTTTTACATCAACGTAGCCTGTTTTTATACGAAAATCGATACGGCTTTCATCACATTCAACAACTAGCGCACTAAACCCTGCCATTGTAGCGGCAAGTGGTTGCGCACCGCCCATACCACCAAGGCCACCCGTTAATACCCACTTGCCTTTAGCACTGCCTGAAAAATGTTGCTTTGCCATGGCTATAAAGGTCTCGTAAGTACCTTGTACAATGCCTTGCGAGCCAATATAAATCCAAGAACCCGCTGTCATTTGTCCGTACATCATCAAGCCTTTTTTATCGAGCTCGTTAAAGTGCTCCCAATTTGCCCAGTGTGGAACAAGGTTTGAGTTGGCAATAAGTACACGAGGGGCATTACTGTGGGTTTTAAATACACCAACGGGTTTTCCTGATTGTACAAGCAGAGTTTCGTCGCTTTCGAGTCTATCGAGGGTTTCTATAATTTTGTCATAACTTGGCCAATCACGAGCTGCTCGGCCAATACCACCATATACAACAAGTGCATGAGGATGTTCTGCAACTTCAGGGTCTAAATTATTCATTAGCATGCGCTTAGCAGCTTCAGTTTGCCAGCTTTTAGCACTTATTTTATCGCCATGAGGTGCACGTATTACGCGACTTGTGTCGAGTCGGTTGTTCATGTTTTGCTCCTGTTGTATATACAAGGTGATTTGTTATAAAAAAAGCGCAGTAAGCGCTATTGTTTGTTATTTTTTAAATGTTAAGTGACCACCTAAGCGATATTTACTGCCTGGTGATACAAGGCGCGCAAAGCTTACGATGCCGTTAATAGACCATGTGCGTCGAATAACTTGTAAGCACGGCTCTTCGTTGTATAAGTTTAACCATTGGCACATTTCGCTGTTTGGCATAATAGCCTCTACGGTATGCCTCGCTTGGGTAAGTGGTGCAACACTAGATAGATATTCATGAGGTGTAAGCGTGCTAAAGTCTTGTTGTAAGTAACCAGCCGCAAGTGCAGGGTTTACAAAACGCTCTTCTAGCTGCAAGGGGCTGTCGTTTTCGTTATGAACGAGTACACTTCGATATACAACACTGTCAATCTCAACACCAAGCGCAATGGCAATAGGTGCGACTGCATTTATTGATTCAAGTATGAGTACACTACAGGTGTAGTTGCCGTTACGCTCTTTTACTTCATCAGCAATGTTTTTTATTTCGAGTAACGATGACTGCGATTTAAATGTGGCTACAAATGTACCAAGCCCTTGGCTGCGGGTTAAAATACCTGCCTCGGTTAATTCGCTTAGTGCTCGGCGGGCTGTCATTCTGCTGACACTAAATTGACTACTTAGTTCGTTTTCAGAGGGAACACGTTGGTTTTCTTGCCACGTACCGCTGCGAATTTTATCAACAATGAATTGTTTTATTTGCGCAAATTTAGGTGTCGTCATTAAATTTATGGTTACATTAAAAATAAACTATATAAATAAGATGACACAATTACCTTGTATATACAAGATGGGTTGTTAGACTATATTTTCATCACTCTGGGCGTAAAAAGGGCTGTAAAATGCAAAGCACAACAAAAAATTATGAGTTAGAAGAAATCGACTTACTTTTAACTGATGCCAATATTGCCACTATGGATAGCAATATAAATGCCCCTTATGGCGCAATCGAAAATGCTGCTATAGCTATTAAAAATGGTAAAATTGCGTGGATTGGAGAGCAAGCAACGTTGCCCAGTTTTGATGTGTTTGCAACGCCGACATTGAGTATAAAAGGGCAGTGGTTAACGCCGGGCTTAATAGATTGTCATACACATTTAGTGTTTGCAGGTTCAAGATCGCAAGAGTTTGAGCAGCGCTTGCAGGGTGTAAGTTATGAGCAAATTGCGGCACAAGGCGGTGGCATAGCAAGTACGGTTAAAGCGACGAGAGCAGCCGATCGAGAGCAATTATTTGTTGATGCAAAAGATCGCTTAAATACGTTGTTAAAAGAAGGTGTAACCACCGTTGAAATAAAGTCGGGCTATGGGCTAGATACTGAAAACGAGATAAAAATATTAGAAGTAGCTCGTTTATTAGGTGAGCATCATCCTATTGATATTAAAACTACTTTTTTAGGGGCGCATGCTCTACCGCCTGAATACAAAGGCCGTGCTGATGAATATATTGATTTGGTATGTACTGACATGCTTGATCAGGTAGTGGCTAATAATCTTGCTGATGCAGTCGATGTATTTTGTGAAAATGTAGGCTTTAGTCATTCGCAAACCAAACGTGTTTTCCAGGCGGCTAAAAAGCATAACCTCCCAGTAAAATGCCATGCTGAGCAGTTATCTAATCAACATGGTGCTGAGCTGGTGGCGCAGTTCAATGGCCTTTCGGCAGATCATATTGAGCATCTCGATGAAGAGGGTGTAAAAGCCATGGCAAACGCTGGGACGGTCGCGGTGTTATTGCCCGGTGCATTTTATTTTTTAAGAGAAACTAAATTCCCACCTATTGAGTTACTTAATCAATATAAAGTACCTATAGCTATTGCGAGTGATTTTAATCCTGGCACTTCACCGCTGTGCTCAGTGCACTTGATGATGAACATGGCATGCACATTGTTTAGATTAACACCCGAGCAAGCATTGGCAGGTGTTACTCGCAATGCTGCTAAAGCACTAGGGTTAGACGACCGTGGTATTTTAAAGGTTGGTGCAAGAGCTGATATTGCGCATTGGCAAATAAGTCATCCATCACAATTAAGTTACCAATTTGGCGTAAATAAACTGTTAAATTTATGGATTTTGGGTAGAATTAACTAGTTTGTATTATTTTTGCCCACATATAATCTGGTTTAAACTTTTTTAGCGAATACGGATGCCGTTAATTTGAACATACTAACCGACAGTAACTTCCCAATATTTTTTAGTGGTGCACTATTGATGGCGATGATTGCCACTTTATTTGCCGTTAAAAATGCCAGTATTAAATTTAGCTATTTATGCACAGCAGCTGTTGGTTTGGCTATTTTGAGTACGGGCGCAGCTTGGCTTGCCATTTTACTTGCCTTTGGATTTTGTTTTCATTTATGGCAAGCCTTCGAGCGAAATAATTGGAGCATGATTATTACCAGCTCAATGGCTGGTCTTTTATTTGTTGTTCTATTTTCAGCTCATTTATTATTGGAAGTTCCGTTATTTTGGGTTGTGTTAGCAATATTATTATTAGCTATTGTTGGCTTTTTAAATGACGAAAGCGCTGAAATAGAAGTCGTGATAGAGCCAGAACCTACAGGTGATACATTTATAGAAGAGTCTCCGCTTTCGGTTTTTGCAGATAGAAAACAGTTACGCCAAGGTTACTATGCATGGTGCGACAACAAGCAAGTAAGTGCAGCGTTAATCGTTATTCGTCTTGAAGGATTTGAGCAAGTTAACCAGCATATAGGACGTGACTTTGGCGATATACTGTTAGCGCAATCGGCTAATCGAATAAAAGAGCTACTTTCAAGTGACGAAATAGTGACTTTAACTGGGCAAGAAAAGCTAGCCCACTTAGGGGGCCTTAACTTTGCATTTATTTGTAGTTTCGCGAATCAAAAACATTTACATGAGTTGGTTATTGAACAAATACTGGGTGCAACGCTTAAGCCATTTAATGTTGCTAACTGCACTGTAGAGGTAAAAGCGAGGGCGAGTTATGTTGATTGTAATGAGCAAGACAATAACTTTGATAATTTAATATCGTACGCATACCTAGCACTCGATAGCCACCCAAATCGCAAGGTTGTGCCTTATCATCAACAAATGATGATTGAACTGCGAGAGCAACAAGCGCGACTAAAAGAATTAGCAAATATTGATTTTTCGAGCGAATTAGAACTCTATTTTCAACCTATAATTTGTAACGAAAACGGTCAAATTGAGTTTTTAGAATTACTACTGCGTTGGCAGCACCCTAAGCAAGGAATTTTATCTGCTAATCGTTTTATTGACGACATAAGAATAGCAGGGCTTGGTTACCCGCTTGCTAAATTTGTAATGGAGAGAGCCGCTGAACTTGCAATGGCGCTTAGAGTAGAAGGTATTTCTATACCGCTTAGCATTAACGTATTTGGCCCTGAAATGCTAAATGAAGAGTTTGTTGAATTTGTTGATGTTGTTATAAATGAACATCACTTAGAGGCGGGGGACTTAATTGTTGAATGCCCTTTACATATTTTTGCTGGTTTAGATGACAAAGGCCGAGGCATGATCGCAAGGCTTAATAACATAGGCTTAAAAGTATGCGTGGATGGACTTGGTGATAACCCGGTACTACTTTCTAAGTTACCAAGTTTAGCGGTTGAGTATATTAAGGTCTCACCTTCACTTACCGCTGACTTTAGTAATCAAAACAATATACGCAGTTTAGTTGGTGGAATGGTTGATATGCATAGCCAACAAAAAACAAAAGTGATTTTTGAAGGAGTTGAAACACTTGAGCAACTTAAGTTTGTAAAAAGCTTAAAAGGTTATGCTGCCCAAGGTTATTACTTTGGTCACCCGCTAAGTAGTATCGGTTTAATGAGCTGGCTAAAAGAGTGGCGATCGGTTCAACAACGTTAAGTGTTTTCTTTGGCTTGTAGGTAGCTATTTACAAGTGCACTAATCACTTGCCCTACATGGGCAGCACCGGCATCTAACCCGTTAGGGTGCTGGCTAGGCGCTGCTTCACATAAGTGTAAGTACTTAGAGTGCCGGTGGCTTGCAGCTAAATGCACAAAGTGCTCAGTGTCACTCACACTAAATCCGCAATATGTATACGCACTAACTGGCATATAAGTAATACTATCTAAATCAACTTCAACACCCAGTGGTAAATCATTAAAATTACTTAGTGCATTTTCAATTGCCTGCGTTAGTGTGATTTTTCGCTTAACTTGTATAGATTGATAGCTATCAAACTTAAAGTTAGCTTCACTCATTGCATCTATAATTGCTTGATTATTTTTTAATTCATGTAAGCCAATAACATGGTAATTACTTAGATGTTGCTCGTTATACGCGTAGCGAAAACCATTACCACTATGGCGACCTTCACATTCTCTAAAATCGGCATGAGGGTCAAAATTGATAGCATTAACAGGCGTGTTTTTTGACTTACTTAGCGCGCGAATAATACCTAAGCAATTATTGTGACCTCCGCCAATGACGATTGGCTCAAGCCCTGCTTTAAAAATAAGGCTTAATACTGACTCTACGCGTTCATCAAGTTGTTGGCATAAATCTCGTAATTGAGTTAACTGCTGGGCTTGCTGATTATTAAGTTGGTTGCTTTGCGCCATTAAATCATCAGTATTTACTTCACCCAATAAAAGTACTTTTTGAGTGGCAATAAATTGATTATGAGGTTGGTTTAAAAAACATTTTAAAAAAGCAGACCATGCTTCGTTTGCACCGCCATTTCCTAAATTTGCTTTTGGGCCAATATCTTCGCAAATACCAAGAAGTACGTAGCGAATGCCAAATTGAGCTGCGTCAATAAGTGCTTGTTGCAGGTTTACTTGAGTGTCTAGCAAGGCCATTGATTGCCATGCTTTTTTTTCATTTACGCGGCTAGAGCAAAGTGCTCTAACCGCGCTTTCATCATATACTTTTAAATGGGAGGTCACGTTATACTTCTACAACTTCCAATTCTAATTCTTCTGCAGATAAAACAATGCCAGTACTATCAGCATAAATAAAGTCATCATCAAAAAATGATACACCGGCAAAGTTAACGCCTATAGCATCCTCGCCAGCACCTTCACTATCAGCTGCAACAGGGATAGAAGCAATTGCTTGAATGCCTAAATCAAGTTCTTCAAGCTCATCAACGTGGCGTACTGCGCCGTAAACAACAATACCATTCCAGTTATTTTCAAGTGCAAGTTCGGCCAATTCAATATCAATAAGTGCACGGCGAGTTGAGCCACCACCGTCAATAAGAAGCACTAAGTCTGTACCGTCTTGAGAAAGTAATTCGCGGATCAGTTCATTATTTTCAAAACATTTAACCGTTTTAATGCGGCCACCAAAGCTGTGTCGACCACCAAAGTTGATGAACATTGGCTCTAGCACGTCAACCACATCAGCAAAGTGGTCACATAAATCAGAAGTGCTGTAATCCATTATTTTATCCTCAAAAGGTACATTAATTTATACCTCAGTATACCCTCCTTATAAGCAATAACAACGACTTAATCGCAGTAAATTTAGACAAAACAAGCGCTAAATCATTAATCGCAATAATAGTGTCTTAAAAGCGTCACTCAATTGTTATTTACAACACATAAGCTAAATCGGTGTTCATATATTATGCAATGAGGGGGAAGTGATGGATAACAATAATATGTTTAAAAGGGCAGCTCTGCTAGATGAGCAATTATTTTTAACTCTGTTTAATTGCAACTCACCGAAGTGGTTTAAAACAATGGCGTTTGGATTATCAAAAAGCGGTGATGGTGGGCTTTACATACTTGTGTGTTTAGCGGTGTGGTGGCTTAGTAATAATGAGCAGCAACAATTATTACCTGTAACGATATTAGTTGGTTTTGCTATAGAAAGGCCCATTTATTTACTGGCCAAAAATAGATTTGCCCGTATCCGTCCATGCGACTGCTTAGTAACAAATGCTTACATAGTACCCAATGATAAATTTAGTTTGCCCTCGGGTCACAGCGCTGCAGCGTTCTTAGTTGCGATTATACTAAGTCACTTTTTCCCTGAATATATATGGCTACTACTTAGTTGGGCTGCTGGTGTGGCTATTTCTCGTGTTGTATTAGGCGTACATTTTCCTGCTGATATTATTATAGGTGCGATTATTGGCAGTGTTTGTGGCTTATTCGCATTAGCGCTTGTGGTACCTGTATGAAAATATTGTATGGAGTGCAGGGTACCGGTAATGGTCATATAACGCGGGCTAGGGTTATGGCAAGCTGCTTTAATAAACTTGGTATTGATGTTGATTATGTGTTTTCAGGGCGAGCAAATAAAGATTACTTTGATATGCACGAATTCTCAAATTATAAAGCGTATAGGGGCTTATCGTTTAGTACTGAAAATGGGCAAGTCAAAAATTTAAAAACACTTAAAAACATGCGAGTTTGTAAGCTGGTGAGTGATATAAAATCGCTTGATATAAAACAGTACGATTTTGTACTTAATGACTTTGAGCCAGTTACAGCATGGGCTGCAAAACGGGCCGATATACCCGTTATCGGTATTAGTCACCAAGCCGCATTTTTGTCAGAAAACGTACCTATATTTGGTCGTGGTGTACTTAGAAAATCGCTCATCAAGCATTATGCACCAGCATCTACCTACTTAGGCGTACACTGGAAGCCATTCGCAAATAATATAATCCCGCCTTTTATTGCTCATCATAGTCATGAGAATCCTGTCGCGGTACTAAATAAGGTATTGGTATATTTACCGTTTGAAAACTTAGATAGCATTGTTGATTATTTAAAAGACTTTCCCGAAAAAGAATTTTATTGTTATCACCCAAATGCCTGCAATCAGTCTTTTGGACATATACATTTGCGACCACCCTCACGCTCTGGTTTTTTAAATGATTTAGCAAACACGAGTGGCGTTATTGGTAATGCGGGGTTTGAGCTTGCCAGTGAAGCGCTTAAGTTAGGTAAGAAGTTACTATTAAAGCCTTTAGATGGGCAGTTTGAGCAAACCGCAAATGCACAAACTTTGTTTGCCATGGGCATGGCGCATGTTATGAACTATTTAAACCCGCAAGCCCTTGATGACTGGAATAGCGCCCCGCAAAATAAGCAAATAAATTACCCTAGCGATCCCGCGCCTTTAATTGATTGGTTGGTTAAACAACAGTGGAATAACACACAATCGTTACACAAAGATTTGTGGGATAGTGTCGCTTTATAGCCATCATAATTAAGTAGCTTAGAATAACCAATAATAAAAAGTTAAATTAATGAGTCGCTTCTGAGCTATCAGCTATAATACAAATGCATATTTAAAAAAGGCGTTAGCGATGAATTTTTTACAAAACTTAACAATCAAACGACGTTTACAGTTAAACGCAGTCGTTGTTGGTTTAGCAATGGTGGTCCTTTTATGCGTAATAATTTATGAAGCGAGAACAACGTTAAGCTTAAATAAAACAATTCAGCTTGCTGAAGAGCTTAATATCCATGAATTAGAACTGCGTAAACATGAAAAAAACTTTCTTTTTTATAAACAAGAAGAAGCATTAGACTTATTTGAACAAGATTATAACCAGCTTAAAAGTAAAATTGCTAAGTTGAATGTAATTATGCAAGAGCAGGGTATCGAAACCCAAAAAATAAGTAATCTCGATAATTTGGTAAGTGCTTATAACAATGACTTTATGAGTGTTGTTGTGCTACAAAAACGCATAGGATTACACCCAAAAGATGGGCTGTATGGCGAACTAAGAAGTGCAGTACACGAGGTCGAAAGCTTGCTCAAAGAGCAAGATAATTACAAACTCTTATCTTCTATATTACAATTAAGACGGGCTGAAAAAGATTTTATGCTACGTTTTGATCTTAAGTATTTAACTCGATTTGATGAAGGGGTTGATACTTTAAAGCAGCAAATCGCTCAGGCTCAATTTGATACGGGGTACACAGCTCAATTAAATGGCTTTTTAAACTCCTACCAAACGCAATTTCAAGCATTGGTCCAGGCACAGGTTGAATTGGGCTTAGATTTAAATTCAGGTGCACTTGGAAAAATGCGTAAAAGTGTTGAACAAAGTGATGCAATCGTTGCGCAGATACTATTAAGCACTAAGCAACAGGTAGATAAAAGCGTTGAACAGGCACAATTTTTAGCCATTCTTATTTTTGTGATTGCTGGCATTATTGTTTTGATGTTGGTTTATTTCACGAGCCGCTCGATTATTGTGCCTATAGAGCGGGTTTATCACACCATTAACGATATTCGTCGTAATAATGATTTAAGCGTGATGATAGAGCAAACAGGTAAAGACGAAATTACCACCATGACGGTCGACTTTAATAGTTTAATAGGCGATTTTAAAAACTTAATTAACGAAGTTAATGGTGCTTTAAATACGCTTAACATAGCAACAGAGCATTTATCAGAAAGTACCGCAGCAACAAGCTCCGGTATGCAAGAGCAATTACATGAAGCCGACATGGTTGCAACTGCAGCCACCGAAATGCAGGCGACGATTCAGGATATTTCACATAATACTGAAGCGGCTGCTAAAAAAGCAGAGTCAACAAACTTAAGTGCTCAACAAGGGCGCAGTGAAGTTGACTCTACCGTTAAGCACATTAGAGCTCTATCTGATTCGTTAGGGAATGCATCAAATGTAGTATCGCAACTTGAAAAAGATGGCGAAACAATTGGTTCAGTGCTTGATGTAATTCGGGGGATTGCAGATCAAACAAATTTACTCGCACTTAATGCGGCAATAGAAGCGGCACGTGCTGGTGAGTATGGTCGTGGTTTTGCTGTTGTTGCAGATGAGGTTCGTTCATTAGCGAAGCGTACTCAAGAGTCCACGAGTGAGATTGAAGGTATTATAAGTACCTTACAGCAGCGTACTCAAGAAGTGGTGAGTATTATGCACAAATGTCGTTCTCAAGGCGATGAAAGTGCCTCGCAAGCAATTAAAGCAGGTGAGTTATTAGGCGCAATTACTGAAGATGTACAAACAATAATGGAAATGAGCTCTCAAATAGCGGTTGCTATTGACGAGCAAAGCCAAGTGGCATCAGAGGTTAATAAAAATGTAGTAAGAATTCGCGATATTGCGCAAGATGCAACTGAACATGCTGCTAAAAACGCCCAAACTAGCGAAGAAGTATCTGAGCAAGCTAGAGTGTTATTTAGCGCTATTGATAAGTTTAAAGTGTAACTAATCTGAACTCTGGATAGTAAATATCTTAACCAGGGTTTAGGTTAACTAATCTAAAAATACCCACCTAAAGTTACCAATAAGGTTTAAGGAATAAACTTTATTGGTACACTGTTTTTGTTTTGTTCGTGCTCGGCTACGCGTGCCGAATATTCATCGCTCAACGTTTGTTGCTGCGCTTGTAGTTTTTCAAAGTAACTCCAACTGAACAGTCCACTATTGTGACCATCATCGAAATCTAAACGCAGTGCATAATGCCCGACAGGTACTATGTTTTTTATACCTACAGATTGTTTATTAAGTACTAGCTTCATTGGACCAGAGCCATGGCCTTGCACTTCAGCAGAGGGAGAGTGAACGCGTAAAAATTCACAGCTAAAGACTGCTTGGCTATCGTCGTCAAAATAAACATCTAAATTTTTACTCACGCTGTGGTAATGCACTTTTGTAACGTGTTTCATTTTATATATCCCATTAAAAAGCCCCCAATCTGGAGGCTTTTAGTATAACGTTTATATTCGTTTTATAGAATGAAGCGGCTTAAGTCTTCATCTTCAACAAGTGCGCCTAGATGTTTTTCAACGTAAGCGGCGTCAATAACAAGTGATGAACCTGCTTTTTCAGAAGCATCGTATGAAATTTCTTCCATCAATCTTTCCATCACAGTATGCAAGCGACGAGCACCGATGTTTTCGGTTTTTTCGTTAACTTGCCACGCTGCCTTAGCAATACGCTCAATAGCATCATCACTAAACTCAATCGTTACTTGCTCAGTTTTAAGGAGCTCTCGTTGTTGCTCAGTAAGCGATGCATGCGGCTCTGTCAGGATACGTTTAAAGTCATCTGCAGTTAGTGGCTCAAGTTCTACTCGAATCGGTAAGCGACCTTGTAGCTCAGGTATCATGTCTGATGGTTTAGACATTTGGAACGCACCTGAGGCAATAAACAACATATGGTCAGTTTTAACCATACCGTGTTTAGTGTTTACTGTTGAGCCTTCAATTAACGGTAGT
The DNA here is from genome assembly GCF_000238395.3 of Pseudoalteromonas arctica A 37-1-2. GTDB lineage: Bacteria > Pseudomonadota > Gammaproteobacteria > Enterobacterales > Alteromonadaceae > Pseudoalteromonas > Pseudoalteromonas arctica. The sequence continues at coordinate 417,709 of NZ_CP011025.1, forward strand.
AAGTCGCGCTGAACACCCTCTCGGCTCACATCAGGGCCTGAAGAATCACCACGTTTACAAATTTTGTCTATTTCATCAATAAACACAATACCGTTTTGCTCTACTGCAAAAATAGCTTGTTCTTTTAGCTCTTCAGGGTTTACTAATTTAGCGGCTTCTTCTTCCGTTAATAGTTTGAAGGCCTCTTTAATTTTTAACTTACGTTTAGTGCGTTTATCACCGCCCATGTTTTGAAACATGCTTTGTAACTGGTTGGTCATATCTTCCATACCAGGAGGCGCCATAATTTCTACGTTTGATTGAGCTTGCGCTAATTCAATCTCGATTTCTTTATCATCTAATTGACCTTCACGTAATTTTTTACGAAATGTTTGGCGAGTAGATGAAGTATCGTCGCGTTGGCTTTCGCCATATTGATCTTTAACCGGTGGTAAAAGTGCATCTAAAATACGCTCTTCTGCTGCTTCTTCGGCGCGATGTTTAAACTTTTTAGTTTGCTGTTCGCGAGTCATTTTAATTGAAACATCAACGAGGTCACGTATGATCGTATCTACTTCTTTACCAACATAACCAACTTCAGTAAATTTAGTCGCTTCTACTTTAATGAATGGTGCGTTAGCAAGTTTTGCTAAACGGCGGGCAATTTCTGTTTTACCTACACCTGTTGGACCAATCATTAGTATATTTTTTGGTGTTACTTCACTGCGTAAATCTTCATTTAATTGCATACGGCGCCAGCGATTACGAAGCGCAATAGCGACTGCTTTTTTAGCTTTAGCCTGACCTATAATATGCTGATCTAGCTCGTGAACAATTTCTCTTGGGGTCATATCAGACATAATAGTTCCTATTATAATTCTTCGATTGTTTGGAAGTTATTAGTAAATACGCAGATGTTGCCTGCAATAGTTAAGCTTTTCTCTACTATTTCACGAGCGCTTAAATCTGTATTTTCTAAAAGGGCGGTTGCAGCTGATTGCGCAAAGTTACCACCACTACCAATCGCAATTAAATCGTTTTCTGGCTGAACTACATCGCCATTACCGGTAATAATTAAAGAGGCTGTTTCGTCTGCTACAGCGAGCAGCGCTTCGAGTTTTCGAAGGGCACGGTCACTTCGCCAATCTTTAGCCATTTCTACTGCGGCTTTAGTTAGGTTACCTTGGTGCATTTCTAATTTGCTTTCAAAACGTTCGAAAAGAGTGAAGGCATCAGCAGTACCGCCGGCAAAACCAGCGATTACTTTGCCATTATAAAGACGTCGAACTTTGCGGGCGTTGCCCTTCATTACGGTGTTACCAAGTGAAACTTGGCCATCGCCGCCAATTACAACTTTGTCGCCGCGGCGAACACTTACGATAGTAGTCATGTTATTCCTCATCATCGAGCTGCAGAGGCAACTCGTAAAAAACGATTATGATGAGGTTATATGGGTGAATGGTTTATTTTCAAGTCCAGCCCCAAATTCCGCAGCCGACTATTTTTACACGTTTAAGTTTGTTTTTATCGCTTTCGGCTTGGCGTTTGGTTTTATAAGGGCCTAAACGTACTTTATACCAAGTACCATTGCTGCCTTCAGCCTGTTTTATCTCAGAAATGAGCCCTGCAAATGCGATTTTAGCTTTTAACGATTCAGCTTGTGCATGAGTCCTGAACGAACCGCATTGCATAACATAAGGACCTTTTTGCTCAAGTTCTTTTACTTCAACTTGAATCTCGTGGTTTCTAATTTCTTTAATAAATTCCGGTGTACGTGGAATAACAACTTCTACTTTTGCGGGTGCAGTTGGGTTAGCTTGTTTTTCGACAAGTTTTGGATCGGCATTACTTTTTATAAACCATAGTGTGTAGGCAAAACCACCTACAAGTAAGATGGCTATAACGGCTAAAAGAATAGGAAATGTTTTTTTAGCGGGTGCGTTTTTTTTACTGTTTCTGCCTGCAGGCTTTTTATTAATATAATCGTGCTGTGCCATGGTGTTATTTTGGCCTTAACCTAAATCATGTCTATAGGGTCTACGTCTAAGCTCCAGCGTACTTTTTGTGCAAGTTTACTGGTACTTAAATAATCAACCATTTGCGCAAGGTACTGATGTAATATGCGACGATCTTGCGCTTGAATATGCAATTGAAAACGATACATACCTGCGACTCTTTCAAGTGGGGCAGGGATCGGACCGAGCAATTGTATACCAGATACCCCATTCACAGGAACCAAATCCGTCAAAAAATCGACGACTAGTTTAATACTATGTCCTTGTGCACGCACAATGGCCATATTTGTAATGGGCGGTAAGTCAGCATCATCGCGCTCACTAAGAGCAAAACGGGCAAAGTCTTGGTAACCATTATTAACTAAGTCTTGCAAAAGAGGGTGTTCTGGAAAGTGTGTTTGTAATAACACTTGACCAGGTTCTCCTGAACGTCCAGCACGCCCCGCTACTTGGGTGACTAATTGCGCTAAATGCTCTGTCGCTCTGAAGTCGCATGAGTATAAGCCGCTATCTACATCTAAAATTATAACAAGGCTCACATCTGCAAAGTGATGGCCTTTGGCAAGCATTTGTGTGCCCACTAAAATGCGTGCGCCCCCTAGGTTTATTTCATCAAGTGCTTTTTCAAGGCTACCTTTTCGGCGAGTTGAATCGCGGTCTATACGAGTAATGGGTGTATCAGGGAACTCGGTCGATAAAAACTCTTCAATTTGCTCTGTGCCTTTACCGTTAGGAAATATTTGCGTACTTCCACAGTCAGGGCATTGGTGAGGGACAGGGTACTGGTCGCCACAGTGATGACAGATCATTTGCCCAATCGCTTTATGAAATGTAGCGCTGGTACTGCATCGTTTACACTCGCTCAACCACCCGCACTCATGGCAAATAAGGGTTGGTGAGAAACCTCGGCGATTTAAAAATACCATAACCTGTTTACCGCGATTTAAGTGCTGACGCATAGTAGCAAGGCTTGCATGTGCAATACCTGCTTGGTCGGGCTGACCTTTCATATCGAGTAACTTAAACTGATTGTCAGTCGCTGTTTGCGCACGCTCCGTTAAACTTAATAGCTGGTATTTGTTATTAATTGCTTTGTGAAGTGTTTCAAGCGCGGGTGTGGCGCTGCCTAATATAAGCGGGATTTTATGCTGAAAAGCTCTGTAAGCGGCTAAATCACGAGCATGGTAACGAAGGGTATCTTGTTGTTTAAATGACGAGTCGTGTTCTTCATCAACAACAATCATACCGAGTTTTAAAAATGGCAGAAAAATACTCGAACGTGTGCCAATAACTATCGCACAACTGCCTTTTTCGCAAAAACGCCATGTTTGTAAACGTTCGTTGTCGGTAAGTGCTGAGTGCCAAAGCATAATGGGTGTATCAGGAAAGCGGCGGCGAAAACGGTTTACGGTTTGTGGTGTTAGGCCGATTTCGGGCACGAGTACGAGGGCTTGCTCGCCACGTTTGAGTACTTCTTCTAGGCACTGTAAATACACTTCGGTTTTACCGCTGCCCGTTACGCCTTCTAATAAGAAGCTGCTAAAGCCAGTACTTTGATTTATAGCTGTGCAAGCAACCGCTTGTTCTTTATTAAGTACTGGTTTACTACCGACGGTTGGAGCAACACTTTGCCATTGGTTATCGTGCTCAATAGTTTGTGTTATGAGTTCTTTATCTATTAAGCTATCTATTGTTTTTTTACTAAAGCCCAGTGCTTTTAACTCAGTTAATGATGACTTACCTGATTGCGATAACTGCTTTAATAGGTTGAGCTGTGTTTTAGCTTTTAATGACGGTACTTTTGCACCTTTTTCTGTCAGGGCAACCATATTAATACTGGTTTTATCAGGCGATTCACCTTGGCGAAGTGCACCAGGTAGCGCTATATGAATAGTTTCGCCTAATGGATAGCAATAATAGCGGGCAGTAAAGCTAAGGAGTTCTAAATGCTGGGCACTTAAAATAGGGGCGTCATCTATTACCTCTATAATATTTTTAATTTTATTTAAAGGGACGTCGGTACTGCTTTTAATACCCAGAACAACCGCTACTTTTTTTTGATTACCAAAAGGTACCAAAACCCGCATGCCAGGTAGTAAAGGAGTTGATAAGCCACTGAGCTGTTCTTCTATTTTATAATCAAAGGTGCGTGGAAGCGGGACTTTAATAGCAACTTCAACAAAACTCATAACAACTCAACCCGTAAAATTAATGCTGTAATGTACTAAAAATAACGCTAAAAACCTACTAGCAATAGCGCTTGAGACAGAGATTGTTCACTTTTTTGGCAAAAATATAAATAAATACTTGTGTGGGGGGAGGTTGTTGGATAAAATCCGCCACCAACAAATTTGTTTTAACGACGTATGGTGCCAAACTCCGGGTTTGGAGAGCGATGCGGCCTTAACTAGAGGTTCCTATGAAAGAAGGTATTCACCCTAAGTACGAAGTAATTTCTGCAACATGTTCATGTGGAAATAAATTCGAAACTAGCTCAACTCTTTGTAAAGACATTCACTTAGACGTATGTTCTGCGTGTCACCCGTTTTACACTGGTAAGCAAAAAGTTTTAGACACTGGCGGACGTGTTGATCGCTTCAACAAGCGCTTCGGTGCACTTGCCAGCAAGAAGTAATTATTGCTGTTTAGTTAAAAAAAGCACCTTAGGGTGCTTTTTTTGTGCCTAAAATTTGTTATTTATTATCTTAAACTAACCTACATAAATCTTTGAGCAATTTAACGAATTAAATTGCACTATAACGTCGTTAAAAATTTTTTATTTAGAACAACTAGATACAAAAATTTTTGCCTAGTTCTAGCGTAATTTTCTTAACGTTAAATAGACCCCATATATAAGCGGATTGGTATTATTTCGTTGATTTTAACTATCCCCTCCTTTTGCATAACTATTTCCTATTCTTATTCTGAGTATGCATAATCCTTTACAGACAAATCGATAGATATTCTCTATATTTTAAATAGTACAATTTTTAACTAGGTTGATAAAAGTAGCTAACGTGGGCTTATCTGTTTTTAAAGTAGGGTAGTAGGCTGTTATTCTAAGTTTATGCTGATACTTTAAGTATACATTTTATAAGATTTTGATAGGCATAAAAGCACCTTAAAACTTACTTTTTAGGTGAATTTTTATTTATTAAATGTTGATATAATCCTGCAAAGTTACTGAAAAACCTCTTAAAATTAAAGGATATAGCATATAACAGGATAGACCTGATATTGCTTGGAATTTAAAAATAATAAGGGTATCGTACCCCAAGACTCCATCTCTCACTTTAACTTAAATTGCAGGATACCATCGCGTTATGTCTGACTTTCGTGAACAAGCACTACATTACCACTCACATCCCGTACCAGGTAAAATTAGCATTGAGCTTACAAAACCAGCTGAAACGGCTCATGATCTTGCACTTGCGTATAGCCCAGGTGTTGCCGAACCTGTACGTGAAATAGCTGCAGATCCTGCAAATGCTTATAAATATACTGGTAAAGGTAACATGGTTGCGGTTATTACTAATGGTACTGCAATTCTAGGCCTTGGTAATTTAGGTCCTTTAGCGTCTAAGCCTGTAATGGAAGGCAAAGCGTTATTGTTTAAACGTTTTGCAGGGCTTGATTCTATCGATATTGAAGTTAAGCACAAAACAACAGAAGACTTTATTAATACGGTTGCCAACATTGCCGACACATTCGGTGGTATTAACCTTGAAGATATTAAAGCACCAGAGTGTTTTGAAATAGAAAAAGCATTAATAGAGCGTTGTAGTATTCCTGTTTTTCATGACGATCAACACGGTACTGCCATTGTAACGGCTGCTGGTATGTTAAATGCGCTAGAAGTACAAGGTAAGTCAATTGAAGATGCAATTATTGTATGTTTAGGTGCAGGCGCTGCCGCTGTTGCGTGTATGGAGCTGTTAATTAAGTGTGGCGCACTGCGTGAACACATTTATATGCTTGACCGCAAAGGTGTTATTCATACCCGCCGCGATGACTTAAATGAATACAAACAGCTTTTTGCTAATAATACCGATAAGCGTACATTGCAAGATGTAATTGCAGATGCAGATGTATTTGTGGGTGTTTCTGGCCCTAACTTATTAGCGGCTGAAGATTTAAAGCTAATGGCTGCAAAACCAGTTGTGTTTGCATGTTCAAATCCAGATCCTGAGATTGATCCTGCACTTGCGCACGGCGCACGCAACGATTTAATCATGGCAACAGGGCGCTCTGATTACCCTAACCAAGTTAATAATGTTTTATGTTTCCCGTTTATTTTCCGTGGTGCGCTTGATGTACGTGCAAGCGCTATTAACGATGAAATGAAAATTGCTGCAGTAGATGCTATTCGAAGTATTGCCAAAGAGCCAGTACCTGCAGAAGTTTTAAAAGCCGCTGGTGTAGATAAACTAGAATTTGGTGCGCAGTATATTATTCCAAAACCAATGGATCCACGTTTACTGCCGCGTATAGCAAGAGCTGTTGCACTTGCTGCTATTGAGTCAGGTGTTGCACAAATTGAGCTACCTGAAAACTATATGCAGTAAATCTATACAGTAGAGCTATGCAATAAAATTTAGACATAAAAAAACCTCAGTAATTACTGAGGTTTTTTTTGTCTTTGTAATATTTATTCTTCGTTTAAAACGGGTACTTCTAGACCCATTTCTTGCATTATTTTTTTAACTTCTTCTGGCACTTTTTCGGCGTTATCTTTACGTAAGTCATCGTCATTTGGTAAAGGTTGGCCAGTAAAAGCATGCAAAAATGCCTCACATAGCAATTCACTATTTGTAGCATGGCGAAGGTTATTGATTTGACGACGTGTACGTTCGTCAGTTAATACCTTTAATACATTTAGCGGGATCGAAACGGTGATCTTTTTAACTTGCTCTGATTTTTTACCGTGTTCTGCGTATGGGTGAATATACTCACCATTCCATTTAGCCATAAGATGTATCGTTGCCTCAGATTATTAATTTCTCACACGGTATAAAAAGCGTGTAAATATGCGTGAAATTCTATCGATTTAAAAAAGATAGTCAAATAATAGATACCGATCTATCTTAATAAGCCTATTGTAGGTGTAAAGATAAGCACACTTTTGTGAGCTAAAATGTGTTATTCGCAGAGGCCCCTTCTACTTTTAGCCATCTAGAGCTTTAAAATACTTTGACTTATCAAAACGGATAACTTACTCTTTTAGACGTCTAAACATCCAAATTAATCAGGTGACGAATATGAGCGAAAAAAACAAAGCGACCATTGCTGTACGTAACGGCGTTGATGCTGATAAACATCATGGTGCGGTGGTACCGCCAATTTATTTATCGACTACTTATTCGTTTGCCGACTTTGATACTAAGCGTGAGTATGATTATGGTCGTAGCGGTAATCCTAATCGTGATATTTTAGCTGAGACGCTTGCTAAGCTTGAAGGTGGCGCTCGTGGCATAATTACAGCTACAGGCATGGCTGCCGTGCATTTAGCTACTCAGCTACTTAATAGTGACGATACGTTAGTAATTCCGCATGATTGTTATGGTGGCAGCTATCGTTTATTTACATCTTTACAAAAACGCGGACTACTAAAGCTCGAAATATTAGATTTAACAAAAGAAGAAAGCCTTCAACAAATTTTAGTAATTAAACCTAAGCTTATTTGGATAGAAACCCCAAGTAACCCAGTACTTCGTTTAACAGATATCAAAGCGGTTACCGATGTGGCTAAGCAATGCGGTGCATTGGTGGCTGCAGATAACACGTTTTTGTCGCCTGCTTTACAAAATCCTATTAAGTTTGGTGTAGATATTGTGGTGCATTCAACCACTAAATACATTAACGGACACTCAGATGTAGTAGGCGGCGCTGTTATTGCCGCAACACAAGAGTTAGGCGATGAGCTTGCTTGGTGGGCTAATAACATTGGTATTACGGGTGCGCCTTTTGATAGCTATTTAACGCTTCGTGGTTTACGTACTTTAAATGTGCGCCTAAGGCAGCATCAAGAAAATGCACTGGCAATAGCTAAGTACCTTGAAAGCTCTGAATATGTAAGCCAAGTTTACTACCCAGGTCTTGAGTCGCATCCTCAGCATGAGCTGGCTAAAGCACAGCAACTTGGTTTTGGTGGCATGGTTAGTTTTGATATTAAAGGCGATATAAATGACGCTGCGGCATTTTTAACTAGCCTTAAAACGTTTAGTTTAGCTGAGTCACTAGGTGGCGTAGAGAGCTTAATTTGTCACCCTGCAACTATGACGCACGCAGGTATGGAGGCAACAGCACGTTTAGAAGCGGGTGTGGGCGATACGCTTATTCGTATTTCGGTAGGTATTGAAGATATACACGATTTAGTCGCTGATTTTGAGCGAGTGTTTGAACTTGTAAAACCAGGGCAAAATAAAAATGTTGGCCGTGTAGGCAAGGGAGCAGGCACTTCTGGTGGTAACGTTAAATTAAGTGCAGCCCGTCCGGCGCTTTGGTGATTAATATGGTTAATTGTGTACATAAATTTGGTGGTTCAAGCTTAAGCTCTAGTGAGCGCTATCAAAGCGTAGCTAAAATAATTATTGGGCATACTCAGACGGGCGACTGTGTTGTGGTGTCTGCTGCAGGTAAAACTACAGATACACTTGTGTCGTTGTGGCAAAGTTATCAGCAGCAAGACACGCAAGCTGTCGCTGATATTTTACTGCAGTTAAATAACCATCAAAGTGATTTAATAGAGCAGCTATTAGAAGCCGATTTAAAACGAAGTGCACTTAAAACACTAAGTATCGAACTTAGCTATATTGCAGAACTTGCTCAAGCTGAGCAGCTAAAAGAGGCTGCATTACTTGCACATGGCGAACTGTGGTCAGCACGTTTACTCGCTACTTATTTACAGCAGCTAAATATTGAGGCATGCGCTCAAGATGCACGTACTCTTTTTATCTTAAATGATGGCGAATTAATGCATGCGCAAAATGCGCAGCAATGTGGGCAGTTAATTTTGCCTAATAAAATAAATGTTGTTACTGGGTTTATTGCCGCAGATATCAAAGGCGAGACTGTAACACTTGGCCGAAATGGGAGTGACTACAGTGCAACACTACTTGCAAATTACTGTAATGCTAAGCAAGTATGTATTTGGACCGATACACAGGGTGTGTTTAGCACTGATCCTCGAAAGGTAAAAAAAGCGATTAAATACGGCAAAATTTGCCGTGGACAGGCTAATTTATTAGCTCGTTTGGGTAACCCTGTATTACATGCAAAAACACTATCGCCACTTAAAAACACAGATATTAAGCTAGCTGTTCGCAGTAGTTTTGACGTACAAGCAAGTCCAACAGATATAGTCAAAGAAGGTTCAGCGAAGAAAAAGCGCTTTATAACCACGTTGCAAAATGTTGACCTATTAATGGTTGAAGGATTAAGTGAAGGTGAGGTTGCAAGTGTTAGTCAGCTTATTCAGCATAGTCTTCATCACTTTACCCATAATGGTGAAGTGTATTTAGTAGTACCTGCAGCACAAACTTATCTGGTTATTAATTATTTTGCGGGTAGGGCAAATATTAGCGAGTCAAATTTAAACGGTTGTGCAATTGTAGCGCCTGAGCAAGGCGTTAATACATTAAGCTTACAAGCATTAGATTTATTAAAACTCCACAGCATAAAACCTCGTTTTGTCCATCAAGATACTGGCTATGCTTTATTGCTTACCGATCAATTTATAGATAGTGATATACAAAGTGACTTACACGATAAGCTAATTAATAAAGGCCAAGAAATCGCAATTATAGTTGCGGGGCTTGGTAACGTTGGCGACGTTTTCATTAAACAGTTGTCGGCACAATTTGAGCGTTTATCGGATGACTTTAGTATTAAATTAGTCGGTCTAATTCGCTCTAAAAAAATGCTGTTTAATGCAAGTGGTATTAATACACAGCAATGGAAAACTCAATGGCAGCATGAGGCAAATAGCTATCAATCTGCAGATTTACTGAATGCTATAAATGAGCTCGATTACGAGCATAAAATTGTAATTGATATTACCGCAAGTGAACAATTTAGCTTGTTATATCCAGACTTTGTAGATAGAAACTGTCATTTAATTAGTGCTAATAAATACGCTGGAACAGCACCGACTACTTGGTATAAAGCACTTCGTAGTAATATTACAGAACGTAATTTACATTGGCGATATAACACCAGTGTAGGCGCTGGCTTACCTATTAACTTTGCTTTGGCTGATTTGCAAAATAGTGGCGATAAAATAACACGTATAGAAGGTGTTTTCTCAGGCACGCTTTCGTGGTTATGCAGTAAATATGATGGAACAAGGCCATTTTCTGAGTTGCTACTGGAAGCTCAGAAAATGGGATTCACAGAGCCAGACCCTCGCGAAGATTTATCTGGGCGAGATATGCAGCGTAAGCTACTTATTTTAGCTCGAGAGCTAGGTGTTGAGCTTGAACTTGACGATATTAGCTTATCGGCATTGATGCCAGATGAACTTGCGCTGGGAAGTTGGGATGACTTTTTAAATAAAAAAGCACAGCTAGACGCGTTCATCGAAGAGCATGCAGTGACAGCAAAGTCTAAAAATTTAGTACTTAGATATACGGGCTTATTAGAAATCACACAAGGTGAAGTAATTGCTAAAGTGGGAATAGCGTATGTGCCTAATGGCGATGCGTTAGCAAACCTTACACCTGGCGATAATATTTTTGTAATTAATAGCAAATGGTATAGCGATAACGCATTAGTGATTCAGGGGCCAGGAGCGGGTAGAGAAGTGACCGCTGCGGGTGTGCACTCTGATTTATATTGGCTTGTTCAAAACTTAAAATAAACCTTTGGTTTAAACAAAAACGGCAGCTTAAATAAGCTGCCGTTTTTGTATTACATACATATTATTAAAATAGCTCTTCTTCTGTTTTAGTGTCTTCTTCAAATATATCGTTAGGCTGAGATAGCACATACTTTGTAGGTGCAGTACCTTTTTCAAAATATTCAAATCGACTCGTGTAATCATTTTTATGGCTAAGTAAGCCGGTAGCTAAATCAATACGAATAGAAACAAGTCCCTCAGGCGGCTCAATTGGGGCTTCAGGCTTGCCTTCAAGTGCCGCTTTCATAAATTCAACCCAAGCTGGCTGCGCGGTTTTAGCGCCAGATTCCGCACCTGATATTTGGCTGCTATCTAGGTTGTTATTATATGTAGAGCGACCAAGAGCGTTGCCCGGATTATCAAAGCCAACCCAAACTGAGGTCATCACATTACTATTAAAACCGCTAAACCAGGTATCTACTGAGTCATTAGTTGTGCCTGTTTTACCTGAAATGTCGCGACGATCTAGCGCTTGTGCTCGCCAAGCGGTTCCACTCCAACCTGTTTTATGAGCCCAGCTACCACCCCCCCAAATTGCACTATTCATAGCATCAGCAATTAAAAATGCATTTTGCTTAGAAATAATTCTCGGCGCACATTTTTTCGTTTGCTCCATTTCATCATCACTATTATGCATTGAGAGTGCATTATTTATTGGCAAAGGCTCTTCGTCACAGGCAAGAGCAGGGTTTGCTTTAAACAATACATTGCCGTAAGCGTCTTGAATTTCTGAGATAAAGTAAGGTTCAATTAAATGACCGCCATTGGCAAATGTACTCATGCCTCTTGCAAGTTCAAGAGGAGTAATGGAAGCACTACCAAGTGCTAATGATTCACTGCGATTAATGTCAGCGTCTTTAAAACCAAATTTTAGTAAGTGATCAGCTGTACGTTGCAATCCAACACCACGTAGTAAGCGCACCGAAATAACGTTTTTAGACTGTGCTAAAGCACGGCGAATTCGAATAGGACCGTTGTAAACAGCAGGGCTGTTTTTAGGACGCCATGCTACGCCTTGGCTCTTATCCCATTGGTTTATAGGTGCATCATTTAATATAGACGCAAGCGTGTAACCTTTTTCAAGTGCTGCCGAATATATAAAAGGTTTTATATTAGAACCCACTTGACGCTTAGCTTGTATCGCTCGGTTGTATTGACTTTGCTCAAAGCTGTAACCCCCTACAATAGCTTTTATTCTACCGTCTTGTGGATCGAGGGATACAATAGCGCTTGATGCTTCTGGTATTTGGCTTAATAAGTAGCTGTTATCTTCGTTTTGACGTACCCATATTTGCATACCTGGCGTTAAAATATCAGTAGCTGCTTTTGGAGCAAAGCTTTGGCGGTAGCGAGTAATATACTTACGCGCCCATTTTAAACTATCCCAACTGAGAGTTGTTTGCTCACCATTTTTAAGTAGTACTGTAGCTGTTTTATTATTAACACTGAGTACTGCTGCAACTTTTAAAGTGCCTAACTCATTTACGCTCTGTAATTTATTGAGTATTTGTTGCTCAGTTAAAGCTGGTTGTGTTTCAGGATTCCATAAAACATCAGTTGGACCTCTAAAACCATGACGCATATCGTAACTGTGTAAGTTATTTACAAGTGCGTTTTGCGCTGCTTTTTGAACCTTTGACTCTACTGAGGTAAAAATTTTAAAACCAGAGTTGTAGGCTTTATCTACCCCATAGCGCGAAACCATTTCAGCGCGCACCATTTCAGAGATATACGGTGCGTATAAGTTTATTTCTGCACCGTGAAAATAAGCTGTAATAGGTTGGCTAGTTGCTTCGTTATATTGCTCTTGTGTTATATAGTCTTCGGTCAGTAAACGGCCTAAAACTACATTTCGGCGTGCTTTTGCACGCGTTGGGTTACGAATTGGGTTTAAAGCTGAAGGTGCTTTAGGTAAACCTGCAATCATCGCCATTTGTGCAAGTGTTAAATCTTTTAGCTCTTTACCGTAATAAACTTGCGCTGCTGCACCAATACCGAAAGCACGATTACCTAATTCTATTTTATTAAGGTAAAGCTCTAAAATTTCGTCTTTTGTTAATACATCTTCGATATGCAGTGCTATAAATATTTCTTTAACTTTACGAATATAGGCTTTTTCGCGTGTCAAAAAGAAATTACGAGCAAGCTGCATAGTAATAGTACTTGCGCCTTGTTTTTTCTCGCCGGTAGATATGAGAACAAGGGCTGAGCGTACAATACCTATAGGGTCTATGCCTATGTGGTCGTAAAAACGATTATCTTCCGTAGCTAAGAACGCATTAATTAACGTTTGAGGGATCTCATCAATAGTCACAGGAATACGGCGTTTTTCACCAAATTGATTGATTAAAAGCCCATCTTTAGTGAAGACTTGCATAGGAGTTTGTAATTGCACGTCTTTTAAAACTTGCACACTGGGGATATCAGGTTTAACGTAGTAATAAAGACTGACCAAAGTGATCAGACCAATTAACACACAAATGATAAAAAATTGTAAAGTTCGTTTTAATAAAATCACTTATATTTCCCTAAATGGACTCCCAATTGCGAGTTTTGACTGTTAGTATATATTGATTAAAAAATGAATAATATTTTTTCATATAAAAATTATAACTTGTTTATTATTAAAACAAAGGCCAAGTTGAAACATGCTAAGTCAACTATTTCAAAAACCGTCCCCGATGATGGTAGGAATTGATATTGGATCGCACTCTATTAAGGCTGTGCTTTTACGTGAAATTGAAACAGGATTTCGACTCGAAGCACTTGCAATTGAGCCAATGCCAAAAGGCGCCATGAGTGAGCGCACAATTCAAGATATTGAAGCAATTGGTAATGTAATTTCAAAATTAAGAAGAAAATTACCAAAATCGTTAAAATCTGCTGCGGTGGCTGTTTCTGGTCAAACAGTTATTACTAAAGTGATCTTCATGGATGTATCGTTAACTGATGCTGAACTTGAATCACAAATTGAAATTGAAGCTGATAGTTTAATCCCATATCCTCTTGATGAAGTGAGCCTCGACTTTGAGAAGCTTTCGACGAATGAGGCCGATCCTAGTAAAATGAATGTTTTGCTTTCAGCTGCTCGTACTGAGAGTGTAGAAGCGCGTGTTGGCGCTTTAGAAGCTGCAAATTTAGAAGCTAAAATAGTCGATGTAGAAAGCTATGCATTAAGTCGTGCAATGGATGTTTACTATCAACAATTACCTAGCGATGCGTTTAATAAATGTGTAGCGGTGGTTGATATTGGTGCAGTTTTAATGCTTGTAAGCGTAGTACAAGCAGGGGAAACAATCTATACCCGTGACCAGGTTTTTGGCGGCGATCAATATACAAATAGTATTGTCGCTTATTATAATAAAGGCTTTGATGAAGCCGAAATTGGTAAAACATCAGGTGATTTACCACCAAACTATACCTTTGAAGTATTGGCCCCTTTTCAAACCTCGTTACTTCAACAGGTGCGACGTGCAGTGCAAATGTTTTTAACAACCAGTGGTAAAGAACAAATTGACTATATTGTCTTAACGGGTGGGACATCGATGATAAAAGGTATTGACCGATTGCTCATCGAAGAACTCGGTATTCACTCTGTCGTTGCTGAGCCTTTTGAGAGTATGGAAATTTCCCCTAAAGTAGATCGTAATGTGATGCAGCGTCACAAAACTCAGTTTGCAATTGCGACTGGGTTGGCATTAAGGAGTTTTTCAACATGCCATATATAAATCTACTGCCTTGGCGCGAATTACAACGCGAAGAATCGAAAAAGAAATTTGTAACTATACTTGTTGGTGTCGTTATAATTTGTTTTGCGAGTATGTACTTATTAAGCTCTTTTTATAGTGCATTAAAAGACGGTCAAAACTTAAAGAATAACTATTTAAGCTCAGAAATTAGCATGCTAGATAAAAAAATAAGTGAAATAAGAAGCTTAGATAAAAGAAAAGAAAACTTACAACAGCGTATGAGACTCATTGAAGAATTACAAAGCAGCCGTAATTTGGGTACACAAATAATGGATGAAGTTGCCAAAATAGTGCCCGGTGGCGTTTATTTAACAAAACTCGAGCGCAGAGGCAGCCAAATACATGTATTGGGACGCAGTGAATCTAATAATCGTTTATCAACTATGCTGCGCCAAGTACAAAGCTCATATTTACTAGAGAATCCTTCAATGCAAGGTATTGTTGCAGGCGATCAATCTTCGCGTTTACTTAGTGATTTTAATATGGAATTTTATGTAAAACCATTTGATAAAATTGGTGAGGTTAGCGATGAGCCTTGATTTTAAAGCACTGAGTGAAATTGATTGGAATGAAATAGAGCTCGATAACATTGGCGATTGGCCTATTGCAGTTAAAGCAATTTGCTGTACGTTTGTTGCCGGACTAGTATTGTTTTTTAGTTACAGCCTATTAGTTTCTGATGAAATTGATAGTTACCATAGTGCGGTTGCTAAAGAAGTTGAATTACGTACTACTTATCGTACTAAGTATGCTGTAGCGAGTAAGCTTGAAATCTATCGTCAACAAATGGTTGAAATGGAAGATAAGTTTTCACAGCTATTAAAACGTCTACCTACTTCAAACGAAACTCCTGGTTTACTTGATGATTTGTCGTATGTTGGGACAACGAGTGGCCTGACTTTTTTAAAAATAGGTTGGTTGCCAGAAGTCGAGAAAGAATTTTATACTGAATTACCGATTAAAATAGAAGTGATAGGGACCTACCATGAATTTGGTGAGTTTGTGGGTAAAGTAGCTCAGTTACCACGAATTGTAAGCTTACATGACTTTTCTATTTTATCATCGGGCGATAAACAGTTAACATTTAGTGTTGTTGCAAAAACATATCGTTATGAAGAAGGGGTTAAAAAATGAAACTCCTTCGCGTAGTACCTGTAGCAATAGCGTTTGTTTTAGCTGGTTGTAATGATGATACGTCTGAGCAAAAAGAATTCATTGATCAAGTTAAGGCAAGTACAACACCAAAGGTTGAATCAATTCCTGAGCTTACAAAGTTTGAAATATTTGAATATAGTGCAGGGCAGCTACGTAGTCCATTTGTAGCGCCCCAGCCTGAAATAATTCAAAATAAATTAACGCAAGTAAAAAACTGTTTGCACCCAGATCAAGAGCGTCGTCGCGAACCATTAGAGAAATACCCGCTAGATAACTTAGCAATGAAAGGCACAATTGGTTCTAGTGGACAAATATGGGCATTAATAACAGCAGCAGATGACACTTTACACCGCGTAACGTTAGGGAATTACCTTGGTAGTTATGATGGAAAAGTAAAAACAGTAAGCAATGATTATATAGAATTAGTGGAATTAATCCCTGATGGGTCTGGTTGTTGGAAAGAGCGCCTGACTAAATTAGAAATGTTAGAGGCGGCAACAGATGGCGCAAATTAATAATAAAAAAGGTAAAAATAGCATGTATAAGGACGTACTTTGGCTTCATCGTATTTCACGAGTATTATTGGTTGCTGTTGCTTTAGTCACTGTAAATACAGCCATTGCAGGGCCATTACTATATGATGTTCGTTATAACCCATTACTTAAAGGCGAGACTGAATTACAGCTTGTTTTTGATGAAGAGTTAACGCTTGAGCCAAAAGTTCAGGTGTTTAATAGCCCAGCCAGAATCGAAATGTTTTTTGATACTGCAGAGTTAGAGGTTGGTTTAAATGATGTTGCAGTTAATCAAGCTGGGATTAGCAATGTAACTAATGTTCTCACTGATAGTGGTTTAAAAGTAACAGTAAACCTAGATAGATTAAAAATTTATGAAACCGAAGTTCATAATAATTTAGTATCAATACGCGTATCGGACAACCCACTTACAGAATCTGAAAACGAAGATGTAGTGATGGATTCAGGTGATGTAAGCGGAAATTATATTAATCGTATTCAGTCAATTGATTTCAGACGTGGTGAAAAGGGCGAAGCTAAAGTACTCGTATTTTTACAAGACACTCAAGCTGCAATTGAAGTACATGAGAGCGGCGGAAAAATTTATGCAGACTTCCATCATACTGATATTTTAGATGACTTACTTTATGAGCTGGATGTATTAGATTTTGGTACTGTTGTAAGTAATATTGAGACTTTTAAAGAAGATGGATTAAGTCGTGTTGTTATTGAGCCAAACGCTCAGTTTACATTTACGTACCAGCAAATAGATAATATTTTAACGCTGACGGTAGAAAAAGATGAAACGCAAAACGCCTATTTAGACGGTGGCGTTGAGTACCAAGGTCGCCCTATGACCTTAAATTTTCAAGATATCTCTGTGCGTGCAGCACTACAAATTATTGCGGGTTATAACGATTTTAACTTAGTAACCAGTGATTCAGTGACAGGTAATATAACACTGCGCTTAGATGGCGTACCGTGGGATCAAGCGCTTGACGTAGTATTGCGTATTAAAGGGCTAGACAAACGAATGGATGGCTCTATTTTAATGGTAGCGCCTGCAGAGGAGCTTGCGGCACGTGAAGCTAAGGATTTAAAAGCTAAACAGCAAGTTGAAGACTTAGAACCACTCTATAGTGAATACATTCGATTAAACTATGCTAAAGCCGAAAATTTTGCTGACTTATTAAAAACAGATAGGAACAGTATTATAACTGCCCGTGGTAGTGTATCGGTTGATCAGCGTACAAATACTTTATTAGTGAAAGATACTGTTAAGAGTATAGAAAACATTCGCCGGATGATAGAAACACTCGATATTCCGGTACAGCAGGTTGTAATCGAATCTCGAATGGTAACTGTGCGCGATAACGTTACTGAAGACTTAGGCGTACGCTGGGGCTTTAGTGATCAAGGCAGTAGTGTTGGTATTTCTGGCTCCCTTGAAGGCGCTGAAGGTATTTATAATGCGACATCAACTTCAAATGCGCCAAGTATTTCAGATCGATTAAATGTAAATTTACCAATTTCTAATCCTGCGGCCAGTATTGGTTTGCACATAGCAAAATTGGCTAACGGTACATTAATTGATTTAGAGCTAAGTGCGCTTGAAGAAGAGAATAAAGGCGAAATTATTGCTAGCCCGCGTATCATAGCGGCTAATCAGCAAAAAGCGCGAATAGAGCAAGGTACTGAAATCCCTTACACTGAGTCAGCTTCAAGTGGTGCTACTACTGTAAGCTTTAAAAAAGCGGTACTAAGCTTAGAAGTAACCCCTCATATCACACCTGATAATAAAGTAATTCTAGACTTAATTATTACTCAAGACACACGTGGTGATACTGTACAAACGGGAACAGGTGAAGCAGTGTCAATTGATACCCAAGAGATTCAAACTCAAGTGTTAGTTGAGAATGGACAAACCGTAGTACTCGGTGGTATTTTCCAGCAGCAGATCATTAATACTACGAGTAAAGTGCCAATTTTAGGTGACATTCCTTACGTAGGAAGACTATTTAAAACCACAAGTGAGTTTAATGAAAAGCGTGAATTACTTATTTTTGTGACACCAAAAATACAAATTGATTAAAATACAGTGGTTTTATGTTAACCAACGGGTGATTATTTAGATTAATTGCTCGTTATATGGCTTTTTATGCTAATTGACTTGAAATACCCCCGCAATTACTGAGATAATCCCCTCCTTAATTTTGGGGCCAGGTCGTTAGGCGGGGTTTTATTTCAAATTTTAGAGTTTGTTTGTACTAAAAGATATGGCTGAGAAACGTAATATATTTCTAGTTGGCCCCATGGGGGCTGGCAAAAGCACGATTGGTCGTCACATCGCTGACCAATTACACCTTGAATTTGTTGATTCTGATCAAGAAATCGAACGCCGCACAGGTGCAGATATTGCATGGGTATTCGATCTTGAAGGTGAAGAAGGCTTTAGACTTCGAGAAGAGTCTGTTATTGGCGATTTAACCGAGATGCAAGGTATTGTACTTGCTACCGGTGGTGGTTCAGTAATGAGCAAAGAAGTTCGAAACAAGCTTTCGGCTCGAGGTATCGTTGTATACCTAGAGACACCTATAGAGAAGCAAGTTGCACGCACGCAACGCGACAAGCGTCGCCCATTACTGCAAACTGAAGAAGCACCTCGTAACGTACTAGAGCGCTTAGCAGAAGAACGCGAGCCACTATACAAAGAAGTTGCTGATTTTGTTGTACGTACCGATGAGCAAAGCGCTAAAGTTGTTGCTAACCAAATCATCGAGAAATTAGATTTTTAAAAACCAATAATAAAGGAATAGCCAAGCATGCTTAAATTAACTGTTAATTTGGACGAGCGAAGTTATCCTATTTATATTGGGCAATCTGCACTTCAAGATAATGGCCGCCTGGTTCACCACATTGGTGATTGTCGGCCTATCATCATTACTAATGACACAATAGCGCCTTTATATTTGCAAAGGTTACTTGATTCATTAGCTGATCTAAATCCGCTATCTTTTATTATTCCTGACGGTGAGCAATATAAATCACTAGAATGGTTTGAAAAAATATCAGCATTTTTACTACAAAATAACTGTGGCCGAGATACGTGTTTAATTGCGTTAGGTGGCGGTGTTGTAGGTGACCTAACTGGTTTTGTAGCGGCTTGTTATCAGCGCGGCGTACCGTTTATTCAAATACCAACGACAGTGCTTTCACAGGTTGATTCATCGGTAGGTGGAAAAACGGCAGTAAATCATCCGTTAGGTAAAAATATGATAGGGGCATTTTATCAGCCTCAAGCGGTTTTTATTGATACGCAAACATTACACACTCTACCTGCACGAGAGTTTGCAGCAGGTATGGCTGAGGTAATTAAGTATGGTCTGATTTACGATACCGAATTATTTGCCTATTTAGAGCGAAATGTGACTAATTTACAGCAACTAGATGAAGCATGCTTACAGCATATCATTTTTAGATGTTGTGAAATAAAAGCGCTTATAGTTGCTCAAGATGAAAAAGAACATGGCTTACGGGCTTTGTTAAACTTAGGCCATACATTTGCCCATGCAATTGAGGCACAGATGGGTTATGGCGTTTGGTTACACGGCGAAGCTGTTGCAACAGGAATGGTATTAGCAGCTAAACTTGCCAAGACACGCCAAGATTTAAGCGCAGATGAAGTTGATCGAATTATTAAGCTGCTTGAGCTATATAATTTACCAACAGAAATTCCAAAGCAAATGACTAGCGAGCAGTTTTTAACGCATATGCGTAAAGACAAAAAGAATAAAAAAGGCACTATCCGCTTTATTCTACCTACCCAATTTGGCCAGTGTGCATTAGTTGATAATGTATCTGATGATCAAGTTAGAGACTTAATCGAGCAGTAAATGCAGTCACAAATTTTACCAAGCCGTGCGGCTTTGGTGGATAGAATCGCACTGCAATTTGAGTACGGGCAAAATTTAATTGTTTTACTTGGCACTTCTGGGCTAGGTAAAAGTTATATGCTCGAAACCTTCATTACAGATAAATACAACGACTTTAATAAAGCCTTCGTGCAAGTAAGTGCGCAAATGACTGATGCTCAGCTAATGAGTGAGTTATTAGAGCAAAGCTTTAACTCTCCCCTGATTGATCATAACTTAAGTTTACCTGAAAACTATTACCAATTACTGCAGCAGCAACCATGCGGGCCATGTTTATGGGTACTTGATGGCGGTAGGCAATTATCTGATGAGATGTTAATTGAGCTTGAGTTACTTTCTAAAAACAGCCCAAATACGCTATATATTATAATAGCTTCACAGTCTAAACTGGCTTTAAATAACGCTGTTGAAATTTATCTGGAGCCGCTAACGCTTCGAGAAAGCAAGATGTTATTGCAGTGGTACTTTACAGACTTACCCTATGATGAAGACCCTGTATTTAGTACTTTTTTAGCTGAGGCTCACGGTAATCCCAGCTTATTGCTTGCTTGGCAACCTAGTGAGCACATAGCCGATATTATTGTTAAAGACAAAGTGTCTTGGCGATTACACTTATTGATTTTGATGTTGCTGATTATGCTTTTAATTATTGGTCTGCTTTATAAGTCGGATATGACGCAGTGGTGGCAACAGTATTATCAGCAAGAAGAAACACAAGTAGTAAATACAGCAATATCTATAGAGCAAGTAAGTGAGCCGGCTATAAAGAAAAATGACTCAATAATTAACTTAAATGACCCCAAAGTTGTTGAGCCAGATATTAAGCCAGAGCGTGTACACATTAATGATGTGCCTGCCATAATGCAAAGCCTTACCGAACCTGGCAACACAGTTAACGTATTAGACAATGATGTTGATGATAGTACTAATAATAAAAGCAGTGTATCAAGTGACGTTAAATCTGAAGCTCTAAAAGTAAATACAGCAGAGCAAACTCAGATCAGCCAAGATAATATATGGTACATGCAGCAAATAGATACAAATAGTGTTATTCAATTATTAGCCGTAACTCAGCAGGAAGTTAGCGATAATTTTATTGCTCAATTCAATCTACAGCAGCAAACTCATACTTACCAAACAAAGCGAAATAATAAAATATGGTGGGTTGTTACATTTGGCAGTTTTGAAAGTATAAACGAAGCAAAATCAGCAATGGATACTTTATCTGCTGAGGTTAGAAAAAATAAACCTTTCTATAAAAAAATTAGTAAAATAAAGCAAGAAATAGCACTCGTTGATCAGTAAAACACACTGCTTTAGTGTAAAATCGCGCAACACCAGATTGAAGTAAAGAGCCAATGCAGCAAAAGAGTAGAGCCTTCCTTAAATGGGCCGGCGGAAAATACAGCCTAGTTGAAAATATTAATGCGCGATTAAACCAAGCTAGCAAGCATGCTGATACGTTGGTTGAACCTTTTGTTGGTGCAGGCTCTGTGTTTTTAAATAGTGACTTTAAACACTATATTCTCAACGATATAAATGCAGACTTAATTAACTTATACAAAGAGCTAAAAAGCTCTCCAGATGAGCTGATTAGTGACGCTAAAAAGTTATTTGTAGATTTGAATAATCACGCAGATGCTTATTACGAATATCGTGTGCAGTTTAATCAAAGTCGTGATGTATATGAACGTTCAATATTGTTTTTATACATGAACCGCCATGGTTACAACGGACTCTGTAGGTATAATTTAAAAGGTATTTTTAATGTGCCTTTTGGTAAATATAAAAAGCCTTACTTTCCTGAAAAAGAAATGTATTTTTTTGCTGAAAAAGCACAAAAAGCAACCTTTACCTGTTTAGATTACGATGACGTTTTTAAGTTAGTGCCTAACAATGCAGTTATTTATTGCGACCCACCTTATGTACCATTAAGTAAAACCGCTTCTTTTACGTCTTACGCTAAAGGGGGGTTTAATTTAGATGATCAGGCTAATTTGGCTAATCTGGCTGAGAAGGCTGCCTTTGAAAATGATACACCAGTGCTTATCTCTAATCACGATACCGTATGGACTCGAAAAATTTATAGCCAAGCATCACTTGACCAAATTCAAGTAAAGCGCACTATTAGCCCCAAAGGTGGCTCTAGAAATAAAGTTGACGAGTTGATGGCTATGTATTTAGCACCCAAGCAACCACAGCGTAAATTGCGATAACAAAAGCAATAAATAGTACAACCGCAATTAGGATGATAGAGACAGGAGAGTGTTGTTTAAAATCGACTTGGCGTTTATTTTCAGATTGAACACCAAAAAATGCTGCTAGCACACTTTGCAACGCACTAAAAAATTGCAGCATTATTTAAAATAAAGGTTTTAAAGATGGAGTGTTTTTAGAATCATCAGAGCTAGTAAGTAGCTCTAGTAAATCGAGGTAATGAAACTGAGCACTACGGCTATCGCCAGTTAACCACGAAAACCACGATGACTCTTCTTCGGCTTTAATACACGTGATTGTAGTTAATGTGTTTTGAGCACTTACCACTTGTGTATTATGACAATTACCCACTGAGCTTAATTCTTGCTCAGAGCTTGAACCAAAGCTAAACGCCCCGATAAGCAGTAATGCCGACGCAATTAATATCCCAGTTTTAAAAGCACGCATGATGAAATCCAATAATTTGTTACTTTTTTAATCATAGCAAATATTGATTAAATATCAAACTTAAAGTTACCTGAAATAGGGGCTATTACGCCATATTACTTGGGTAACATCTTCAATTAAGTTACATTAACGCAATACACTATTTATTGATGGAGTTAATCATGTTTAACCCAGAGCAAAAATATTTAATAGCCCCTTCTATTTTGTCTGCTGATTTTGCAAAACTAGGCGAAGATGTTGATAAAGTACTCGAAGCGGGCGCTGACGTGGTTCACTTTGATGTAATGGATAATCACTATGTACCTAATCTCACAATTGGTCCTATGGTGTGTAAAGCACTAAGAGATTACGGCATTACAGCACCTATCGACGTACATTTAATGGTTAAGCCTGTAGATAGCATTATTCCATTGTTTGCAGAGGCTGGCGCATCAATTATTACTTTTCATCCAGAAGCCAGTGAGCACGTCGATCGTACAATACAGTTAATAAAAGATCACGGCTGTAAAGCAGGCTTAGTGTTTAACCCTGCTACAAGCTTAAGTTATTTAGATCATGTTATTGATAAGCTAGATACCATTTTACTTATGTCGGTTAACCCTGGTTTTGGCGGGCAAAGCTTTATCCCTCATACGCTTGAAAAATTACGCCAAGCTAAACAGCGTATTATTGAGTCAGGCCGAGATATTCGCTTAGAGGTTGATGGTGGGATTAAAGTCGATAACATTGCAGCAGCAGCACAAGCGGGTGCTGATATGTTTGTTGCAGGCTCAGCTATTTTTAATCAACCAGATTACAAGGTTGTGATTGATCAAATGCGTAAACAGCTTGGAAGTGTTAAGTAATGAAGTACGATGTCGCCTTATTTGATTTAGATGGTACCTTGGTTGATAGCGTTTACGACTTGTATATTGCTATTAATTTAACCTTGAGTGGTCTTGCTTTCCCTATTGTTAGTCAACGCTTGGTTGAAAGCTGGGTCGGTAATGGGGTTGAAGTCCTCGTTAAACGCGCTTTGAGTGGCGATATGCAAGTGAGTGAACATCTAGATGAGTCACTTAGTAGCAAAGCAATATTACAGTTTTACAAGCACTATGAACAACAAGTTGGTGAGTATAGTGTGCTGTACCAACATGTAGAAACCGGGCTTGCAGCACTTCGTGGTATGCCTAAAGCATTAATCACTAATAAGTCTCGAATATTTACAGAAAAATTACTCGACAAACTGGCACTAACGAGTCATTTTGATGTGATTGTATGTGGTGACGACATGGCAAAAAAACCATCGCCAGAGCCATTGCTGTTTGCCTGCAAAAAACTAAATGCGGAGCCTAATAAAGCAATAATGATAGGGGATTCTAAAAGCGATATACTTGCAGCTAAAGCCGCTAATATAGACGTGATTGCACTTAGTTACGGTTATAACCAAGGTGAAAATCTTGAGGATTATAATCCGCAGTACCTATGCGATAACTTCTTAGATATAATACCTGTTCTAACGCAGCGTTAAATATTATTAATTAAGCAAAATAAAGGAAAATCATGAGTAAACCAGTAGTTTTAAGCGGCATTCAGCCAACCGGTGGTATGACAATAGGCAACTATGTTGGCGCTATTAACCAGTGGCTAAAGTTACAGGAAGACCACGAAAGTTTCTTTATGTTAGTAGACTTACACGCTATTACGGTTCGCCAAGAGCCTGAATTACTGCGCTCTCGAGTGTTGGATGGTATTGCTCTTTACGCAGCATGTGGCATTGATCCTGAAAAATCTGCGTTATTTGTACAATCACAAGTACCTGAGCACGCACAGTTAGCGTGGGTATTAAATTGTTACGCGCAAATGGGTGAGCTTAATCGAATGACTCAGTTTAAAGACAAGTCATCTAAGCATGCAAATAACGTAAACGTGGGCTTATTTTCGTATCCGGTATTGCAAGCTGCAGATATTTTATTATATCAAGCTGATCAAGTACCCGTCGGTGAAGATCAAAAGCAACACTTAGAGCTGACTCGCGATATAGCAACACGCTTTAATAATTTATACGGCGACGTATTTAAATTACCAGAGCCGTACATTCCTGAGTTTGGTGCACGCGTAATGAGCTTGCAAGACCCACTTAAAAAGATGTCTAAGTCTGACGAAAACCCAAATGGTTACATCATGTTATTAGATGGGCCTAAACAAATTGTGAAAAAGCTTAAAAAAGCAGTAACAGATTCAGATGAACAAGCACGTATTTATTTTGATCGCACAGAAAAGCCTGGCGTATCAAACTTGCTTACTTTATTGAGTGTTGCAACTAAGCGCTCAATAGAAGACCTAGTTCCTGAGTATGAAGATAAAATGTATGGCCATTTAAAGAAAGATACAGCAGATGCAGTTGTAAACATGATTGAGCCAATACAAGCACGTTTTAAAGAGATCAGAGAAGATCAAAACCTACTTAATAGCATAATGAAATCAGGTGCTGAAAAAGCAAGTGTACGTGCTGAGAAAACATTGAAATCGGTATACGATGCGCTTGGTTTTATACCTCGCGGTTAAATTATATATAAATTTAAAAACAAAAAATGCCGCTTTACTAAGCGGCATTTTTTATATAATACTGATTAATTGAGTTATATTTTATATAGAAGCTTATTTGCCCGCCACTTTATAACTCTAAAGTACTTAATACCGACTTTCCTTATGGTGGGTAAGCAAAACCTCTATTTATTTAATAGAGGTTTTAAGTAATGCCCAGTATGTGAACGCTCACATTCGGCTACTTCTTCTGGCGTGCCTGCAATGAGTATTTCACCACCGCCAGCTCCGCCTTCAGGTCCTAAATCGATAACCCAATCTGCTGTTTTAATTACATCGAGGTTGTGCTCAATAACAACAATTGTATTGCCGTGATCGCGCAGACGATGAAGTACAACAAGCAGCTGTTCAATATCAGCAAAGTGTAAGCCTGTTGTTGGCTCATCTAATATGTAGAGCGTTTTACCAGTATCACGCTTTGATAGCTCGCGCGCTAATTTTACACGTTGCGCCTCACCACCAGAGAGAGTAGTAGCGGCTTGTCCTAAACGCACGTACGACAAACCAACGTCCATCAGCGTTTTAAGCTTACGCGCAATAGCCGGTATTTTATCAAAGTAATCATGAGCGTCTTCAACTGTCATCTCAAGCACTTGGTGTATGTTTTTACCTTTGTATTGTACTTCGAGGGTTTCGCGATTATAGCGTTTGCTCTTACATACATCACACGGTACATACACATCAGGTAAAAAGTGCATTTCAACTTTAATTAAGCCGTCACCTTGGCAAGCTTCACAGCGTCCGCCTTTAACGTTAAAGCTAAAGCGACCTACTTTGTAGCCACGTGAGCGCGCTTCTTGTGTACCTGCAAATAACTCACGAATGCCGGTAAATATACCTGTGTAGGTTGCCGGATTTGAACGCGGAGTACGACCAATTGGGCTTTGATCAATATCGATCACTTTATCAAAATGATCTAAACCGCTAATTGATTTATAGGGTGCAGCTTCGGCAGTTGTTGCGCCATTTAGCTCTGTATGAGCAAGTTTAAATAAAGTGTCGTTTATTAACGTTGATTTACCCGAGCCCGATACACCTGTCACACAGGTCATTAAACCAAATGGGATTTTTAAATCCACATTTTTAAGGTTATTACCCGTTGCGCCAAATAGCTCTAGCCATTTATCGTTCATTGGGTGACGTTCTTTTGGTATTTCTATTCTACGTACGCCAGATAAAAACTGGCCCGTAACAGACTCTTTGCTTGCTAAAATATCGTCGCGTGTTCCTTGAGCAATAATATGCCCACCATGAACACCCGCGCCTGGGCCAATATCAATAATATGGTCAGCGGCACGAATAGCATCTTCATCGTGCTCTACCACAATAACGGTGTTGCCTAAGTCGCGCAAATGGACCAGTGTTTGTAATAAGCGGTCGTTATCGCGTTGATGCAGCCCAATAGATGGCTCATCTAGTACGTACATTACACCTACAAGGCCTGCACCAATTTGGCTTGCTAAGCGAATACGCTGAGCTTCACCACCTGATAGTGTGTCGGCGCTGCGCTCAAGTGATAAGTAATTTAGGCCAACGTTAATTAAAAACGATAAACGGTCGCGAATTTCTTTTAATATTTTTTCAGCTATTTGGCCTTTTTGTCCGGTTAGGGTTAACCCTTCAAAAAATTCCATAGCTTCACCAATACTCATGCACGTGATTGCAGGTAAGTTGGTTTTTCCAATAAATACATTTCGAGATTCTTCGCGTAAACGCGAGCCATTACAGCTAGGACATGCTTGGCTTGTTTGGTATTTAGCAAGTTCTTCGCGTACTGAGTTTGACTCAGTTTCGCGGTAGCGGCGATTCATGTTATTTAAAACGCCTTCAAACTCATGATTACGCGTAATTAAATCGCCACGGTCGTTACGGTAATTAAACGCAATTTTAGTGCTACCAGAGCCATCTAAAATAATTTTTTTCGAGTCGCTGTCTAAATCTTGATAAGGCACATCTAAATCAAAGCTATAATGCTCCGCAACGGCTTGTAGCATTTGATAGTAATAAAAACTGCGTTTATCCCAGCCTTTAATTGCACCGCCAGCAAGACTTAACTCTGGGTTATGCACTACGCGATTAGGATCAAAATATTGACGTATACCTAAACCATCACAGGTTTGGCACGCACCAGCAGGGTTATTAAACGAAAACAAACGCGGTTCTAGCTCAGTCATTGCATAGCCACAAGTAGGGCAGGCAAAGTTTGCTGAGAATAGAATTTCTTCAGCGCTGCTATCATCCATGTATGCTACATGTGCAACGCCATTAGACATTTCAAGCGCAGTTTCAAACGATTCTGCTAAGCGTTGTTGTAAGCCATCTTTTACTTTAAAACGGTCTACAACAACTTCTATTGTATGTTTTTTATGAAGCTCAAGTGTTGGTGGATCAGACAAGTCACATACTTCACCGTCTATACGGGCGCGAATATAACCTTGACTTGATAGCTGCTCTAATAACTTAACATGCTCACCTTTACGCTCTTTTACTATAGGCGCAAGCAGCATTAATTTACTGCCTTCAGGCAGTGCCAAAACAGTATCCACCATTTGACTAACTGTTTGCGCAGCAAGTGGTAAATCATGTGTAGGGCATCGTGGTTCGCCAACGCGGGCAAACATAAGTCGTAAATAATCGTAAATTTCGGTAATAGTACCCACAGTGGATCGTGGGTTATGAGACGTTGATTTTTGCTCAATAGAAATTGCAGGAGAGAGGCCTTCGATGTGATCTACATCAGGCTTTTCCATAAGCGATAAAAATTGTCTTGCATACGCAGAAAGTGATTCAACATACCGGCGTTGTCCTTCTGCATAAAGTGTATCAAATGCAAGTGATGACTTCCCCGAACCAGATAGACCAGTAATAACTATTAATTTATCACGTGGGATGGTTAGGCTGATGTCTTTTAAATTATGCGTACGGGCGCCTCGGACTTCAATGTTTTCCATGCTATCTCGTTTATTACCAAAATTATTTACTCAGTATCGCATAATACGAAGCAATATTAATCCTTGATCAATGAAAAATCCTTACTTATAGGCGATTAATTATTGCCAAGCTTATGGTAGAATCCCAACCTCAATTTTTCATAGAGTAAGATCACGCAGATAATGACCGCATCTTCACTTAATTCACGAGAAAAACGCGCCGCAGTATCGCTGGCGAGTGTGTTTGCATTTAGAATGCTCGGCTTGTTTATGCTGATGCCTGTATTGGCTATTTATGGACAATCGCTTGAAGGTTTTTCGCCTATTTGGATTGGTTTTGCCATTGGTGCGTATGGTTTAACGCAAGCCGTATTGCAAATACCTATGGGTCGATTATCCGATAAAATTGGTCGTAAAAAGGTTATTGTTGGTGGCTTAGTCGTATTTGCTATTGGCTCTGTAGTTGCTGCATTAGCTGACTCTATTCAAATGGTTACCGTAGGCCGCGCTCTACAAGGTATGGGCGCAATAGCCAGTGCGCTACTCGCGTTTGCTTCAGATTTAAGCCGCGATGAGCAACGACCAAAGGTAATGGCCGTTATTGGTATGAGCATAGGAATGAGCTTTGCCTTTGCTATGCTACTTGGGCCAATTGTCGCAGCTTCGTGGGGTATTGCGGGTGTATTTTGGTTGACTGCTATTTTAGCTGTTTTTGGTATATTTATAGTGACTATGCTAGTGCCAAATGCGGTAAATAAAGCGCCCAAAGGCGATACATTAGCAAGCTTTAGCGACATTAAAAAACTAATTAAGCACCCTCAGTTAGCACGATTAAATGCAGGTGTATTGCTATTACACTTAACGCTAACCACAATATTTGTCGTACTGCCGAGTCAATTAATTAAAGATGGCTTAGTTGCCGACCATCACTGGTATTTATATATTCCAGTGCTATTTTTAGCATTTTTATTAATGGTACCAATAATGATTGTGGCCATTAAAAAAGAGAAAGAAAAACAAGCATTTATTGGCTCAGTAGCCTTGTTAACTATTAGTATGCTAGCAATGTCGGTATGGGTTAATAGTGTAGTAGGCATTGCTGTGTGTATGCTGCTTTATTTTGTGGCGTTTAACTTTTTAGAAGCCACTATGCCTGCGCTTGTATCGCGAATAGCACCTGCAAGCCAAAAAGGTTCAGCAATGGGTGGCTACTCATCTAGTCAGTTTTTAGGCGCCTTTTTAGGCGGTATGTTAGGTGGTTATGTAGCACAAACTACAACGACGCAAGCTGTGTTTGCTGCAGCGGCACTTGTTGGGTTAATATGGCTTATTATTGCGTGGAAAATGCAAGTCCCACCCAAAAGTAAAGTTATTAGTTTAATGACCAAATTAGATTCTGAAGAGCATGCTCAAACACTTGCTTCTCAGTTAGTTGCTTTACCAGGCGTAATAGAAGCAACTGTGGTTCGCGATGAAAGTCGCAGCTATTTAAAGATTAATGATAAAGAATTTGACCTAGACCAAGCACGTAAAGTAGCTGGTTTAATCTAACATTTATAGGAGATGGTTCCATGGCACGCGGTGTGAACAAAGTAATTTTGGTTGGTAATTTAGGGCAAGATCCTGAAGTTCGTTATATGCCTAACGGCAATGGTGTAGCAAATATTACCTTAGCAACTTCGGATAGCTATAAAGATAAAAACACTGGCCAAATGGTTGATAAAACTGAGTGGCATCGTGTTGTGTTCTTTGGCAAATTAGCTGAAATTGTTGGTGAATATTGTCGTAAAGGTTCACAAATTTATGTTGAAGGTAAGCTTCAAACACGTAAGTGGACCGATCAACAAGGCCAAGAAAAATACACTACAGAAATAGTTGTAGATGGCTTTACTGGTCAAATGCAAATGTTGGGCGCACGTGGTGGCGATCAGCAAAGTGGTGGTTACCAAGGTAATCAGCCGCAAGGTGGACAACAAGGTGGTGGTTACCAAGGTAATCAAGCGCAAAGTGCTCAACAAAGCGGCGGTTACGGTCAAAATAATCAAGGCCAAAATAACCAGCAACAAGGTGGTTACGCTCCACAACAGCAAGCAGCACCTGCAGCGCAACCTCAGTCAGCGCCTGCGCCACAACAAAATAATCAATACCAACAACCGCAAGGCGGCTTTGCACCACAACAAAATAGTGCACCGCAGCAGCAAGGTGGTTTCGCTCCTAAACCACAAAATGCTCCACAAGGCGGCGCATCAAACCCAATGGAACCAACCATTGATTTTGACGACGATATCCCGTTTTAGTTCTGGAACTTTTAAAGTGTTAAGTTAAATGCTTTTATAAAGAAGCAACTTACAAACCCAGCGTAATTGCTGGGTTTTTTGTGCGCACTAAAACGTACAATGAAATAGTAGAAGTAATAATTTTCATTTTTTAATTTATCTATTGGCATGAATACCCATCTTGCAAAGCTTATTAAACGCAAAATCTACGTAAAACTATAATCCACTATTTAAATAAATACTTGAGTCATTAAAGTGATTTAATGATTACCTATATCAAATACCTACCGTAATATTTCCTATTGGCTCGAGCCTAGTTTTTTTAACTTAAAAGAAAAATTTATAAAATAGAATTTGACTCCTAATAATTTATATGTGAAATTCCATATATTCGATTTTTCATATATTCATTTCAACAAAGGTTGAGTTATAAATGTTAGAAGTTAATGGGTTACCAAATACAAATAAAGCACACAGTTTTGTTCCACACACTACAAATTTTAACGTCAGCTTTTCTGAGCATAAACCTAAAATTTTATTGTTATATGGCTCATTAAGAGCGCGCTCTTATAGCAAATTGGTAGTAGAGGAAAGTGCGCGTTTATTAACACATTTTGGTGCAGAGGTTAAAATTTTCAACCCTGAAGGTTTACCTCAAACCGATAGCGAAGATGAATCACACCCTAAAGTACAAGAGCTTCGAGATTTAATGCTTTGGTCAGAAGGGCAAGTATGGTGCTCGCCAGAACGTCACGGCGCAATGACGAGTATATTCAAAAACCAAATTGACTGGATACCTCTTAGTTTAGGTGGTGTAAGGCCAACGCAAGGTAAAACATTAGCTGTGCTGCAAGTTTGTGGTGGCTCACAATCATTCAATGTGGTGAATCAACTGCGAGTACTAGGGCGTTGGATGCGTATGGTAACAATACCTAATCAGTCGTCGGTGCCACAGGCTCATTTGGAATTTGAAGAAAATGGGCGTATGAAACCCTCTCCACTTTATAATCGGATTGTTGATGTTATGGAGGAGTTGATGAAGTTTACTTTATTACTGCGGGATCAAAAAGATTACTTTGTAGATCGCTACTCAGAACGTGTTGAATCGGCTGATAAGCTTAGTGAGCGAGTCAATCAACGTTCTATTTAGGAGGATGTAATGGGGTTGTTTGAACGATATTTATCGGTTTGGGTAGCATTGGCTATTGCTGCTGGTGTTGCTAGTGGCTCAGTAGTGCCCGAGTTTTTTAACGTTGTTGCAGGTTTGGAGTATGCTCACGTTAACCTGGTTATCGCTGTACTTATTTGGTTAATGATTTACCCAATGATGGTGAAAATCGATTTTTCATCTATTAAAGACGTTGGTAAAAAGCCAAAAGGATTGTTATTGACGGTTGTACTTAATTGGCTTATCAAACCATTTACTATGGCGCTGTTAGGTTGGCTATTTTTTAAGGGCATATTTGCAGACTGGGTCGATCCAAAAACGGCAACTGAATATATTGCAGGTATGATTTTACTCGGTGTAGCTCCATGTACTGCAATGGTGTTTGTATGGAGCGAACTTACTAAAGGCGATGCTAATTATACGCTAGTACAGGTATCTATTAACGATATAATTATGATTTTTGCGTTTGCACCTATCGCTGGTTTATTACTGGGTGTAACCGATATAACAATTCCATGGGATACGCTATTTTTATCGGTGGTGTTATATGTACTTGTACCGTTAATTTTAGGTGCGTTGACGCGTAAAAAACTAGATAACACTGGGGATCATTCTCGTCTCAATCGGTTTTTAGGCATTATGAAGCCGTATTCTATCGTGGGCTTGTTAGCGACCGTTACTTTGTTATTTGGTTTTCAGTCACAAACTATTTTAGCTAAACCTGAAGCGATTGTACTTATAGCTATTCCGCTGCTTATTCAAACTTACGGTATTTTTGCTATTGCCTATTTTACTGCAAAAAAAATGAAACTTGAGCACAACATAGCTGCGCCAGCGTGCATGATCGCAACATCGAACTTTTTTGAATTAGCGGTTGCCGTTGCTATTTCATTGTTTGGATTACACTCAGGAGCTGCACTTGCAACCGTAGTCGGTGTGTTAGTTGAAGTACCTGTGATGCTGAGCTTAGTTTGGTTCGCAAATAGAACGCGCCATTGGTTTAAGTAAGAAGAGCTAGCAGTAATTGTTATACATAATAACCCAGATAGTAGGACTTCCCGTAATGTATTAAGCACTATTAAAGCCTCGGGCTATGGGCCTGTGTAATAGAGTGTCTCAAAGAGGGTTGAACAAAATTACAATTATAGGCGCTACTTTCAGACGTAGGTATTGCAGTTAAAGCTACGCTTCGCGTAACAAAATTTCCAGCTAGAGAGCTTGCTTTACTAAAGGAGGACATAACGGAAGATACGATTTTAGAGACTATGCTTGAGTATTTGATATTAGTTGATAGGCCGATTTTTTGTACTGTAAAGGGTATAGGGCTTTGTTGCCCTAGTAAAACAGGTTTGAACTCATTAGAAAGGGAGGCAGTGGACGAGTTTTCCAAGCAGATGGCCAAGCAATACTGCCAGAGCACGATAAAGCAGAAGTATTGACTCTATACACATTGCAAATTAAACCTATCGCTTTATAAGGTCTCGTTTATGCGAGGCTTTTTTTTAAGAACTCCTTATAAATGTTTAAACTTAGTTTGAGCCTTGTACTTATGCAGATCTTGAACAACACTTTAGTTAATAATTTAACGAGTGAGTACGCCATGCAACAAAGCAAACTCTGGTTTTTAAAGCAATTCAAAGGGATTTATTTCACTTTTATAGCGTGTGTACTTCTGAGTTTTAATTTTTTATTAAACGATGCATTACATCAAAAGATACATGCGTCAGGGCAGCAATTGGTCAAACAAGTACATGAATTAAATTTAGCACCTTTGATAAATAACGAGGTGTTGCTCGCGTTGGCTAAAAGTGAAGGGTTTATGCTTGAAGCGCAGCCTTCCTCTTCACACTTTATGCATTTAGTGAGTGTTGAGCGCGAAGTATTTAGCTATAAAACACTCAGTTTGAGCTTGTATCATTATCCGGCCTGGGTGATGCAAAGTTACTTATTTTTATTGCTAAACTTAATTATTATAGGGACTGCAGGTTGGTCTTTTCGCTGGTGGAGCTTACTTAAAATAAGTCGAGAAACTATAAACACACCAACTGTCTCCACCAAAAAGGCTAAACAAAAGCAGCAAAAAACAATGTTTATTAAGCAAGTGAAAAACTGCGAACTGAGCTCTTTATATGGAGTGAACCCAGCAACCCATCACTTATTTTTACTTGTTAGCTGCAGTTGTAACTTTGATCAAAATATAGATATACAAGCGAGCTTTAACGTATTAGTGGCTAAAACATTTTCTGAACTTAGAGGGCGATCGGTAAACGTCGTTGACTCTAATTACCTAGCGATTACTTTGCGAGGCGTCCCTGTTACTGAATTAGATTGCTACGTTGCACGATTACATAAGTGTGTATTTGTATTATGTCAAAATAATCAAAAAGGTATTACTCGTAAAAATATTAAAATAGGCGCATGCGATTATAAATTAGGTGCAGACGAAATAATGGTAAATCAATTTGCAAGGTCAGCACTTACATTGTCGCAAAGTAGTTTACTGCAGCATTGCCATCGTTTACCACTGCATCATAGTCAAGAAAGAGCGCTATCTAGTGAACAAGTAATCGAAAATATTGAAAAGAATAAATTCATATTGTTTTTTCAGCCATTATTTGAACTCTCAAGTGGTGATATTTTACAGCACGAAGTCCTAATTAGAGTTCGCCACAGCAAACATGGTTTGCTTGCCGCTCGATATTTTATTAATCAAATTTATAGTGATCAAGATACCTTAATATTAGATAAGGCAGTGATAAACCAAGTTAAAAGATTAATACAAAGTGAGTCATCGGCTTTAACCGTAAGTGTAAATTTGCATCCCAATAGCTGGTTTAATGATGAATTTTGGCATTGGTTGTCCGGCCAACTGACACAATTAAAATTCAACGCCAAGTTACAATTTGAGATACGTGAAGAAGATTTTTTTACACAAAGAAAAAAAATAACGAATGCATTAAATATAATCAAAAAAAATCGCTCTCAAGTAATTATCGATAATGTACAAAATAGTGAGAAAATTACGGCTTTGATCAATCACAATGAAGTATGCGCTCTTAAACTATCGTATGAACTTGTTCGCTTAGTCCATGAGAAAAATCACAATCAAATACAAATTAAAAAGATAGTAGAGGCAGCTAAACTACTAAATTTACCAGTTTATGCTGTTGGCGTAGAAACACAAAAAGAGCTATTTATGCTCGAAAAACTAGGGATAGTGGGCGCGCAAGGGTTTTATTTTTCAGAGCCTTTGCAAGAATTTACTAAAACAGTATTTCATTAGCATTTAGATTAACCCTCTATATTTGAGCCCATCTAAACCCTGAAGCCCACCAGTATGAACAGCAATTATTTTACTCCCAGATGGGAAATAATCTTGCTCGATAAGTTGCCACAATGCATACATCATTTTTCCGCTATAAATAGGCTCAAGCGGTAAATTATAAGTGCGGCCCATATCTTGGCAAAACTGCCATAACTCAGGAGAAAACTTACCATAGCCACCACCATGAAACTCTGTGAGTAACTGCCAGTTGTTTTGATTATTAGCTTTAGCGCTCAGCTTTTTTATTTCTTCATTTAAATAATTAGCTTGTTTTAATACCGCAATGCCTATTACCTTTGTTGTCGGAGCGCTACCTTCGATTAATCCAGCAAGCGTGCCGCCACTGCCAGTGGGGCAAACTAAGTAGTTATGCTCAGGTAAGCTTTGTACTAACTCTTTACAACCTAATAAGGCATGCTCATTTGTACCGCCTTCAGGAATTATATAAGCATTGGGGAAGCGCTCTTGCAGAGCATTAAGGTAATCGGTGTCGTGGCGTTTTCGATACTCTATACGATTAACTACATGTAGGTTCATACCACAATGTTTTGCAAATTGGATTGTTGGGTTGTTGTTATCCTGTTCAGGTCCGCGAATAATCGCGCGAGTTTTTATATTAAATTCTTTTCCGGCAGCTGCACAGGCGTGAATATGGTTTGAAAACGCACCACCAAAAGTCAGAAGTTCTGTTTTATTTATCTTTTGCATGTACGCTAAATTATATTTTAATTTACGCCATTTATTGCCACTTATTAGCGGATGGAGCAAATCATCACGTTTTATACCTAAATAAATTTTTCTCTTTTTTAGAAACGAGCTATGTATTTGTTGAATATAGTTATTTTCATCTATTTTGAATGTTTCATGCATTTTTTTGGTTTTCAATTTGGCAAAGTAGTTAAAATGTACGACACTTATTTCATACACAATTAACAATAGTAGCTATATGAAAGAAAAGCTGTTTTCATGGTTAAATCGTAG
Organism: Pseudoalteromonas arctica A 37-1-2; assembly: GCF_000238395.3. Classification (GTDB taxonomy): domain Bacteria; phylum Pseudomonadota; class Gammaproteobacteria; order Enterobacterales; family Alteromonadaceae; genus Pseudoalteromonas; species Pseudoalteromonas arctica. The sequence continues at coordinate 453,880 of NZ_CP011025.1, forward strand.
TTTAGATCCAAATACAGCTATTGGTGTTGCAACTTACGCAGATACTGTTAACGCAGTATGTTTAAAAAAACAACGCGACCAATGGATGGTTCACAGTTCTCACAGTGTAAATGTGTCTGAGCAAACCGATTATACCGCTGCAATTGTTGCTTGTACAAATGAGGTTTCTACTGATATTTGTGCAGTTAATTTAGTCATACCGCACTACTTTTATCAAATAGTGCAAATGGATAAACCAAACCTTAGTGATGAAGAAATCATTCAGTCACTCCCTTGGACTACAAAAGACTTAGTTGATATAGCTTCTGAAAATATTGTGGCTGATTTTATCGATTATCCAATAACATTACCGATGCAAAGCAGCAAAATGAATGTGTTTATTACGAATAAGCTGCAACTACTTCCGTTTATAGACAGTTTTGAACAAACTAAACCTGTTTTGCGTGCAATGACCTCTGAAGAAATGGTTTTAGTTACCTTGTTTGGCTCATACAAAGAGGCGCATATGCTGATTGTGCAACATGCTAATCATGAACCTCGAATCTTAATTATTCGTGATGGGCAATTAGTATTAGCTAGGCGATTAAATGGTTTTTTAGGTATTTCAGATAAAGATCAAAATCAAGAATTGGTAGAAGCGTTAGGATTAGAAATTCAGCGTTCTATGGACTTTTTTGAAAGCCAGCTCAAGCAACCACCAATTCGCAGCATTCAGTTACAGTGCGATGATTTATCTTCATTAACTCTTAGAGCCGGGCTTGCAGAGTTTTTACAAGTAAAAGTTGTAGATTTTGAGCCTAACTTAGAATTAGCGCAGCAATTAGAGCCAAATTTTTATTATGCGCTTGGGGCAGCCTATCAATTAACAGATCCTGAGTCTGTGTTATGAAAACCCGGATTAACTTTTATCAAAAAACCTTACGCGTACGGCGAGACCCAGTCCCTTTATCGGGAATGATTACGTTGTGGTTAGGTGCGCTATTAATTATTGCAATCACGTGGGCTTTTTACAGTTATAAAACATATTCTAGTGAGCTTGATTTAGAACAAAATAGGCAATACCTCAAACAAGGAAAAGCTCAGTTAGAAGTTGTAAAACAGCAGTTAGCAGAGAAACAAAATAAAACACTCTTTATTAATGAGCTAAAAACACTTCAGCAAGAGGTTTTGCACAAGCAGCAAATATTTAGCTATTTAGAGCAAAGTTCAGATCAGTCTGCAACCGACTACGCACAGGTAATGCACGATTTAGCGAAGTATCATGAACCTAATATTTGGCTGACCCACATTAAGTTTGTAGGGCAAAGTGTGACGCTTCAAGGTCAAACATCGCAATCAAAATTCTTACCAATTTGGTTTGATAATTTAAAACAGTCGCCATTTTTTATTGATAAAGAGTTTTCAGTTTTAGAGTTATCTACGCAAGCAGGTGTGAGTGAATTTAATGTAGCGACAGACCTTAGTGATGAGGGCGATAAACCATGAGCCAAACAACAAGTAGCCAGAATAATAAAAATAAAGGTTGGCCATTATGGGTCAAATACCAAGCTCAGTTTGCATCGCTGCAAAAACGTGAGAAGTATTCCACCTTATTTGTTGGTTTGTTTATAGTGATTTACCTCGGTCTCTGGTTCGTTATTTTTCCACAGCAAGATGAAGTTGCCAACATACGTTCAAAGCACAATACAACGCTGCAAGAGTTACAGCAGATAAATGCGCAACTCTCCATGTTAAACCAAGCACTAAACTACGACTACACTAAGGTTTTACGCGGTCAAATTGCACAAACCAGAGATGAATTAGCCGAAATAAATAATCAACTTAATAGTTTTAGCCAAGGCTTTGTAGCTGCTAAAAATGTACCTGCCGTTTTAAAAGATTTGCTCGTAGATAGTAGCGACGTAAAAGTGAGTAGCTTTAATGTAAAACCAGCACGGGCTATCGATGTAGAAAAACTAGGTGAACATGATACGCAAACATTATTTTTTGAGCATCAGATGGTAGTTACTTTGCAAGGTAGCTACTTTAGCTTACAAAAATATTTAGCCGCATTAAAAAATAATCAAGATAAGTTATTAATACAAGAGTTTAGTTATCAGGTACTAGAGTACCCTCAGGCTGAATTAACTTTACAAATTGCTACAGTGAGCGCTAATGAAAAATTTATCGCGTTATAGTATTTGTACTTTGGCTTTTTACATTATTGCGCCGAGTGCGCTTGCGCAACTTCGCGATCCGACTCAGCCAAATATGTTTGTGAGTAACAATAGCCCAGTTAAGCAAAGTACAGAACTTAAATTGCAATCTATTATTAAAAACAGTACAGCATTTAAGGCCATTATTTCAGGCCATATTTATCGAGTTGGTGATGCTGTAGATGATTTTCGGGTGCTAAGCATTAACTCAAAACAGGTTGTGTTAGCAAATGATGATAAACAAATAAAATTAGAATTATATGACTATGAAATTAAAAAATAATTTATCTCATCCGTGGCTTGTTCTTCTATTGTTACCTACATTTTTAACTGCGTGCCATAGCTTTAAACCAGGTAAAGAGGTTAAAAATCATATAGAGCAAGAGTTATCTGAAAGACCTACAGAGCCTAAAGTAATTGTGCCTTTACAAATGCCAAGCGAACTTACACAAAGCTTATTGTCATCTATAAATAATGAGCAAACTATAAGTGATGATTTATCTATAAAGCGTTTTGATGTCGCAGCAAATGATGTCGAAATAGGCGCTTTTTTTGCAGGCTTAACAGACGATACCCCTTTTAGTGTTGCTGTGCATCCTGAGGTAAATGGCACAATTAATTTAAATCTTAAAAGCGTTACGTTTAATGAAGTCATTAATGTTATTAAGCGTATGTATCCTTTAGATATTGTTAATGAAGGACGAATTGTACAAGTACTACCAGCCAAAATGCGCACAGAAACAATACCTGTAAATTATTTAATGATGCAACGCCATGGTCAGTCTACAGTGAGTGTTGTTGCTGGTGGGGTGAGTCAATTTGCACAAAGTGGCAGTGGTTCTAGTGGTTCGAGTTCAGGTAATAGTAACCAGCAAAATAGTGAATTTGGCGGCGATAATCAAAGCTTAGATTTGAATGGTTCTCGAATCCAAACAATTAATAAAAACGATTTTTGGAAGGAATTAGAAGTTGCCCTTAAGTCTTTAATTGGCGCAAGCGATGGGCGCTATGTTGTTGCAAGCCCACAAGCTAGTTTGGTAACCGTAAATGCATTACCAAGCGAAATTAGTCAGCTAAAAGAGTTTTTACGTCAAAGCCAAGAAAACCTGCAACGCCAAGTTATTTTAGAAGCAAAAATAATAGAAGTAACCTTAAAAGATGAGTACCAACAAGGGGTCAACTGGGAGCGCATAGCCAGTGGTTTAGAAGGCGGTATTTCGTTTGCTACAACAGCGGGTTCTACAATTAGTAATAGTATTTCGGCTGCCATTGGCGGAGCGTCATCGCTGACAATTCAAAAGGGTGACTTTAACGGGGTTATTAACTTGCTAGAAACCCAAGGTGATGTGCAAATGTTATCTAACCCTCGCGTTACGGCTACAAACAACCAAAAAGCAGTTATAAAAGTAGGGCAAGACGAATACTTTGTTACTAATGTATCAAGTACGACGGTAACTGGTACTGCTACAACTACCTCGCCTGAGATTGATTTAACACCGTTCTTTTCTGGTATTGCGCTTGATGTAACGCCGCAAATTGACAAGTACGGCTCAGTTATTTTGCATGTTCACCCTTCAGTAACTGAAACAGAAGAGCAGCTAAAGGTAATTACTTTAGACGATCAACGTTTTGAATTACCTCTAGCGCAGAGCAACATTCGAGAATCAGATACCGTTATTCGCGCTCAAAGTGGCGAAATAGTGGTTATTGGTGGTTTGATGCAAACGTCAACACAGGATGAAGAATCAAAAACACCCGTGCTGGGTGATATCCCCATATTTGGCAACTTATTCAAAAGTATTCGTAAACGCCAAGAGAAAAAAGAACTAATTATTTTAATCAAACCAACCGTTGTTATGCCCGATACTTGGAAAAAACAACAAGGTGAAAGCCGTCAGCTTTTAAAAACATGGTATGAAAACTAACTATGTATTTAAGCTTTTTTAATTTAAGTGAAATGCCTTTCACGTTAACCCCTAACACACAATTTTTTTGTGCACTTGAGCCGCACCACGAAGCGATGCAAGTGCTAACAACAGCCATTGAAATGGGTGAGGGGTTTATTAAAGTCACCGGTGAAGTTGGGACAGGTAAAACGTTGCTTTGTAGGAAGCTATTAAACCAACTTGAGCCAGATTACATTGTGGCTTATTTACCTAACTCTTATTTAAGCCCTGAAGAGCTTAGATGGGCGATTGCAATTGAGCTGGGTATGGATGTAGATAAAGCATTGGACCAACAAGCACTAGGGCAGCTTATAAATCATCACTTACTCGACTTACAAGAAGATAATGAGCGCGTAGTGCTTTTGATAGATGAGGCGCAATGCTTGAGTTGGGAGACACTAGAGGCGCTGAGATTATTTACAAACTTAGAAACTGAAAGCGAAAAGCTGATTCAAGTTGTGTTATTTGGGCAACCTGAACTTGATGAAAAACTGGCAAACAATAAAGTAAGGCAGCTGCGCCAACGTATTAGTTTTTCTTATAAATTACGGGCGATGACTGGCGCTGAGGTTGTTTATTATATTAATCATCGCTTACAAGTTGCAGGATTTAATAGACCTCCTTTATTTAATAATAGTATGGGGCTTAAGATTGCCAGAGCAAGCCGTGGAATTCCTAGATTAGTTAATATTTTATGCCACAAAGCACTATTACAAGCTTACGGTGAAGGGTTAAATACAATAACAAATCGCCATATTCAGCTTGCCATAAAAGATACCGAAGACTGCGCAAAATATCGAACCGGTCAATATTGGAGCTACAGCGCGTTAATGTTTAGTGTTTTAGCTATTGCTGCCATATGGGTATGGAGGCAGTGGTTATGAGCGTTATAAATAATATGCTTAAAAATATTGAGCAACGTGAAGCTAAACAAGTGAATATTCAAGAAGGTATAAGCGTAAAGCCAATATATGATGTAAAAAACATTGTATTTAAAGCCGCAATTTTACTTATTATGCTAAGTGTCATTTTTTTAGCATACCTGTATTTACCGACCGCCGACAAAAAAGAAACTCAACGTGAGTCTGTGCTACCACAGCAAAAAATGGTCGCGGTTTTGAGCTCTAATTTATCTGATTCTCAAGATGAAAAAAGCACTGTAGAGCCTTTAGTTGAGCAAGAAGTTGTGAAGAAGGCTGTGCAAGTTGAGCAAATGAAACCGGAAGTGAATGATTTAGCTGAATCCAAGTTGAGTGAAGCAACATCACTGGTTTCTCAACCAACGGCTGAGCCGGTTGTAATTGCCGAGGTTAAACAAAGCCCTGCACTAGCTAAAGATAATATGTTAGTGGCTAGCAAAGTTATTGTCAGCAAGCCAAAAACTACTTCAGTGACTAAAACTAAGCCACAAAATACTATGATCAAAAGCGCGGCAGAAACTAAGTCACCACAGGCTTTATTGGTCGAGCAATTAGCAGCAGCTAAACAGGCAATACAGTTTGGCTTATACAACGAAGCTATTAGTGATTTAAACATTATTTTAGCGCAATCGCCTTTACATGTTGAGGCTCGAAATTTACTGGCTGCAACTTACTTTAAACAACAAGATATAAATTCTGCACAGCAGGTTTTGCAATCAGGTATTCGCCAAAACCCTAACGTACTTGAATGGCGTGTAATGCTAAGCAAAATACTCATTATGCAACAACAGTATGAAGGAGTATTACTGCTTTTAAGTGATGAATTTGAATCCCAGGCGAATCTTGATTTTTGGGTGCTGCAAGGTACTGCTGCGCAAAGTGCGAGTAAGCACCACAAAGCACTTGAAAGCTTTAAACATCTTACACAGCTCCAGCCTAGTCAAGCCAAGTGGTGGCTTGCACTTGCAACCTCAAAAGATGCACTAGGAGAGTACCTCGATGCTAAACAGCTTTATAAAGTAGCTCTAGATTTAGGTGGGTTAAATACCGCTATGACCCAGCATGCATTACAGCGTTTAGTTGCACTAAAGGAGGCCGTATGAGACCTAGTTTAAAAATGCGCTTAGGCGATTTACTTGTCCACGAACACATGATCACCGAAGCGCAACTAAGTGAAGCATTAAATGTTCAAGCTGCAACGGGCCGTAAATTAGGTTCGACACTTATTACACTTGAGTTTATTAGTGAGCCACAATTATTACGCTTTTTAGCGCAGCAATTACAGGTACCTTTTTTAGATATATCACAGCGAAAAATATCACACGATGTATCTAAGCTTTTATCTGAGGTATATGCGCGTCGTTACAGAGCACTAGTAATCGAAGACAATGGTGACTCTGTTTTGGTCGGGATGAGCGATCCTGCTGATTTAAGGGGCCTTGATCAACTTGCTACTATGCTTGCTCCTAAACGAATAGATTTAGCTGTTGTACAAGAAAGCCAAATCATGGCTGCGTTTGACAACGTATATCGCCGCACAGATGAAATTACCAACTTTGCAGCACAACTCCATGAAGAATATCAAGACGTAGAAGAATTTGATTTAAACTCTTTAGGTGATGAGACATCCGATGCAACCGTTGTAAAGTTACTGCAATCAATATTTGAGGACGCTGTGCAAGTTCGCGCATCTGATATTCACATTGAGCCAGATGAAGGTTTGCTTCGCATTCGTCAACGTGTAGATGGAATATTACAAGAGCACACTCTTAACCAAGTAAAAATAGCATCGGCACTAGTGCTACGTTTAAAGCTTATGTCAGGATTAGATATATCTGAAAAACGCCTCCCTCAAGATGGCCGGTTTAATATAAAAGTGCGCAGCCATAGTATTGATGTGCGCCTATCTACCATGCCGGTTCAGCATGGTGAATCAGTTGTAATGCGTTTGCTTGATCAATCTGCAGGATTATTATCGTTAGATGAAACGGGTATGCCGGCACACATATTAAAACGTGTGCGCAGCATTATAAAACGTCCACATGGCATGGTTTTAGTTACTGGGCCAACAGGCTCGGGTAAAACAACCACACTTTATGGTGCATTGAGTGAGTTAAACCAACAAGAAAGTAAAATTATTACCGTAGAGGATCCGGTTGAGTATCGTATTGGACGTATTAACCAGGTACAAATAAATAATAAAATAGGGCTAAGTTTTGCCAGTATTTTACGGACAGCTCTAAGGCAAGATCCTGACATTATAATGGTTGGCGAAATGCGTGACCAAGAAACCGTAGATATTGGATTAAGGGCCGCTTTAACAGGCCACCTATTATTATCAACGTTACATACCAATGATGCAATTACCAGCGCTATGCGCTTAATCGATATGGGTGCACCGGCTTACTTAGTGGCAAGTTCACTGCGAGCGATTATTGCTCAGCGATTAGTAAGGCGAGTATGTAATGACTGTAGAGTACCGTACTTGCCAGATCGCCAAGAAATAAGTTGGTTAAAATATTTAGGCGAAGAGATTACAGATGCTCAATTTTCTAAAGGGCAAGGTTGCACAGCATGTAATCACACTGGTTATAAAGGACGTGTAGGTATTTTTGAGTTGCTCGAAATGGATGATGCAATGATGGATGCCTTACGAGTGAACGACACACAAGGTTTTGCGAAAGCCGCTAAAAATAGCGCAAACTTTTCGCCACTCTCAGCAATGGCATTAAATTACGCTAAGAAAGGTATTACCTCTTTAGATGAAGTATTTAAAGTGGCTGAATATATCCCAGAAATAGTAGGGGATATTGATGCAACTATATAGCTATAAAGCGAAAGACAGCAAAGGTGTATTGGTAAAAGGCCAATTAGAAGCGAGTAACCAAGCTGGCGTAGCTGATAGTTTAATGAAGCGTCAATTTATACCAATATCAATTTCTTTAGTTGAAACAAAAAATAATATTAAAATTTTTGATAATTTATTTGTCGAAAAAATAACGCTAGACGACATGATTATGTTTTCTAGGCAAATGTATTCGCTACTAAAAGCGGGTATTCCAATTATACGAGCAATGATTGGATTGGCAGATACAACACAAAATAAAGAATTTAAAAATGTATTGATGGAAGTTACCAGGCAACTTGAGCAAGGCCGGGACTTATCCAGTGCAATGGCAATTCATAACGAGGTATTTAGCCGCTTAACCGTGTCAATGGTAATGGTTGGTGAAGGTTCTGGCCGATTAGAAGATGCATTTTATCAACTCGCTATTTACTTTGAAAAAGAACAGGAAACTCGCAAACGAATAAAAGCAGCTATGCGCTACCCTACTTTTGTTATTTTGGCTCTTGTAGCAGCTATGGTTATTTTAAATATTTTTGTAATTCCTACCTTTGCTAGCATGTTTGCCAAATTCGATGCCGAATTGCCGTTAATGACTCAAATATTAATTGGTACTAGCAGCTTTTTTGTTAATTACTGGTGGTTATTGTTGGTAATGGGTATTGGAGCGGTATTTGCGTGGAAGCGTTATTTAAATACAGATGCCGGGCGCTTCAAGTGGGATCAATATAAATTAAAAATTCCATTTATTGGCGATATTTTAAAACGCACATTGCTTGCGCGCTACAGCCAAAGTCTAGCTATGGTATTGCGCTCTGGCGTACCTATGACCACGGGGTTATCGCTAACAGCGCATGCCGTAGATAATAGCTATATGGAAAAAGCGATTATTACTATGCGCCAAGATATAGAAAAAGGCGATAGCTTACTTAGAGCCTCAAAAAGTTCTGAGCTGTTTTCTCAGCTTGTATTACAGATGGTCGCCGTAGGTGAAGAAACCGGTCGGGTTGATGAGTTACTTCAAGAAGCAGCTGATTATTATGAGCGTGAAGTTGATTATGACTTACGAAGCTTAACTGCAAAAATAGAACCTATTTTAACTGTGTTTGTTGCCATTATGGTGCTGATTTTAGCATTGGGTATTTTTATGCCTATGTGGAACATGATGTCGGCAATTAAAGGGAATTAAGGTGAACACAACAATAGCTTACTCAAAAGGTTTCTCATTATTTGAGTTAGTTATTGTTGTTATTTTACTGGCAGTAATTTTGAGTTTTGCTATACCTCAATATATAGGTATTAAAAATCAAGCGCATAATGCAAGCGCAGATGCTATTGCGGGTAGTTTTTCATCGGCTATTGGCATGGTTAGAGGTCAATGGGAGTTAGAAGGGAGACCAAATAGTAAGACAAATATAACATTCGTTAATTATGGAGGAGTGATAGTTGCTGTTGATGGATCGTTAGGTACACCAACGGGTGATGAAACAGAAAAAAAAGATACTCGCGCAGAGTCTATAAATGCTCATAAATGCCGCCAAGTATTAAATGTAATTTTACAAGATGCACCAAGCAGTACCTTAAGTAGTGAAATATCGATAATAAAAAGTGTAAGTTTTTTAGTTAGGTACAATGCAGAAAGTACGCAATGCGTCTATTATTTAACTCATACCATTGATATTAAAAGTATACCAACCAATACGGGTGAAATATCAGGTTTAACAGGTTTTTCATACTTTGCTAAAACAGGCAAAGTAAAAATATTTAAAACTAAGTAATTAAAAAGAGGCTTATTTATGAAAACGCAATCGTTAAAAAGTTTACCAATGAATAAACAAGCAGGTTTTACACTTGTTGAATTGATCATCGTAATTGTTATTTTAGGCATTTTAGCCGTTACCGCAGCCCCTCGTTTTTTAAACTTGCAAGGTGATGCAAATGCTTCAACACTCGAAGGCTTACAAGGCTCTATTCGCAGCGGTATGAATATCGTAAACGGCAAGTCTATTATTGCTAGTGATCACAAAAAGGCAACGGCTACAGTTACTGTAGATACTGGTGTACCAGTACCTACTGTTTATGGTTACCCAGCAGCAACACTTGCTGCATTTGAAGCATTTTTAGATGTTAGCTTTGCTCCATCTACAGCACCAGACACAGATGACTTTAATATTGATGCGACAACAACAGGAACAGTTATTATATACCCTAATAGTTACATTGCTGATGATGAGTGCAGAATTGAATACATACAAGCAACTGCAACTACAGGGCCTGTTGTAGTAACGGCTCCTACAATTAATATTTTTACTGATGAATGTTAATTAATATTAAATGATAAGCAGTAGTAAGCAACGATTGCGTGGCTTCACACTCATTGAGTTAATTATTACTCTAGTGATATTGGGAATACTGTCGGTAACGGCAGTTCCCAAATTTCTGGGCAGCTCAACAGAAGATGCATACTCATATCGAGACCGTACTTTAAATGCACTTAGAACAGTGCAGTTACGTGCAATGCAAAATACAGCGACAACAAGTTGCCATACTCTTTATATAACCTCCACACTTATTGCTCCCCCCACACCTGATACATGTATCGGTGGCGCTGATACCAACAACACCGATCATTTAGTGGTACAAATAAACACGCAAAGAAGTGATATAACATTTAGCGCTTTAGATAGTAACGCAAATATATTTACCCAAATTAGTTTTGATCCTTTAGGTAAATCAAATCAAACCTGCACTTCGCAGTGTCGAATAGATGTTGGATTAGCTGGCGTATGCATAAGTGGTGAAGGGCTTATATATGCGTGCCCTTAAAGTAAAAGGTTTTACTCTAATTGAGCTTATTATTGGCATAGTGATGTTTGCTATTGCATTAAGCATTATTACCGCTTTAATTGCCCCGCAAGCAAAAAAAAGTGCAGAGCCAATTATTGCTTTAAGAGCCTCTGAATTTGGTCAATCACTAATGAACGAAATTCAAAGTAAATCGTTTGATGAGCACAGCGATAGAAGCGCACCTTTTAGACGTTGCGGCGAAACAACCTTGGGTGCTGAGCCTTGTACCGCAGAGGGCAATTTAGGCGTCGATAACTTAGGGGCAGGCCTAGAAACCCGAACCAGTTATAACGATGTAGATGACTATATTGCACTGTCTAACCAGCCTATCACTAATAGCTTAGGTGAGGTGTTAAGCGAGTACAGCGACTTTAATTTAGTTGTTACTGTTGAGTACGATAGCGACTTTAACGAATTGACCATCAACGATGGCACAACCTTTAAGCGTATTACTATTGAAGTAACATCACCCTTAGGCGAAGTTTACGGATTTAGTGCATATAAAGGGAATTACTAATGCAAAGAGCTAAATACCAAAATGCATTTACCCTTATAGAACTATTACTTGTCATGGTTATTATTGGTATTTTAGCCGTAAGTGCATTTTCATTTATTGGTGCTGGGGTCAGTATTTACTCACAAGGGGTTAAACGCCAAGAAGCAGTAGCCCAGGCCCGTTTTTTAATAACGCGACTTAGTAAAGAATTGCGCCACGCTACGCCAAATTCATTAAGGCTTTCTTGTGATAATAATACTAGCGGGGCCTGTAGTGCTCAGCAGTGTTTAGAATTTACGCCGTTTTTATCGGCCACTCACTATACAAATTACCTACCTACCGTAGCGCCTTTTAATGTTAGCGCTGTTGATTTTGAACTTAATAATTTAACGCAGCCGCAAGCTGGAGATTGGGCAACTATTTACCCATTAAGCAGTGCTGATATATACGATGAAAACAATAATAAGCGCTTGCAAGTATCAGCATTTAATAGTTCAGCGAGCGAAATTGATGAGTGGCAATTTAGCAAAGCATTTACCCAAGAGTCGCCGAGTAAACGCCTTTATTTACTTTCAGAACCTGTAAGTTTTTGCGTTGAAGGGCAGTATTTATATAGATATACCAATTACGGTTTTACTGTTAATCAATTAGATGCCGTGAGCTTACAAATAAGCAGTGGTGTTAAACGTGATTTATTAGGTATTTACATTGCCAATAATTTAGCGAGCGATTTATTTTTTACTCTTGATGCGCTCTCCCTACAAAGAAACGCTGTGCTTAATGTGAATGCGCAAATGCAATTTAACGATACTGAAGTAATGAACTTTAACCATGAGGTACATATTCCTAATGTACCTTAAAAAAAATCCTCACGGAAAAGCCTTACCCAGTAAACAAAAAGGGAACTTAATAATTGTTTCTTTAGTAATTATTGTTGCTTTATTAGCACTAGGATTAGCATTAGTTAAAGTGCTTTCTGGTGCATCTCAACAAAATACGATTGAGTATTATGGGGCTCGCGCTTTTATGGCAGCACAAAGCGGCCTAGAAAGTGGTTTAACGCAACTATTTCCAACAAATAGCTCAGTTCAAAGCTGTACATCAGTTACTACTGATTTAACCTTCCAAACTGCATATTTAGCTAACTGTAAAGTAGTGGTGAGTTGCGATGAATATATAGACTTACCTGATAGCAGTACAACCAACGGGCTTGTGAATATATATTACTTACAAAGCAGTGCAACGTGCGCCGCAATTGATTGCCCTGCAGGGAGTAGCTGCAGAAAAGATTATTGGCAAACACAAAGAACGCTCAGTGTGGAGGCTAAAACTTTACCATGATGAAAAACGCATTGGTCATTATATTTTTTAGCTGCGTGTTACTTTGTAATTACGCAAATGCAGTGCCTCCAAAAATCGAGGGCCGTTATATAGAACTGCAAGATACATATACATCGCCTGTTTGGACAAAAGTTAATTTTCAACAGCAATATATAACGCCTCCTGCTGTTTTTATGCTCTCAACAAACCAAGGCGGAAACCCTGCAATAATAAGAATACGTAATATAACCACAACTAGCTTTGAGGCCTTACCGCTTGAACCTTCAGGAGAGGATGGTGGACATATTAGTATGGGGGCGCACTATTTAGCTGTTGAGTATGGTGTGCATCAATTTCCAGACGGCACAATTATGGAAGTAGGTAATACTGATCTATTGCTCGAATTACAGTATGGCTCTAAGTCTGGTTTTGCTCCACTAACACCTAAAGGCTATAAGCCTTTAACATTTGCTGAACCGTTTACTCAAAGGCCAAACTTTTTTCATTCGTTACAAACACTCAATAGCATAGACAGCAATCCACCAACGCAAGCATTAATACCATTTTTAACAGTTGCAGTTGAAAGTAATTCTCTATCTGCCAGCGGCGTTAATATTGCTTTAGAAGCATCTGAAACAGCACTTGGGCTTATAAAAACCGAAACTGTTGCTTATATGGCCGTAGAGCCAGGAAGTAACCGCACATTTTCTGACGATAATGGCGTTGAGGTATCGTGGGAAACTTTTTTCACAGGCTTTGAAGTTGACGGTTGGAGCAATGGCTGTAATTACTTTAGTTTTACTAATAATTTTAGTGTGGCTCCGTTAGTTGTAGCAAGTAAAAACTCACGCCAAGAAGATGATGGCGGGTGGCTACGCAGCTGTAACCTAAGGACCGACAGGTTAGGGCTAGTTGTTGACGAAGATCGTGATGGCGATAACGAGCGCCGTCACGTAAACGAGGAAGCATCAATACTCGCCATGACCAGTACCTTTGTATTTAATGGTGATATTTTAGATTGTGATACGTTATTCCCGGGCGCTATTTCTACTTATAACAATGGTGAAGTGCAGCTGGTGCAGGGAGTAGAAATAACCGATGGTAATGCGCAGTTTGTCACCACCACAAGTTTAATTTCTACAGCGCTGACGAGCCCTCCATTGTGTAATGGTCAGGCGTGTGTTGCTGGTGGTTATAACTCTTTAGAACCGAATCAAGCGGCGCAGGTGCCAACGGTTACAAATGATGGTAGCTCAACAGGACCCGTACCTACTTCTTTAGCTGGCGACTATTATTACGATGAGTTGCAGTTAAGTATGCTGGAAACAGAGTACAGAGTAACAGCGCCTACACGTATTTTTTTAAAAGACACAACCTCACTTCTATCAACTTCATTTTTGAATATAGGTAAAACCAATATAGTAGTAGAAACTGGCGCGTACTTGGCTATTTATGTGGATGGTGCGGTTGCTATTGCAGCCGATGCAAATATTGCGGGCTATATTGTTGCAACTGGTGAGGTAAGAATCGCTCAAAATGTAACGTATCAGGGATCAATTACATCGGCTACTCAAATTATTACCGAAGGGAGCTCAACGTTTGACGCTCTACCAGTACCCGAAAGTATCCCTGGTTTTTGTGGTATTTATACACCAGAAACACTGGATCATTATCGTTTAACAATAAGCGATAACAAAGGTCTAACGTGTGAAGCTAAAGAAATGACACTAACAGCCTGCGCTAATGATGCCTGCGATTTATTATTTGCGGAACCCTCTAGTTTAAACCTTTCTCCAGATAATAGTGGTCAGCAAAGTTGGGTTACGGGGGAGAATATTAATTTTACAGGATCAGCGGTTGTCGAATTTGCTAAACGCACCACAGGCAGTGTTACATTTGGATATAACACTGCGGATCCTTCTGCACCTCTTCGTTGTTATATCGGTGGTAATAATGTTGGTTTGAGTGGCTGTAAAGTTACGTTTTCTGATGCTGGATTTATTTTTAATAATGATACTGATGGAAATACTACAATTCCAACTCAGTTATCAGCAAAGCCTTCAAATACTGGATTTAATGCAAAAGCGCTATTTATTCAAGCGGTAAAAACAAATACCACTACGGGCGTATGCGAAGCTGCATTTCCCGCTGGTGGCGATGTAAGCTTAGATTTATCGTATAAATGCAGTGCTGGTGCAAGTTGCTCTGATACAGTTTCACTTAGTAATAACAATAATACCTTTGCGGTAGAGCAAGCCTCTAAATCATTCATACTTAACTTTGATAGTGAGTCTAAAGCCCCGATTGTTATAAATTACCCCGATGCAGGAAAGTTGAGTTTAAATGTAAATACCAATTTAATTTTAGACCCACTAACTAATTTATCAGTAAATCTAACAGGTAGTTCAAATGAATATGTTGTAAAGCCATTCGGATTAGCGATGGAAGTTGCAAGTGATGGTTATGCAGCAGACGCTGATGGGAGTTTATTTAGACTAACGGGCGAAGTATTTGATTTGAAAATGAATGCGGTGCAGTGGCAAACAGGGCAAGACACTAACAACGATGGTTTCCCAGACAACTACAGCAATATTACAAATAACATCATTGCCAAGCATTTTATTACAGAGCAACCACTTGTAGAGGCATTACTTAAAGCGCCTACGCCAGGCATTCAAGGTACGCTTGAAGCGATGAGCACTGTTGCCTTTAGTGACACAGGTAGTTTGAGTGAATCTATATCGCAATATAATTACGACCAAGTTGGCATCATTGATTTAACAGCAGGCCTTCAAGATGCCGATTATTTTGGTGCGGGAGATGTAAAAGGTGAGCTATATAACGTTGGTCGTTTTGCACCTTCGCAGTTTCAGGTAGTGGGGGTTCAAGCTGCCGCGCAATGCACGCAATACGGCAGTAATTTAACTTACCTTGATCAACCTTTTGAACTTGGCTTTACAGTACAAGTACAAAATCAAAATGGTGAGCTAATGGCTAATTATAAAGCGGGCTTTGATAAATCAAGTGTAGACGTTAATGCCGAAAATAATGAAGTAGGTAACTATGTACCTGCAACTAATTTTACTAGCCGCTTAGTAAACCTAGGAAATAACAACTGGGGAGATACAAGCGATGGTCAATGGCAAATGAGCCAACTCAACACGACACTTAAAAGATTAGGTGTAGGGCAAGCAGACGGACCGTTCGCTATGGTGAGCTTAATGGCAACGCTTTCTAACATAGAAGGAGCAACACTCATTGATGCAAATGATAAACCTAATACACAAACAGCATGCTCGGGTGGTTGTAATAGCGTACGACTAAATGCATTACCGATAGAGTTTAGGTTTGGACGTTTAGTCCTTGGCAATAACGCAGGCTCCGATCTCGACCCTTTACTTATTCCTATGCAGGCTCAGTATTACAACGGCAGTGGATTTGTAAATAACGCTGAAGATAACTGTAGTGTATTTGATCATACCCAAATCACTCAAATATCACCTAGCAGCCCACAATTAACCTATAAATATGGGACTGGTGTATCTGGCCAGCTAGAAGCGGGAGTGTATCCTGCAAACAATGGTATTTATGCACAGCCAAATGGTTTGGGTGAATTTACCTTAGAATATAATACTTATGATTGGTTAAAGTGGGATTGGCAGGGCGATGGAACACAGCTTGATCCTCGTACTATTTTACAATTTGGACGCTTTAGAGGAAATGATCGGGTTATTTACTGGCGTGAAACACGCGAATAGTTGTAAACTAATATAATAATTGAACAAAGCTTGTGTTTTGTGCTGCAAGTACATAGCATAAGGCTTTAATTATAAAAAATAATAACGACCAAATAATTGCCGCTTTTTGGGACTGGAATATATGCGAATTACTCCTTTATCTCTGTTAATTTCAGCTAGTTTGTTAGCTAGTAGTGCATTTGCACAAGACACAGCTACAGTGACTGGAATTGACTCAGAGATTAGTGTTAAACAGACAGAATACGATAACTCGACAAGAATACTTGAAAAACATCTTAAAGAAGAAAGTCAGTTACAAAATCAATTAGAGCTACTTCGTTCTCGTTCTACAGAGCTAGATAAAGAAAAAAACCAAGCGCTCGATGCGATGAACGAAATGTACCGTCGTTTAATTGACGATCCCACTATTAATATTAGTGCGGCTCAATCACGCTATCAAAAAGCGGTGATTGATCATAAGCAAAATAAAGATGACATTTCTATGCAGTTGGCGGCAATTGCATCCCACCGTAAAGATATAGAACAAATTCGTGTTGCTAAGCATACGCTTTTAAATACATTAGAAAGTTTAAAAGAGCAGTTAACTACAGCCCGCGTAGAGCGTTTACGTAACGAGTTTACACGTGAAGGTACGCTTGAGGTTAACCACACTATTAACTGTAAGCGAACAGAAACGCTAGCAGCATGTGAGCAACGCGGTCAGCAAATGGGTCTACAAAAAGCAACTAAACGCTTTGTTGATCAAATTTTTGCAAATCTAACAGAAGAGCGCATTGTTGAGCCAAAACGTAATTTGGCGGGCGCTCAAGTACAAATATTAAGTAGCCATGTAGTTAACAGTGCATTTAGCGGTCAAGGTAATTACAACGTTAACTTAAGTGTAACTATGCGCGGCGAAGTTAATAGCAGCCGTTTATGTAGCTTATTAAGCATAGATAACCGCTATTGTTCTGAGTACGGCACGCCACTTACGGCTGCTTATCAACCAGCGTATAACAATACATTTACCGATAGTCAGTTAACATTCAGTAATAGCGCGGATAATAGCAACACAGTGTCGGTTTCTCGTTTAAATGAGCAGCCAGTACGTGATTATTCAGTTAAACCTGCATCGGTGAAAAAAGATTACCCTTCTATCCTTAATAAGAAGAAGGATCAATCGGTAGAGCTGACATTACGATCAAACGTATACGACGATGAAGTGTTTATCGATGGTGTAAGCTTTGGCTCAACACGCTTGATTACACGTTTACCGCCGGGCATTCATAACATTGAAATACGTAAACTTGGTTATAAACCTTATCAAGCACGTGTTGATTTGAATAAAGCGCAAACAATTAATGCAAATTTAGTAAAAAAGCCTAAGTCGATTGCTGCACCGACCTATACTCGAGAGCAACCAGAAGTAACAACACGCCAGGTTAGTGAAAACGTTAATGTATTAAATGCAAACGTTGAAACGCCGGTTGTCGTTATTCCTGCAGGCAAATTTAAAATGGGCGATATTAACGGCAATGGTTTAGCTAATGAACGTCCAGTAATTGAAAAAGTAATAGCAAATTCTTTCGCTATGCAAAGTAAAGAAGTAACCGTGGGTGCCTACGAAAAGTTTGTAGCAAATACAGGTTATAAAACTCAAGCGGAAAAAAATAAAGGGTGTGCGTATTATTTAAATGGCGAACCAGTATGGGAAGCAAATTTAAATTGGCGTAATCCTGGTTTTGAGCAAGGCAGTGACTTTCCTGCTGTATGTTTAACTTATAACGATGCAAAAGCTTACGCTGAGTGGTTATCTGGTCAAACAGGACAGCAATTTCGTTTACCTAACGAAGTTGAGTGGGAATACGCAGCACGCGCAGGAACTGAAACAGAATACCCTTGGGGTAACGAAATTGGTAAAAACCTAGCTAACTGTGGTTGGTGTGGTAGTGAATGGTCAAACAGACGTGCATCACCAGTAGGTTCTTTTTCTCCAAATGCATTTGGATTATACGATACCGTAGGCAATGTATGGGAATGGACCGATAAAGAATCAGGTGAGTCTGATGTAGCAGTAAGAGGCGGAGCGTGGAACTTTGCACCAAGCCTTGCTCGTGCATCTACGCGTTTAATTTTAGCGCCTGATTTTAGATCTAACTACATTGGTTTTCGCTTAGTTCGCGAACGATAAAACTCAATTAAGGAAGCTTTGCTTCCTTTTTTCACAAATTCACAAAGGCGCTGCGCTTTATATTGCTCATATAGTTGAGCATGTTAAAGTGAGGCAGCTAATATAAGAACGTATTTCAAAGGTCATCCAGCCTCATGTTTAAAAAACTCCGTGGTATTTTTTCTAACGATCTATCGATCGACTTGGGTACAGCCAATACCCTAATTTATGTAAAAGACGAAGGCATTGTATTAAATGAACCTTCTGTTGTTGCTATCCGCCAAGAGCGTGCTGGTGGACCTAAAAGTGTTGCATCTGTAGGTACAGAAGCAAAGCTTATGTTAGGTCGTACACCGGGTAATATAAAAGCGATTCGTCCAATGAAAGACGGTGTTATTGCTGACTTTTTTGTAACAGAAAAAATGTTACAACACTTCATTAAACAAGTGCATAACAATAACTTTATGCGTCCAAGTCCGCGTGTACTAATTTGTGTACCGTGTGGTGCTACTCAAGTAGAAAAACGTGCAATACGTGAATCTGCAATGGGTGCAGGTGCTCGTGAAGTTTACTTAATTGAAGAACCAATGGCAGCAGCTATTGGCGCAGGCTTACCAGTATCAGAAGCAACAGGCTCTATGGTTGTTGATATTGGTGGTGGTACAACTGAAGTTGCTATTATTTCACTTAACGGCGTTGTTTACTCATCATCTGTTCGTATTGGTGGTGATAAGTTTGACGAAGCTATTATTAATTATGTACGCCGTAACTTTGGTAGCTTAATTGGTGAAGCGACAGCTGAAAATATTAAGCATCAAATTGGCTCTGCGTTTAAAACTGATGAACCAATCGAAATTGAAGTACGTGGCCGTAACCTTGCAGAAGGTGTCCCGCGTTCGTTCACACTTAACTCACACGAGATCCTAGAAGCCCTACAAGAGCCATTGATGGGTATTGTGAGTGCAGTAATGGTTGCTCTTGAGCAATCACCACCAGAGCTTGCATCAGATATTTCTGCGCACGGCATGGTACTTACTGGCGGTGGCGCATTGCTAAAAGATTTAGACCGTTTATTAATGGAAGAAACGGGCATCCCGGTTGTTGTAGCCGATGACCCACTTACATGTGTTGCACGTGGTGGTGGTAAGGCACTTGAAATGATAGATGTTCATGGTGGTGACGTTTTTAGTTACGACTAATGAAATTAATGTTTGGACGCACAGTCTCTTTGCAACTGCGACTTTTTGTCGCAGTGCTTTTGAGTATCGTACTCATTGTTGGAGACAGATATACGCAAGGTGGTACCGTTGTTCGTACCAGCCTCAATACCTTAGTTAGCCCACTAATTTATGTTGCTAATTTACCCTACGAATTATTTAGCTTAAGTGCTAAAAGCCTGCATACGCGAGAGCAACTTCTTACTGAAAACGAAGCGCTGAAAAAAAAGCAAATGCTACAAAGCGAGCAACTTCAGCAGTATCAATTTCTAGCCAGAGAAAATCAAAAACTACGCGCCTTATTAGGCTCATCTGCAAAACAATCAAATCGTAAAATTATTGCTCAAGTACTTTCTGTGCATTCAAACCCGTATAGCCATCAAGTTGTTATAAATCGTGGTACCACCGATGGACTTAGTGAAAGCCAAGCCGTAATTGATGAGATGGGTGTAGTGGGGCAATTAACTAAAGTAGGGTCAACTACGTCACGCGTATTACTCATGACCGACACTACGCATGCCACACCTGTGCGTATACTGCGTAACGATGTACGAACGGTTGTTGAGGGCATAGGTAAAATTAACGTCGTTAAGCTCTCTCACGTTCCGCACAGCTTAGATGTGCGAATTGGCGATGTACTTGTTACATCAGGATTAGGTGGCACATTCCCTGAGGGATACCCGGTGGCTGTAGTAACCGAAATAAACCGTGATGAAGGCCGCCCGTTTGCACAAGTTTTTGCAGAACCTATTGCGCAATTAGATCGCATTCGTTTGCTGGTTATTTTATGGCGTAATCAACAGGAGCAAATCAGCGATGATTAACCGTTATTCATTGTTAATTGCGCTAAGCATCTTTTTTGCGTTAATAATGGCATTAATGCCGCTCCCTTTTTCGTTTGAACCATTTAGACCTGACTGGGTTTTACTTGTACTTATGTATTGGTCGTTGGCAGTACCGCATCGTTTAAATATTGGTACTGCTTGGGTTGTTGGTTTATTAATAGATTTAGCATCTGGCTCACCGCTAGGTGTGAACTCGCTTACATTTTCAATATGTATATTTGTAACCGCGAGCAACTTTCAAAAAATTCGTAACTTTTCGCTTTGGCAACAAAGCTTATTAATTGGTTTGTTTTTAACGCTGTATCATTTAATGCAGTTTTGGCTAAATCACTTTTTGTTAGGGGTTTACTTTAATCCACAGTATTTATGGCCAGTAGCAACCGGAATGGTTAGTTGGTTTTGGGTGTTCTTACTACTTCGTAAATATCGCAGACATTTTAGGATCAGGTAATGACTACCGCAGTATATTTGGCATCAGCCTCTCCCCGTCGTAAAGAGTTATTAAGCCAATTAGGTGTCGAATTTACACAATTTAGTGTTGATGCAGATGAAAGTCCACTTCCAAACGAGCAACCTAGAGCACTTGTTGAGCGTTTAGCTCGCTTGAAAGCCCAAAGCGGTGTAGAGCTTGGATATACCGATCGCCCTGTACTTGGTAGTGATACCGTGGTTGTTATCGATAACGAATCACTGGGTAAACCTCGTGATAAAAACGATTTTATACACACATTAAAACGTTTATCAGGTAACACACATCAAGTACTTACCGCAGTAGCATTTGCGACGCAAAATGATGTGCTTAGCTGTGTTGTAAGCACAGATGTCACCTTTAAAACTTTAACTGATGAAGAAATAAATACCTACTGGGATTCTGATGAGCCACAAGATAAAGCCGGTGGCTACGGTATCCAAGGTTTAGGCGGCCGCTTTGTAACTCACATTGCGGGTAGCTATTTTTCTGTTGTAGGCTTACCTTTATATGAAACCGAACAATTATTAAAAACATTCTTAAGAAGGTAACATGAGTACAGAATTACTGATCAATGTCACACCGAGCGAAAGCCGTGTTGCCCTAATAGAAAACGGTGTACTGCAAGAAATACAGCTAGAGCGAATTGGTAATCTAGGTATTGTAGGCAATATTTACCTAGGAAAAATAAGCCGTGTACTTCCGGGTATGCAGGCTGCTTTTGTTGATATCGGCCTTGAAAAAGCGGCATTTTTGCATGCATCCGATATTGTAAATAGTGCCTCTATTGTTGAAGGCGTAGACGACGTACCAATAAAAAAAGTACAAGACATTAGAGAGTTAGTTCGTCAAGGCCAATACATTATGGTGCAAGTGGTAAAAGATCCGCTAGGCACAAAAGGTGCAAGACTCACCACTGATATAACTATTCCTTCTCGCTATTTAGTGTTTATGCCAGATGCGACCCATGTCGGGGTTAGTCAGCGCATTGAAACTGAAGAAGAGCGTTCACGCCTTAAAAAAATAGTCGCAGAATATGGCGATGAAAATGGCAGCTTTATTGTACGTACAGCAGCCGAAGGCGCTAGCGAAGCAGAATTACGACACGATGCCGGTTTTTTAAGAAAACTGTGGGAAAAAATTACGGCTCGTCGCAAAAAAACCAGTAAGGCCAGTATTCTACACGAAGATTTAACGCTTGCCTTTAGAACCCTACGTGACTATGTAGGCGAAGATATGGAACGCATTCGTGTTGACTCTAAACTTACTCATGAAGAGCTAAAGTTATTTACTGAAGAGTTTGTTCCACAACTGTCTCAAGTACTCGAATACTATCCAGGTGAGCGACCTATATTTGATTTGTTTGACGTTGAAAACGAAATTCAAAAAGCACTACATCGTAAAGTCACGCTAAAATCTGGTGGTTATATAATTATTGACCAAACAGAAGCAATGACGACTGTTGATGTTAATACAGGTGCATTTGTAGGACATCGTAATTTAGAAGAAACAATTTTTAATACCAACGTAGAAGCAACCTCTGCAATTGCTCGCCAGCTTAGGCTGCGTAATTTAGGCGGTATTATCATTATCGACTTTATCGATATGGTAAGTGAGGATCATAAGCGCCGAGTATTACATTCACTTGAATCAGCACTCGCAAAAGATCGCACTAAAACAAATATTAATGGGCTTTCAGCACTTGGGCTTGTTGAAATGACACGTAAACGTACACGCGAAAGCTTAGAACATATTTTATGTGATGTATGTCCTGCGTGTTCTGGTCGTGGTTCGCAAAAAACAGTTGAAACGGTTTGCTACGAAATACTACGTGAAATAGTGCGTGTTAACCGAGCATACGCTGCCGATAAGTTTATGGTATATGCAGCGCCTGCTGTGAGCGAAGCCCTACTAAACGATGAGTACCATAACCTTGCCGAGCTTGAACTATTTATTGGTAAGCAAGTCAATATTCAAACAGAGAGCTTATACAGCCAAGAACAGTTTGATGTGGTAATGATGTAATGAAAGCAAAAGCGGTCTGTTTTTTTTGTTTTAGAAAGTTATGGCAGACCTGCGCCATAATTTTGGTATTACTGGCCGTTATTGTTTCAATTTTAAAATATACCCTCCCGTATGCAAACGAATACAAAGGTAATATAGAAAGCTATTTACACGAAAAGTTTGAAATAAGCTTATCTATTGGCGAAATATCAGCAAGTTGGCATGGCAGTGGTCCTGCATTAGTACTAGAGAATTTATCGTTTAAAGATAACGAAACTGCACCAATATCACTCACCATTGCTAAAACCAGCTTAGAGCTAAACTTATGGGAAAGCTTAAAAGCACTGCAACTTAGATCTAATTATTTTGTTATTAATGGTTTTCATACCAGTGTAAATATCACCAATTTATTTAAAACCGGTGACAACGACGAAGTCTCTTTTGAGCAAAAAGAGCTAATTGAAGAACTGTTTTTGGGTAAAACGGGTCATTTTGCAATAGAAAATTCCAGTATTAACTTTGTTCTAGAAGACGGTAAAGAGCGTAAGTTACTCCTCAAAAATATTGTTTGGCAAAATGAAGATGAGCAGCATCTTGGTAGTGGGAGCTTAGCATTGCCGGGTATTTCGGTCGGTGATTTTGATGCGCGAATAGCACTTACTGGCGATACCCTAGAGCAAGTTGCGGGCGACATTTATGTGCAGGCTAACAAAGTCGATGTATCTAACTGGTTAGCGCAATATATAAATACGCAAAAGCAACAACTGTATAGCGATATTAATTTACAAGCGTGGCTAAAACTAGATAAAGGTTTTGTAAGCGATATAAAAATGCAATGGCTACCAAGCTTTGTGCGTTGGCAGCGAGAAGAGCAAAGCCAACAAGTTAGCTTGAGTGAAGGTGGATTCCATCTATATCCCGAGCAAAATAGCTGGCACTTAAAAAGCACCGGTTTAACATTTAATAGTAACGATAAAGCATGGCCAAGTTTAGAGTTTGAAGCTCAACTAGGTACGACAAATGAAGTGTGGCTCCATCAGGTTGATTTTGAATTACTGAGTAACCTAGCAGGGCTAAGTAATTTTAATGCACTTGAACCATTTTTAGAGCGCCAACCTAGCGGGCAAATAGATCAAGCTTATTTAAATTTTTCCAATGCACAGCAATGGCAATTATGGTTTGAGGCTGACAATATTGGTTGGCAAGAATTAAGGTCGGTACCTGCAGCACAAGGACTTAGAGTAAATGGTTTACTTAATCAAAGTAGTGGTCGAATAAATTTATTTGGCGAAAATGGCACATTAGTTACAGGCGAAAGCTTTAGTAACGACATAAATTATAATCAGCTAAATGTAGAGCTAGATTTAGCTAAGCGAGATGATGGCTGGCATATAAGTAGTGACAATATATGGTTTGATAATGATGACGTCATTCTTGCTGCAGAATTACAAATTAGTCTAACAGATGATCCTCGATTAGATCTTTACGCTGAAGCCTTCGCCCCAGATGCCAAAATTGCAGGTCATTATTTCCCATTAAAAGCAATGAGCCCTGAGCTCGTTAGCTATTTAAATGGGGCAATTAAAGGCGGAGAAGTATCTAAAGCACAAGTCTTATTTGCAGGTCCATTATCTGGTTTTCCATTCACCGATGGCAGTGGCCAATTTGGTGTACTAGCGCAAGTAGACAACGCAACCTATGAGTTTGATCCTGATTGGCCTTTGGTCACCAATGCCAATGTACAGCTGCATTTTAATAATGAGCGTATGGACATATATAGCCAGCAAGGTAAGTTGGTTAATTTAGATATTGGTAATAGTGTACAGGTAAGCATTGCAGATTTAATGCATGCTGATGAACTTATTGTGCAAATTGATAAAAAAGCACAAATGGAAAAGTTACATGACTTTTTTGCAGCGACACCTATTGCCAAACCTCTTGCTGAAATTTTTAAAGTTGTGCAGGGCAAAGGCGAAGCCGATGCCAGTATTGAGCTTTTAGTAGGCTCAAAGTTTAAAGGTGGGGCCAGTGTTAGCGGCAAGGTTAATTTAAATGACTTGCCAGTATTTATAGCAACGCCAGGAATTGAGCTTAAAAACTTAACTGGCGAGCTTAATTTTAAAAACGACAATATCACACTTAAAAATGCGACTGCGAAATGGTTGGGCATGCCGCTAACTATTAATTACAGCAGTAAAAGTGATGCAAAAAATTACCAAGCAAACATAGATATAAACGCCAAAATTGACGCCGATACACTAATAGATAGTGGGCAAGGTATATTAAAAAATTATTTAAGCGGGCAAAGTGATGTTGATGTTGGCTTAGTACTTAATTTTGAAGAACAAGGTTTTAATTACCGCGCCCAAGTTACTTCGGAGCTACTTGGTTTAACAAGTAATCTACCTGCACCTTATAATAAAAATAGTGAACAAGTGTGGGCGCTTGATGCAATAGTACAAGGTGATGACATTTCTAATCTCATAACAGCAAACGCTAATCAACAGCTTTACTTTAATGCTATTTTAGAAAATGGTAAATCACAGTTTAGCAATGTCCATTTTGTGCTCGGAAAACAAGATTTAGGATTAAACCAAAAAGATTTAAGCGTAAATATAAATCTAGAACAGAGTGAATTAGTGCCTTGGTTTGATCTGATTGATCAAATAATTAAAGCTGGCAAAGCAAACCCAGATCAAGAATCAAAAGGGATTATGCCACCGCTTAATGAGGTGGTCGCAAATATAGGTTTACTTGATGCGAGTAACATCATTTTTAATGATTTTGAAATGCGTTTAGCACCATCAAAAGACGATTTATACCTAAAGCTGAATGCTAAAGAACTTAGAGCTGGGGTTTTTATTCCTACATCACAGCCTAGCCAGCCCATACGAATTAATGCCGATTACTTAAGGCTTAATTTTGCACCGCACAATGAGCAAGCACTTGAAATAACAGATGTACTTCCTGAGAAAGACTTGAGCTGGCTTACTAAAATACCTGCCATTGAGTTTGAATGTAGTGATTGCAAAATTGACCGCTACCAACTTGATAAAGTGAGTGCGTCATTATTAGGAGATGGAGAGCGTTTATCAATATCAGAACTCGTAGTCGATAAAGGCGATCATGTACTGCGCACTAAAGGGCAGTGGCAAAATGGATTAACAACGCTAAGTGGCGAGCTTAAAAGTGATGACATAGGCGCACTGTTTGGTGAGTTTGATATAACCTCCGCGATTAAAGATTCAAAAGCCGATCTAAATTATGATCTTACTTGGCAAGCAGCACCTTATGATTTTGATGTGAAAAGTTTAAGTGGCGAGATAGCTTGGGATTTAGGAGAAGGTCACTTAACTGAAGTTAGCGATGGCGGGGCACGCGTATTTTCGCTGTTGAGCCTTGATTCATTAGTACGCAAGCTGAAACTTGATTTTAGAGATGTATTTTCAAAGGGCTTTTTTTATAACAGCATGCAAGGCACTATGCAGTTAGAAAACGGTATTGCTTACACTAAAGATACCAAAATGGACGGCGTACCCGCCGATTTAACCATTAAAGGTTATGCAAATTTAAACACGTTTGATATAGATTATGACCTTGCTGTAGCGCCGCAGGTAACCTCGAGTATTCCGGTTATAGTTGCATGGATGGTAAACCCAGTAACAGGGCTTGCTGCCTTAGCAATTGATAAAGTTATTCATTCTGCGCGCGTCATCTCAGAGATCAACTTTAAAGTAACGGGTAAAATGAACGATCCTATTGTTCAAGAACTCGACAGAAAAAGTCGTGAAGTTACGCTTCCTCAAGCTGCGCAAAATCAGCCACAAGCATCAGTCGATTTAAAACTTAAAGATGCACAAGTAACAGTAACGCAATGAACAAAACTGAAATACTAAGCACTCCCACAATAGTTGCCCTGCAAATGTGTTCAGGGCTAAACCCTGATGACAACATTGCAAGCTTAAAGCGCGCACTTAAAACACTCCCCGCAACAAGACCATTACTTGTTTGTTTGCCTGAGGCTTTTTTAGTGTTTAGTAAAAGTGGTAACGATACGTTACGTGTTGCTAAGCAAGTTGAGCGATACAAGCTACAACTTAGTGAATTGTGCCAACACCATAATATTTGGTTAAATGCAGGGACAATGCCTGAGCCATTTAACGAACATAAATATTATGCAGCATCGCACTTATATAATAATCAAGGCGAGCTGGTTGCAACGTATAACAAAATACATTTATTTGATGTAAACGTAGATGATCAAACAGGTAGCTATCGAGAGTCAGATTTTACCCAAGCAGGTAGCGATGTGGTTGTTGTTGATTCTCCCTTTGGTAAAATAGGCTTAACAGTATGTTATGATCTGCGCTTTAGTGGCTTATTCAACGAACTAGTACGCCAAGGCGCCGATATTATTTTAGTACCAAGTGCATTTACAGTCGTCACAGGACAAGCGCATTGGCAGCCATTATTAGCAGCTCGCGCAATAGAAACACAATGTTATGTAGTTGCAGCAGCTCAGTACGGTACACATGAAAATGGCCGACAAACATATGGCCACAGTATTATTATTTCGCCTTGGGGAAGTATCCTGAGTGAATTGCCAACAGGCACCGGTTTTATAAGCTGCAACGCAGATTTAGACCAGTTACAAAAAATTAGACGAGATATGCCCGTGCAGTCTCATCAACGATTTAGAGAGCATTTATTATGAATTCGGTTGAACAGCATTTACTACAAGACAGCCAGTTAAATAGAGAAGAGCTCGAAAAAACGCTCGCTTACATACATCAGCATAAAGTGGATTATGCCGATTTATATTTTCAATCAAGCCACCACGAATCATGGGTGCTTGAAGACGGCTTAGTTAAAGAAGGCTCTTATAACGTTGAACGTGGCGTTGGTGTACGTGCTGTAAGCGGCGAAAAAACAGGATTTTCTTACTCTGATGCAATAAACCTCGAAGCGCTTAATAAAGCGGCTACAGCGGCTCGTAGCATTGCAGATGCTGGCGAAGATAGAGCGATTAAAGTATTTAGTGATGTTAAAGCTAAAGAGCAGTTTGCACCGCATCAGCCAATTTCGAGTATGAGCGATACCGACAAGGTGAGTTTATTACGCGAACTTGAAAACTATATTCGTGAACTAGCACCCGATGCAGAGCAAGTAATTAGTTCAATGTCGGCGGTATACGAAGAAGTATTAATCGCAGCAAGTGACGGTACGTTTGCCACCGATATTCGCCCGCTTATTCGTTTAAACTGCTCAGTGCTGCTTGAAAAAAATGGTCGCCGTGAACGCGGTGGCGCAGGTGGTGGTGCACGTTTAGATTATGGTTACTTTAAAGAACTTGTTGATGGTAAACCACGTTGGATGGAATTTGCTGAAGAAGCTGTACGCCAAGCTAAAGTAAATCTTGAGGCTATTGATGCCCCTGCAGGCACGATGGAAGTTGTACTTGGTAATGGTTGGCCTGGCGTGCTTTTACACGAAGCAGTAGGGCATGGACTTGAAGGCGACTTTAACCGCAAAGGCGCGTCTGCGTTTAGTGGTAAAGTGGGCCAAAAAGTAGCATCTGAGCTGTGTACTGTTGTTGATGATGGCACCATGGCCGATCGCCGTGGGTCACTTAATGTGGATGATGAAGGCACACCAGCCGCTTACAACGTACTCATCGAAAACGGTATTTTAAAAGGCTATATGCAAGATAAGCTAAACGCGCGTTTAATGGGTGTAAGCCCTACAGGTAACGCACGCCGTGAGTCGTATGCGCATTTACCAATGCCTCGCATGACTAACACCTACATGTTAGGTGGTGAGCACAGCCAAGCCGATATTATCAGCTCAGTTAAAAAAGGGGTATTCGCGCCTAACTTTGGCGGCGGACAAGTTGATATAACCTCAGGTAAGTTTGTATTTAGCGCATCAGAAGCGTATTTAATCGAAAATGGTAAAATTACCCAACCAATTAAAGGCGCAACGCTTATTGGTAATGGACCAGAAGTAATGCAGCAAATATCTATGGTTGGTAACGACTTAGCACTTGATAAAGGTGTTGGTGTTTGTGGTAAAGATGGTCAAAGCGTACCGGTAGGCGTAGGCCAACCAAGCCTTAAAATTGATCGGTTAACAGTTGGTGGTACAGCTTAAGTATTACTCAAGCGCGAAGTGAATTCGCACCTACGTGCTTGATGTTTATTGTAGGTGAGGTTTTTACACCTCGCTTTTTACGTTTAAGCTGGACTCTATGAGCGCGAAGTAAGTTCGCGCTCTTTGTTTTAATGAAGGTGGGGTTTATACCTCTCCTTCATCCTCTTTATTTTTTTCAGCCTCTTTATACCATAATGCAAAAAAGCACTCTGTTAATTTATGCTCTATCTCAAGCGCTTTTTCTGTTGGGCAAAACAAGGTAAAGCTTGCTTTAAATTCACCTAAATCGGTTGTACCAAAGTGAATTACTGGTTCTGGGCCAGATATTTTTGCATCAAGTTTACGCTCAATCATCGAATTATAACGGCTTGCTACTTCTTGAAACTCTTCGCAATACAGCTTAGCTTGCTCAGTTAATGTGTCGTGAATAGGGTACGGATTAAAGCTCTCTCTTCGGACAATAATAAAATGATGTGTAACAAAGCGTTTTACAAAGTTTAAGTTTTTAATAGAGCTGGTAATCAGCTTATTATTAGGTATGTATATGGTTTTTCTAGAAAATTGATAAGTATGTATATCAATTTCATGCATGGTTGTTTTTATCCAATCCGTTTCAGCTACTTCACCAAAATAATCACCAACTTGTATCCAATCACCGACTCTAAACGGGCGGGTTGTTACGAGGTAAAAAAAGCCTATTACACACTGAATAAACTCACGCGTTGCAAGCACAATCGCTACAGCAAAAGCAGCAATAGAAAGTGCAAAGTTTTGAATTTCGGTAGACCACACAAATAGCAGCGATATCATCATTACAAAATTAATAAAATGCTTAATATTGTGTGCGATGTAACGAATATCTTTTTCTTTTTTTTCTGCGCGATTTTTAGCCAGCTTATCAACAAGTACTTTTAGTACAAATGCAATTGTGATCATTACAATTGAAAGAAGAAACGGATGCAGCAATATATCTTTAGTCATAATATCCAATTAAACGCGAGTTGATAAAAACAGGCTCAGTATATTGATTTATTAAACCAATTAGCAAATTTAGTGCAAAAAAAGTAACCAATAAAAATGGAGCGACGCTATTGAGTTACTTCATCAGTGCAATGTTTGTGATTTTTAGCCATTCTTTTTCGGCATATGAGTACAAGCTCAATGGCTGAAATAAAGATTAGAGTATAGCCAAGCGTTTCTATACCCTCTTCAACAATGTTTTTTACTGCACGTACGTAGTCATCGCCCATTACTGAATGCCAAAATGCGCCTTTGCCCATCATTCGCGAAAATGCGAGTAAAGTAACCATGCCTGATAAGCAAATTCCATAACTAGGAGTGAGGCTATAGGCTTTTAAAGAGTTAAAAATACTTCCTCTGTTTGTTATTAAATAAACAAACACGCCAGCTAAAATTGAATAGACGATACTTTGCCAAGCGCCATCAAAAAAGTATAAGTCGAGGTAGGTATCAAACTCTCTCACAAACATCATTGCAGATAACGCAGCTAGTAATACAGCTGGTATTTTGAGTTGAAAGTTAATTCGCGAAGCATAAAAAAATAAAATACAACTTAAAAAAGTTAAAACATCTTGCATATGTTCGGTAAGAGTTTCTTCACTGTAAAGTGCATACTGTTTTAATTCAAAACCTTCAAGTTGAATTAAATGAGCAACACCCGCTAGGCATAATAAAT
Source organism: Pseudoalteromonas arctica A 37-1-2 (assembly GCF_000238395.3). GTDB lineage: Bacteria > Pseudomonadota > Gammaproteobacteria > Enterobacterales > Alteromonadaceae > Pseudoalteromonas > Pseudoalteromonas arctica. The sequence continues at coordinate 484,737 of NZ_CP011025.1, forward strand.
AAATAAAAGATCGCAGTAAAAACATAAATAACCAAGAGAAACTATAAATGCGCGGGATTCTAATCGTTAAAATGCTTTAAAGCCAAAACAAAATTTAAACTTTTAACCTTTTTATCGGTCTAAAATTTTTGCTGTTAAAATAATGGCTTGGATGTTTATTTAATGTTGAATGGATGTTTTTAATGTGACGTTTTAAGTGGTTTGTTGTGCAAAATATAACAAGCATTAAAAAGCCCTTACTAATTACTTAACAAGGGCTTTTTATAATTGAGCGCTTAGAGTTTAGCGCCTAGCGCATAGTAACAAACTCTTCAGAACCTGTCGGGTGAATAGCCACAACGGCATCAAAATCAGCTTTAGTAGCGCCCATTTTCATGGCAACTGCAAAACCTTGAATCATTTCATCAACCGCAAAACCAATACCATGTAGGCCAACTACTTTTTCGTCTGGGCCGGCACATACAAGCTTCATTTTACAAGGCTGGCGATGTTTAGTTACCGCTGTGTACATAGCCGTAAAACCAGATTGGTAAATTTTAACGTTTTCTTCGCCGTACTGAGAAATAGCTTCTTGCTCAGTTAAACCAATAGTACCAATAGGTGGATGACTAAATACAACAGTAGGGACTAAGCTGTAATCCATTTTTAAATCATCTGGTAGTTCTTTATTAAATAAACGCTCTGATAAAGTACGCCCTGCTTTAACTGCTACCGGTGTAAGTTCAATACCATTTTCGATGATATCGCCAACCGCGTATACATTTTTAGCTGTGGTATTTTGATACTCATCAACTTTTACAAAACCACTGCTGTTTACTTCTACGCCCGCTGCTGCAACGTTAATCGCATTGGTTGTTGGTTCGCGGCCAATGGCCCAAATAACTTGATCAACGTTATGAGTTTTGCCGTTATCTAAATGCAGTGTTACAGAGCCATCATCTTCTTTAACTAATTTATGAGGTACAGAGTGAGTATGTAAAGTAGGGCCTTCGGCAGCCATTACTTCAACAAGCGTATCTACAATATATGGGTCAAAACTACGAAGAGGGGCATGCTTACGTACAAATAAATGTGTCTCAGTACCTAAACCATGTAATACACCAGCAAGCTCAACGGCTATGTAGCCTGCGCCAATAACGGCAACGCGCTTAGGTTGCTCTTTAAGCTCAAAAAAGCCATTTGAATCAATGCCGTGCTCAGCACCTTCAATATGCGGAATGCTTGGGCGGCCGCCTACTGCAATTAATATATGGTCGGCTGTGTAGTGCTCGCCGTTTACTTCAACTGTTTTATTATCTACAAATTTAGCAAAGCCTTTAATTACAGTAACGCCATTGCTAGCAAGGCCACTGTCGTAACCTTTATGAATTCGGCCAATGTAGGCTTCACGGCTTTCTACTAGTTTGCTCCAATCAAAGCCTTTAACTTCAACATTAAAGCCGTAATCTGGGGCATATAAATTAATTGCTTCGGCAACCTGAGCACCGTGCCACATTACTTTTTTAGGTACACAGCCCACGTTTACACATGTGCCGCCCATGTGTTTTGCTTCTATAAGTGCTACTTTAGCGCCACGCATTGCCGCTCTATTTGCAGAGGCAATACCACCACTGCCACCACCGATTGCAATATAATCAAAGTGTTGTGTCATTTTATGTCCTTAGGCGTTGAGTTTTATGCGCATTAGCATAACATTAAGTTTTAAAAATAAAGAGTGTTTAGGTGACCTATGTTTAGTAAAAAAACATTCGAATTTCTTGCTCAGCTTGATAAAAACAATAATAGAGACTGGTTTAACGACCATAAATCACAGTATGAGGAATACGTAAGAGAGCCCGCTTTAGATTTCATTAGGCAAATGCAAGCACCACTTGCTGAGGTTTCTAGCCATTTTGTCGCATCAGATAAAAAAGTGGGCGGTAGTTTAATGAGAATCCATAAAGACGCGCGTTTTAGTAAAGATAAAACCCCGTATAAAATTAATGTAGGGATTCAATTTCGCCATTTTATGGGAAAAGACGTACATGCCCCGGGTTTTTACTTTCACTTAGCAAATGACGAATGTTTTGTAGGTGCTGGTATTTGGCGACCAGAATCAAAGGCGCTTAACGCAATTAGAACCTGCATAGATGAAAACCCAAATAGCTATAAAAAAGCAATTTATGATGAGCAATTTAAATCTATATTTGAAATGTCAGGAGAATCGCTAAAACGCCCGCCAAGAGGTTTTGAAAAAGCTCATCCCTTAATAGATGAGCTCAAACGAAAAGACTTTACAGCCATTAGCTCGTTTACTCAAAAACAAGTATGTAGCAATAATTTAGTTGATACGGTACTAGAGCGTTATAAAGTGGCTGATTCACTAATGAGTTATTTGTGTTTTGCTCTGGAGCAACCATATTAAAATTACACAACTTAAAAGCAGTTGAGTTGTTTTTTTACTTTTAGACCCAATTTAAAATGTAATGCATTAACGCAAAGAGAGTATTTATGAGCAACCCATTAATTGGCCTTGAAGGCTTACCACCATTTTCAAAAATAAAGCCTGAGTACGTAGTACCAGCACTAAAAGACGGTATCGAGCTTTGTCGTAAAGCCATTGATGACGTGTTAGCTAAAGGCTCGTATACGTGGGATGACTTAGTATTACCCCTTGAAGAAGCCGACGATAAATTATCGCGCATGTTCTCCCCTGTATCGCATTTAAATTCAGTAATGAATAACGACGAATTACGTGAAGCTTACGAGCAGTGCTTACCGTTAATATCTGAATATTCAACATTTGTAGGTCAGCACCAAGGTTTATACAACGCGTATAATACGCTTTATAACAGTGACGAATTTAAAACGCTGACTACAGCACAACAAAAAACAATTACTAATGCGCTACGCGATTTTAAATTATCGGGTATTGCTCTGGCGGCAGAGCAGCAAAAACGCTACGGCGAAATTAGCGCGCGTTTATCAGAACTTGCCTCAAAATTTGGTAACAACGTAATGGATGCCACACTTGCTTGGCACAAGCATATTACTGATGAGAGTGATTTAGCAGGCTTGCCAGAATCGGCTCTTGCACTTGCAGCTGATACAGCAAAAAGTAAAGAATTAGAGGGTTGGTTATTTACACTCGATTTTCCATCATATTTACCAATAATGGCTTACGCAGATAACCGCGAATTACGCAAAGAAACTTACACCGCGTTTTCTACGCGCGCATCAGATCAAGGCCCTAACGCCGGTGAGTTTGATAACTCTGATATTATGAAAGAAGAGCTTGCGCTTCGCCATGAACTTGCACAGTTACTAGGGTTTAACAGCTACGCTGAAAAGTCACTCGCGACTAAAATGGCCGAAACACCAGAACAAGTATTCTCATTTTTAGAAGACCTAGCGGCTAAATCAAAACCACAAGCAGAGCAAGAAGTGGCCGAGCTAAAAGCGTATGCTGAGCAAAAACACGGTATTTCTGAATTAGAAGCATGGGATTTTGGTTACTACAGCGAAAAACTTAAGCAAGAAAAGTACGCTATTTCAGACGAAGTACTACGTCCTTACTTCCCTGCAAATAAAGTGCTTAGCGGCTTATTCGAAACCGTTAATCGCTTATTTGGTATTAGCGTAAAAGAAGTTACTGACTTTGATACTTATCACAAAGATGTACGCTTTTTTGAAATTGTAGATAGTAGCAATACTCTACGCGGACGTTTTTATCTCGATTTATATGCACGCGACCACAAACGTGGCGGCGCGTGGATGGACGACTGTATGGGTCGTAAAGTACGCGCTAACGGCGAACTACAAACTCCAGTGGCTTATTTAGTGTGTAACTTTAATAAGGCGGTTGGCGATAAACCGGCGCTGTTTACTCATGACGAAGTAACTACTTTATTTCATGAGTTTGGTCATGGTATTCACCACATGCTTACACAAGTTGATGCCGCGCCAGTGGCTGGCATTAATGGTGTAGCGTGGGATGCAGTAGAGCTTCCTAGTCAGTTTTTAGAAAATTGGTGTTATGACGAAGAAGCCCTGAGCTTTATTTCAGGTCATTATGAAACGGGTGAGCCGTTACCTAAAGAGTTACTTGATAAATTATTAGCGGCTAAAAACTATAACTCAGGCGTACAAATGCTACGTCAAATTGAGTTTTCGTTATTCGATTTTAAAATCCATAACGATTACAAAGTGGGTGAGCAATGCCAAATTCAAGCAGTACTAAACGATGTACGTAGCCGCACATCAATCGTTAAACCGCCTGAGTTTAACCGTTTTCAAAATGGTTTTAGCCATATTTTTGCCGGTGGTTATAGTGCAGGTTACTACTCGTATAAATGGGCTGAAGTACTTTCTGCTGATGCATTTTCTAAATTTGAAGAAGAAGGTATTTTTAACGCTGAAACAGGGCAAGCCTTCATGCAAAATATTTTAGAAAAAGGCGGTAGCGAAGAGCCAATGGAATTATTTAAAAAGTTCCGTGGTCGTGAGCCTAATGTTGACGCGTTACTACGCCATAGCGGTATTGCTGTTTAAAAATTAATATTTAGCACAAACCAAATTAAAGCGCCTTAATGGCGCTTTTTTATTATTTTAAAATTATTATCTAATAATTTTTAGTAATTTCATCCTACCGTACTATGCTTTTAGCACACCTAATAAAATGGACTAAGGCATGGCAAAGTTGGTATTGGCAATTGATGACGACAAGTATGTTCATCATATAATTGAAGAGTCTTTAGCAGGGTTTTGTAAAATAATTCATGCAAAAGATGGCGATGAAGGATTAAGGCTAACCAATAAATACAACCCAGATATTATTTTACTCGATATTGAAATGCCAGGTATGTCAGGTTATGACGTATGTAAAACAATAAAGCAAAGTCAAAATACTCAGGATATTCCCGTTATGTTTCTCTCATCTAAAATAGAGCTAAGCGATCGGGTAAAAGGTTATAGCGTCGGCGCATCTGATTACATTACAAAACCTTTTAATGCAGAAGAGTTAATAGCGCGAATAAAGGTACTTTACGAATATAGGCAAAAATGCGCAAAACTAAAATTGGATATAGTAAAAGCGAATAAAACAGCTGAAATGGCAATGACAGAGTCAGGCGATATGGGACGTATAATGCGCTACGTTGGACAAAGTTATCACGCTAATAACTTTCAATCGTTGAGTGAATACTTTTTTACCTTTTTTGCTCCTTTAAATTTAGATGTTGTGGTGGTGTTTTGGTATCAAGGAAAAGGTATTTTTTACAGCCAGCAAAGTGGTGTTTGCCCGTTAGAGCAAGAGCTGCTTGAGCAACATCGAAATGCTCAACGATTTGTTGATATTGGTAGCAGCACTATCATTAATTACCCCAAAGTGTCCCTTTTGATAAAAAATATGCCAGTTGATAATGATGCTTTGTATGGGCGCTACAAAGATCTGTTCCCGCATATATTAGAAGTAACCAACGAGAAGGTTGTTATCGGAGTTTTTCAAGTTAGTTGTCGCATCAAATTAAATTTTATGCCGCCCGCATTGCTTCTTTTTTCTCTGGATTTAAATTTACTTCATTGATCATCGTCCAATCTCGAGACTTTCCTGACCAACGACTTGGATTCTGTAATTTCGCCATCTCATTTACCTGATGACGTTTCGCTAGTATCGCTTTATCTAATCCTAAATGACGCTGGTTTGGCGTGACAAATTTAATACCGCTGTGCAAGTGCTCATCGTTGTACCAATCAACAAATCCGCTAACCCACTTTCTTGCGCTACCCATGCTTTCAAAGGCTTTCTCAGGGTATTCCGGGCGATACTTTAACGTCTTAAATAGCGATTCAGAATAAGGATTATCATTACTCACAGACGGTCGGCTAAATGAAGGAACAATACCTAACTCCTGCAATGTCGCTAATAACGTTGCCCCTTTCATTGGACTGCCATTATCCGAGTGCAACGTGACTTGCTCAGGCTTTACCTGCTCTCGCCTGCAAATATCTACCATTAAATCAGCCGCCAGTGTGCTTAGTTGTGTGTCATGAACCTGCCAACCAACTATTTTTCGACTATAAATATCCATCACTAAATATAAGTATAAAAACTGACCTTTAACAGCTGTTGGCAAATACGTGATATCCCATGTATAAATTTCGTTTACACGTGTTGCCCTGAGCGCTTTTGGCTTTTTTATCTTTTTATTTGGTTTAACTTTTTCTCTGTGTGTTAATAATTTATGCGATTTCATAACGCGATAAAACGAGCTTTCTGATGCTATCCACACATCTTTATCCAATAGTTTAGGGACTATCTTGCTGGGTGGTAAATGCCCATATTCTATTGAATTAACCGTCTTAATTATACGCTGTTGCTCTAATTCAGTTAGCCTGTTAGGTGGTCGCTTTATCGTACTTGTTCGCTTATCTGTCATATCATCAGCTTCAATCCAGCGTTGAATTGTTCTTGCCGTTAGACCAAGTAACTCACATGCTTTTTCTTGCCTTGCCCCTGATTTCTGCGCGTCGGTAATGAGCTTTATCAATTCATGACGCTCAGTTGAGCTGGTTAATCGTCCTCGTTGAAACCCCAAAGCGCATCTGCTTTTTTTTTGAGTACGAGTAAGGCGGCTGTTTCTGCTAACGCTTTGTCTTTACGATTAAGCTCTTTTTGAAGCTGCTTAATTTCTTGTTTGAGCTGTTTACTGTCTGATTTTACGGGCTTCGTTGAAGGCCCTTTAGCAAAATCTTGCTTCCATTGTTTAATATGATGCGGGTAAAGCCCCTTAGCACGGCAATATTCATTAAGAGCTGCTTCATCTAAACTCGCACATTCAATAATGGCGTTAAGCCTTTCTTCTAAGCTCCAGTCATGAGGGCGTTTTTCTGTTGTCATGTGACTACCATTATTTTTAGTTTCAAGTTCATGGTTTTTAGCAAGCGCGATCCATCGTTGCAAGGTTGAATAACCGATGCCTAAATCAAGCGCAATATCTTCTAGGCGAACATCATCACATTGAGATAATGCTTTTTCAACAGCTTGAACTTTAAATTCTTGTGTAAATCGACGTCTCATTTTATCTGCCTCTATTAAAAGTTAGAGGCGACAACTATCCTGACACAGGGGGTTACCATGGAAAGAAGCGAAAGCAGTTATGAGCAGGCAGCTCAAATAAGTACAGCCCTTCAAGATATTGTTAAGCAGTTAACTACTCAAAATGTAGAGCAAAACAAAAGTACTAAAGAGTTTATAGAGCAGCTACATGAACTTGACTGCGCTATTAAGCTACAACAAACACAAGCTAATCCTGCGGATCTCACTTTATATATATCTCAATTGGATCAAACAATGCAGTTATTTGTATCGGCTAATAGTGATTTAGCCTTTATCAAATATCAGCTTAAACAAGTTGCCGAAAGCCGCAATGAACTTATATCTAATTTACGTACTAAAGCGGAAGCCGCAAAGGTCAATACGAATCATCATAGTGATATAGAGCTATTTTAGTGCTTTAAAGTAAAGCGGTTGATATACTACAGGCGTATTTTATCGTCGGAGTTTATTGTGGTTATTCAGTGTGCTTTTAAAGAGTTACGCCCTTATTTAAATGAATTAGAAACACGCTTTGGTTTAGCCCAATGGGCGCAAAATTGCAGTGGCTTTAGCTTACATTACGATGATAAAGGGTTAAGTCTATTTAAAACCGACGAGCCTAAACTAGGTGCAATTAACGTTGATTTTGTAACCGGTGCTGCCGCCCATAGGCGTAAGTTTGGCGGTGGTAAAGGGCAAGCAATTGCCAAAGCAGTGGGTTTAAATAAAGGCGCAACGCCTGTTGTACTTGATGCTACCGCTGGTTTAGGGCGAGATGGTTTTGTACTTGCCTCGCTAGGGTGCAAAGTTATATTACATGAACGTCACCCGGTTGTAGCTGCACTTTTATACGATGGTTTAAAGCGAGCCTATAGCGATATTGAAATTGGTTTGTGGATGAAAGAAAACATGAGCCTAATATTTGGCTCAAGCCATACTTTGCTCTCTCAATGCGAAAGCATGCCTGATGTTGTTTATTTAGATCCCATGTTCCCGCATCGCGAAAAATCAGCATTAGTTAAAAAAGAAATGCGCGTATTCCAAGAGCTTGTTGGTGCAGACAACGACGCTGACGACCTACTTGATTTTGCCTATCCACTTGCCAGTAAGCGTGTTGTTGTAAAGCGCCCCGATTACGCTCCATTCTTAAACGAAAAAACTCCAAGTATGCAGATCAAAACCAAAAAGAACCGTTTTGATGTCTATGTAAAAGCGGCAATGGTTTAAGCATCAAAACAAATCGGCGTTATATCCCTAGAATTTATGTCGCTGAAACCATACTTTGACATAATACAAGCATACTGTGACATAATTAAACCATACTTTGACATAAAACTTACTTAAGAAAATGCAGGGAAAATAAATTTATTTACTATCATGAACTTATATTTTTATTTAAGCATAGTGTGACATAACCATTTTTTATTTGTATATTATGTATACGATGATAATAAAAATACTGGTTTAGCGCATGTATATACGTAACTTAAGAAAACCTTCCCCTAATAAGAATGTATTCAAATTTGCTAGCACTAAAGTTGGCAATGTAATTATGTGTGAAAGTACATTAGAGTTTAATGCTTGTTTTCATAATGAATATAACGATTTAATCGAAAGCTATGGTAGTCAACCAGAGGGTTTTAAGTATGAGTTCATGGGTAAAAGCTTGCCTTATACCCCTGACACGGTAGTCGTATACAAAGATAAATGTGTAAAATATCATGAGTATAAGTATGAAACAGAAACAGCTGAGCCTTTATTTAGAGAAAGGTTCTCTGCAAAAAGAGCCGCTTGTCTAAAAATGGGCGTTCAGTTGATTTTAGTAACTGAAAACCAGATTACAAAAGGACTTGCTTTGAATAACTTTAAGCTATTGCATCGATACTCGGGTGTTTACGGTATTAAAAATATTCAGAGTGAAATGCTTAATTTTATTAATAAATCAGGAGCAATAAACTTAGTTGATGTAAAATCTCAATTTAATTTGTCAATTGGTGAAGCACGGTCTTTTTTATATGCATTGCTTCATAAAGGTTTGTTGAAAGCAGATTTAGAGGATGATGATCTAAGTAATAACCCAACATTATGGGTTACACCATGACAGATTTTTTCGATGAATTTAATGAATCGTTAGCGCCACTCAAACCGCAAACACCTACACGATATCTCAAATTAGATGACGCTAACTTAATCAAGCGTGATTTGGATACCTTTTCAAATACTTTAAAAAACGAAGCGCTACAAAGGTATAAACTAATTATCTCTATAGATAAAAAGCTGTCAGCTGGGTGGACCCAGCGAAATTTAGATCCTATTTTAGATGAGATTTTTAAAGAAGATGAGCAAGCTCGGCCAAATTGGCGGACTGTTGCTCGTTGGCGTAAAAAATACATCGAAAGTAATGGTGACCTAGCTTCTCTTGTGGTTAAGAACCATAAAATGGGTAACCGAAACAAACGCATAGAAGGCGATGAGAGTTTTTTTGATAAAGCATTAGAGCGTTTTTTAGATGCTAAAAGGCCTACCATAGCAACTGCCTACCAGTACTATAAAGACCTTATTGTTATTGAAAATGAGAGTATTGTTGAAGGTAAGATTCCAATTATATCTTACACAGCTTTTAATAAAAGAATCAAAGCAATACCCCCATATGCTGTCGCTGTGGCAAGACATGGTAAATTTAAAGCAGATCAATGGTTTGCTTACTGTGCTGCTCATGTACCCCCTACAAGAATATTAGAGCGTGTAGAGATTGATCATACCCCACTTGATTTAATTCTACTTGATGATGAGTTACTTATCCCTATAGGAAGGCCTTACCTAACATTACTTATTGATGTATTTAGTGGTTGCGTTCTTGGTTTTCATCTTAGTTATAAATCTCCTTCGTATGTATCTGCGGCTAAGGCTATTGCTCATGCGATTAAGCCAAAGTCACTTGATGCTCTGAATATACAACTACAAAATGATTGGCCTTGCTTTGGTAAATTTGAAAATTTAGTAGTAGATAATGGTGCTGAGTTTTGGTCAAAAAACTTAGAGCATGCTTGTCAGTCTGCAGGAATAAATATTCAATATAACCCCGTACGCAAGCCCTGGCTCAAACCATTTATAGAGCGTTTTTTTGGTGTGATGAACCAATATTTCTTGCCGGAAGTTCCAGGTAAAACATTTTCAAATATATTAGAAAAAGAAGAATACAAACCTGAGAAAGATGCAATTATGCGTTTCTCAACTTTTGTTGAAGAATTTCACCGCTGGATTGTAGACGTATACCACCAAGATAGTAACTCACGTGAAACTCGTATCCCAATTAAGCGATGGCAACAAGGATTTGATGTTTATCCTCCTTTAACTATGAATGAAGAGGATGAGGCGCGTTTTACTATGCTAATGCGCATCTCAGACTCAAGAACGTTAACTAGAAATGGTATAAAATATCAAGAGCTAATGTATGACTCGACTGCTTTAGCTGATTATCGAAAACATTATCCCCAAACAAAAGAAACTTTAAAAAAACTGATTAAAGTCGACCCTGATGATATTTCAAAAATTTATGTTTACTTAGAAGAACTGGAAAGCTACCTAGAAGTACCGTGTACAGACCCTACCGGTTATACGGATGGGTTAAGTATTTATGAGCATAAAACAATAAAAAAAGTTAACAGAGAAACCATTAGGGAATCTAAAAATAGTTTGGGTTTGGCTAAAGCTCGCATGGCTATACATGAGCGAGTAAAACAAGAGCAAGAGGTTTTTATTGCATCAAAAACTAAAGCTAAGATAACGGCCGTTAAAAAGCAGGCTCAAATAGCTGATGTAAGTAATACAGGAAAGGGTACCATTAAGGTCTCTGAAGAAAGTGCAGCTCCTGTGCACAAAAATATTAGTAACGATGCTTTCGATGATTGGGATGATGACTTAGAGGCATTTGAATGAATGCCTTAACAGAAATACAGATAGAACAGTTACGTAACTTTAGCGATTGCATCGTTATGCACCCACAAATTAAAGCAATTTTTAATGACTTTGATGAATTAAGATTAAACCGTAAATTCCAATCAGATCAGCAAGGTATGCTTTTAATTGGTGATACAGGAGTTGGAAAAAGCCACACTATTAATCACTACAAAAAAAGAGTTCTAGCTACTCAGAATTATAGTCGAAACACTATGCCAGTCCTAATAAGTCGTATATCTAGAGGTAAAGGCTTAGATGCAACTTTAATCCAAATGCTGGCAGATCTGGAGCTATTCGGAAGTAGCCAAATGAAAAAGCGAGGCTACAAAACAGAGCTTACTAAAAAGCTTGTAGAAAGCTTAATTAAAGCTCAGGTTGAATTACTCATCATTAACGAGTTTCAGGAGTTAATAGAGTTTAAAAGTGTACAAGAACGACAACAAATCGCAAATGGGTTAAAGTTTATTAGTGAAGAAGCCAAAGTGCCAATAGTACTGGTTGGTATGCCTTGGGCTGCAAAAATAGCTGAAGAACCACAATGGGCTTCTCGCTTAGTTAGAAAAAGAAAACTTGAATACTTTAGCTTAAAGAACGACAGCAAGTACTTTCGCCAATATTTAATGGGCCTAGTGAAGCAAATGCCATTTGATGAGCCACCTAAGCTTGAAAGTAAACATACTACAATGGCGCTATTTGCTGCATGCCGAGGGGAAAATAGAGCACTTAAACATCTACTGATGGAGGCTTTAAAATTAGCACTAAGTTGTAACGAATATCTTGAAAATAAACATTTTATTGCAGTTTATGAAAAATTTGATTTTTTTAATGACAAAGATTCACTAAAGCTAAAAAACCCATTTAAACAAGATATTAAAGATATTATTATTTATGAAGTAACGAAGAATTCATCTTATAACCCAAATGCATTGGACCCTGAGGATATGCTCACAGGTCGGAAGTTTGCAATAGTAAAATAAGCTCTACTAGCCTAGGTCGATTAAGGAGATTCTTCAACTATGTTGTGGTGATTCAATCAAGTCTGACAGTCGCATATGTGCCACTAGCAGACATTGAAGATTCTTAATGTGTGACCCATACGCTTCTAGACAATGCCCGCATCCAAGAAAATCGGATGAAATTGGAAATACACTGACTGAAAACAACGAATTAATACAGCACTATAAACGAGAAATGAAAATCGAAAAATCGAAAAACAGAAGGCAAAAAATCACGGTAACGCTCTTAGTCGAAAAAACAGTTTGATAAATAAGTTAAAGACCAATGCTGAATACTTAAGTTCATTCATCGAAGAGAGCTATGAAACATAAAAGCTCTCTTCGAATTCAACCTTTACCTCCAACAGAAATACTAGTAATTCCCTTTTTTCCTAGGTTGCCCCTTAAACCCTTACCTATTCTGATGCTCTTTCTACATCTCATGTAGCTGTCCCTGCATTAATTAATGTTTACTATATCTTCATTTAACAAAGCTCAAAGTATCAGAGCAACAAAGTATCAGAGCAACAAAAGAAAACTTAATAAGGTTCATAATGGATGTTAGAAATAGTGTTACATAGCAGTTGAACTTTCATGTATTTTAAAGCCTTGTTTTACAAGGCTCTATTTTTTAATTAATTATTTTGTATAAGTACATATATATGAACCAGGAGCTTTACCGCCTACACAAGAAACTCGTCCTGCAGAAGAAGGTGATTTAGCAGAGGTACTGTAAAATTGGGCTCCAGAACGCACGGCTGCATCATAAAAATTTGAGAAAGTTGATAAACCACCTTTTTTAAAGGTATATGTACGTGGTGATGTTACAGGAAGTGTAGGTTCAACTTTGTTTCCGTCAACATCTCTACCATGTTCAAAATCCCATATAAGCTCATCACCAATAATTCCAAATAACGAATATATTGCAATGCTTTTGTCATCAAAAGCAACCTGCATAAAGACTTTTTCAATTTCAGCAACGCCAGAAACTTTTGCCGCTGCGATTGTAAAGTTCGATATATCCTGATCTAGGGTTGTATGTTCATTATAATAAGATGAAACTTCATATTGTTTTGCACCAAATCCAACTAAGTCCCAAGCGCTACCTGCAATCTCTTTAGGCACAATAGTTGCGCTTACTCCAGCTAAGCTTGCAACAACAGCACTTTTTGCATCAGATATATTATGAAAAGTATTTAAAACGTCCTGCTCTACACCATAGCTATCTACAGTCCAACTATATATAGGTATTCTTACATCTTGAATATGACCACCACGACCATCAGGTTCATTATCTCCTTTTAATATCCTGTACCCTGTAATGGTCTTAGAAACATTGAATTTCTCAATAATTGATTTATCTAGATTCATTACATAAACATCGCGAGGGCGATCTACCTTAGCTTTTAATCTTGCTGTATTTTTGAACTGTTCGAAAGAAAAACATGTTGAGCATTCAGTGTAAAGTGGAGTTTCCGAGGCTAAACTTGAGAAAGAAACTAGCCCAATTAAAGATGTTAAAAGTAAATTTTTTATCATAATCATTCCATAATTAAATAAACGTAAAAGAAACATTATTCTAACTTCTTTTTCATTACTTTTAAAGCATTAACAACTACAAAAGCATTACCCATTAAGAGTTAATGTATGGGGGATGGGTAACTAACCCACTATATCGCGGCTTTTAATTTTAACTAGGCGAAGCCGTAGCGAGGAACGAGCGCGACTTTACAGAGTTAAGTGCAAAATAGTCCTTAAAAAACGCGTTCACCAATCTTCCAGCTAAAAAAGCTAATCGTGCCTTGATAAACTTCTCTTTATGGAGCTTAGAGGCTCGATAAGGAAATTTCATAGGCACAGGTAAATTGCATCACTTTTCATACAAAGTCGCTTAGAATCACTCTGAGGAGTGAAATGTCGTGATTTTTTGGGGTATGCCGTAGCTAGGGGAAAGGCCGACAGGAGTATAAACTGAAGAGTGGCTTTAATGCTTAAAGTTTTGTAACTTATTCACAGGCTAACGCCTTTTTAATAACTCTTGTTTTTAGCACCGCTGTAGCCACCTAAAACTGTAGTCAATAAAAGAGAATAAGATGTTTTTTTATAGCCAATTATTAAGTAGATGCCTCAATCGTCTTGACTAAATAAATATAGTCCACCCTCCGCCTCGAACAACTTAATATAACTAGCGCCTCAATACCTGGCTATCACTCATCCCCGAACCGCTTTGTAGCGTGCTAAGCTTAAAGATCAATAAAAAACTGGAGTACACTAAACTCGCCAATTAAAATCGTTTTTCTTGTAATTGATATATTTCCCTCATTATATCGGTTTGTGGGGGTAACAATTTGACGGTACGCGAGCCGCGCAAATGTCTGCTCGTACCACGTTTACTTGTATATGTGAGCAAACACCAATATGACTAATTTACTATTTTTAGCCAATCACAATGACCGCTATTCGCTCTAAGCGGACTAGAAAAAATTTCACAAAATTTATTAATTAAATTTATAAATTCTTAAACACTAGGATGATTAAAAATTTATTGCCAAAAGAATCCTGGAATCAAATTTAGATTAGATCTATTTAATAAAGTTAGAGGGCTAGTACTTTTTTAAATCATGCAATTGATAAAAAACTTTAGTCTCGTTGTAACTTCAAGATACCTTAGTGAAGCCAGAGCAAATTGATGGGGTTTTAAGTTCAGGCAGAACCAGACTCAACTACTGAGTCTGGTTCGTGCTATAAATAAGCTCGTCATCATATTTTTAAATTAAAGCTGTTATTTACCTAACAAACATCCAAATACCGGCAGCTATCATAAATAAGTTTTCTGTTAGGGAGATAATCCCTAGTGGTACGTTACTGTCACCGCCTACACACGCACATTTTAACTCTCGTTTATCTATATAGACTGCTTTTATCACTGAAACAGCACCAACCCCACCTATGAATAATGAAATAGGGGCAATAATATAGGCTGGTAATCCGGCTATCATTCCAATGCCAACAAATGCTTCTAAAAATGGGTAAACATAAGCGTACCTAACTACTTTCATAGCGACTAAATCATAGGTTATAAATGAATTAGTAAAGCTAAATAAGTCTTGAAGCTTTTGTATTGCTAACACTGCCATTGTTAGGGCTACAAACAGTTCAGCGGTCTGCATTGATAATAAGCTATTATCCGATGCAAAACTAAATGCCACACTAAGCAAAAAACTAACCGAAAAAATCGCAATCACGGGCGTGTAAGTTGTACCTTCTTGGGCTGCTTGTGGCTTATTAAAGTAATCACGTAAATCGTCGTAGCCACCTATACGTTTATTATCAATAAATGTTTGAGGTGTAGTTTCTACACTGTGTTGTTTTTTAAATTCATCTGTTTGCTCTCGAGAAGTTAAAAGCTGATCATCAACTGTATATCCCTCTCGCTCTAGTAGGTCTTTTGATTTTAAACCAAACGGACAAATATGCTCATCTGTTGCCATTCTAAAAAGCTGGGCTGATTTACTCATGCTTTACTCCTTATGTTATGCGGTTTATTTATTTGAATTGAAATCTGGAACAGCTCTTAATTGTGCTTGAGCATTGGTTTGTGTAATGCCGTTTTGCTCTATATCTTTTAGGAGCCATTGCATTTCTTTTATTTCTCGCTCTTGGGCTTCAATTATATTTGTAGCTAGCTTTTGAACGCGTTTATCTTTGATTTTTGCCCTGTCACTGGTGAGTATGGCAATTGAATGATGTGGGATCATCGCCGACATCCATGAGCTATCATCAACAGTCGCTTGTGAGCGAACTAAAAATAAACTTCCCACAAATACGGCAACACTAGCAATGAGTACTGTTATATTTTTCTTTTTATCTTTATACATATTGAGCATGAAAAGTAGCATTATCAATGCCATTGTGGCTCCCATATAAAGCGCCATATAAGTACGAGTTTCACTAAAATAAACATGACTAAGTTGGTAGGTGTTCAAATACATCAATACAAACATGGTTATTGTGGATGTTGCTATCATTAAAAAAAATTTTGAATAGTGTGACATTGTATTGCTCCTTAAAAGTTTTGTATTGTGTTTTTACATATGAGTAATTTTTACACTATTAAGCTCACAAATCAGTGTTTCCTGTTGTGTAAAATGGGTATTTAACAATTAACTTAAGAATTATGCCGTTAGGCTAAAATTGCTCGCTGGATTTACTTATGTATCTGTAGGTTTCTTCATTTGAGTTGTCAGTGAGTAGTTCAATATTATATTTGTGAAATATACCCTCCATTTCCATTCCGGGAGTGCCAATAGGCATGGCTGGTACACTTAAGCCTGTAATGTGCGGAGCGTGTTGCCTAGATAAAAACTGTTTTATATGTTTAGCGGGAACATGACCTTCAAATACAAATCCATCGGCTGACACGGCTGTATGGCATGAGCGCATATTAGGTTTTATTTGATACTGAGATTTAATCGACCCCATGTCATTAACGTTAATTGCTTTTGTTTGAATATTGTTTTCACTCAAATGAGCAATCCACTTATTACAACATCCACAATTTTTACTTTTATAAACGGTAAGCTCAATTTCAGGTTTTTCTGAATTTTCATAGATTATTGATGTTTTATGCTGTTTTTCGATACTCATTGCCGAAAATGACATAGTTAATGATAAAAAAAACGCTGAGGTAATGTAGATTACTCGCATTGTTAACTCCTTAATTAGACCAGTGAATATGAGTGATTTTCCAACCTTTATCGGTGTTTTTTAATGTGATTGATTCCATTCCCGTAGACTTAATATCTTTCCCCTTATACTTTCCTTGAGTTTTACTTCTTGAAATTGAGTAAGCTATGTCTCCATTTGTGTGAACTTGATGCTCTAGCAGTTCACTATCAACTGCACTTAAGAATTTCATATCCGCTATCATATGATGGTTCGCGTATTCATCTGCAGAACGCTCAACAATTCCGCCTTCAAAAATGACGACATCGTCGGCCAGTAATTTACGGGCAACTTTGGCATCGCCTTGTTTTAGGGATGCATGAAATAAGCTAACTGCCTTTGCAGCTTCGCTATCAACATTAACAAAGACCCAGCCTTTTTTTGTGTGCTCTTCATGGGTGTGTGCGTTCACAGCAAAAGAACTAACAGCGCTAAAAATTAGTAGCAATAAAATTTTTAAATTAGAGGATTTAATTAACATACATTTTCCTTTTTTATTAATCGTTAAATAGGCGGACCAACAAGTGTGGTAAATACACTTGTTGTAATAAGTACAAATAGGGCAATTACTATTTCAACAGTGATCGAGCGTTTTAATATACTTATATGGTGTTGTTGAGTGATTTGCGGGACTAAAAAAAGCTTATGCCATGCACCTAGTAACAGCATCGCGCTGACGAGTAACAGCTTTAATAAAATTAGTTGCCCATAATTTGATGTAAACAATGCAGAAAATGACTCTAGGTACTGCAGGAGCAGAGTTAAGCCCGAAATAAGTAGTACAAATACAATAACAATAGCGAGTTGACCAAAGTAATGCATTAACCGCTTTACTTCACTGGTAGGTAGTAAAGTGCAGCTTTTGTAAAGCGGCCACAATGACCCTAACCAGCTCGCAATGGCAATAAGGTGAAAGGTTAAAATACTTTTCACTAACTCATTTTCATTTGCACTGTGCCCAGTAAAAGTGAAGCTATAAGCGATAAACCCAAGCATGATTAGTATAACGGCACCGTTTTTATAACCTGCTACGTTATCATCTGATTTCACATTCCACATACATGCGCTAATTAGAGCAATAATAAGCGCTGGTATTCTAAACGTTGCTTGGTCACCTATGACTGATTGCCAAACAATTTCAAGCATAAAGGGGTCAAACATTCCCATAAAGCCTGATTCAGCCATTGCTCCAGCTTCTATTGGTACTTGTAAAAGTGCAGCAATACTACCTGTAACTACACACGTAATTTGCCAACGTTTTAATAACTGATAAAAGCTAATTAAGTGATGCCCTGCAACATTGCTGTTGCCACACATAAAGCGTATTAATAAAGTGCCCGCAAGCCCTGCAATTGCGATATAGCTTGCTAGTTTTAATAATAGTAAGAGTACTGACCATTCACTTAATTGCATTATGTTGCTACTTAATGGTTATGTTTGCTGTGGGTATTAGATTGTTCTTGCATCATCTTGTGCGATTCACTTTTGTGTACCATAAATCTAAACGTGTCGGTCATTTTATGTCCATCACCACCGAGTGCTGTCCATTTAACCGTGTAAGTGCCTTGGGCTAGGCTCGGTAATGACCAACTAAAGTCTGTGCTTGGGGTAGAGCTTGGTTTGAAATCAAAGTTTATTGATTTATTTTTTTCATCTTTGATGATGACTTTTGCTAGCCTTACTTCACCACCAAAAGTTAACGAAAGTTGCTCTGGGCTTTTCATTAACATGGCTTCTTGCGCAGGTGTTGATTGCTTGAGTGATATATGCGCTGATGCGGAAAATGTAAGTACTAAACCTAAAATCGCTACTGCAGAATTAAAAAACTTCATAATTACCTCTTATTTAAAATGATTAAAACCAAAATTTAATACCCGCAACAAATGCGGTGTTGTTGCTACTTTGTCCACTTGATGTGGCATAGTCGGCGGTATTGCCAAATTTATTGCTCCATTCAACGCCAATATAGGGCGCAAACTGGCGTGTAAATTCATAACGAACCCTAAAGCCAATCGCGCTGCTTGATAGGCCACTTCCAAGTTCGTTTTGTTTATCGTTTTTGCCATAAAGTGTAATTTCGGCTCGCGGTTGTATAATTAGCTTTTGCGTGAGTAATAGTTCGTACTCTGCCTCTAACGTAAATGCGGTATTGCCTCGCTCACCTACGTATGCTGTCATATCAAGTTCAAACCAATAAGGGGCTAAACCTTGTAAGCCAAAAGCCAACCATTGCCGATTTTCACCTTCTTTATTGTAATCAAGACGAACACCTGCTTGAGTATCCCAATATGCTGATACGGCGTGACCCCATAAAATATCGGTTTGGTTTTCTTCAATACTTCCTTCGCTGAAATCACCCTCGGTTTTAATTACCAATCGATCAAAGGTAGTGCCGTACCATGCTTGTAAGTCAAATACACCTGCGTTTGCTTGCTCGTTATATTCAAGACGATCGCCTAGTAATGCGTAAAATGGATGCTCATCAGCGAGTGTTAATCGCTCATTGCCCTCAAGCGCATATGGGCCTTCTGTTAAAGTTGTTCCCGCAGAGTAAGCATGGGGGTCTCTTGCATCTTTAGGTGCACTTCCTCCTTGTGGTTGCATCTTAGCGCTATTCATTTGTGCCATTTCACTTTGCGCTAATAAAGGGAAACTAATTAATGAAGCCCCTGTTAACATTAATAAACCTAATGATTTAGATAGTTTTAATTGTTTCATGATACGACTACCTCTCTAAACATACCGGCATCCATATGGAATAATAAATGGCAATGCCAAGCCCAGCGACCTACATCGTGAGGGGTGGTTAAAAAGCTGATTCTTTGTGCGGGTTGAACAGGTATCGTATGACGTCGCACTTGCACATCACCTTGCTCGTTTTCTAAATCACTCCACATACCATGCAAATGCATAGGGTGTGTCATCATGGTATCGTTTTGTAAAATAACTCTTAAACGTTGGTTATGCTTCATATGCACTGGCGTGCTTTTACCAAATTCTAAGCCATCAAATGACCAGCTATAACGCTCCATGTTTCCGGTTAAATGCAGCTCAATTTCAGCTTCTGGCTTTTGCTGGTTAGTGATCCCTTCAAGTGAGTGTAAATCTGCAAGTGTTAAAACACGGCGACCATTTTTACGTAAACCAATACCAGGATCATCAAGATTTGTTCTAGGCATATCAACGCGCATATCAACTGAAGCTCCATACTCCGTTTTTGCATGACGCACTTTAGAGCTGGCAACCGCCAATGGGTTTTCAGACATACCATGTTTGCTATGATCCATCGCCATTGCACCGTGCCCCATAGCGCTATGATCCATTTCTTTAGAGTTCATACCTGACATGCCTGCCATACCAGCCATTGCAGAATGCTCACCGCCGTGGGTCATATTGCCCATCATATCGGTCATCGTTAACCATTCAACAGGGTCAAGTGCAGGTACTGGCGCATCAATATTAGGCGAGCTTGATAAAGTTCCTTTTGCGTAACCAGAGCGATCCATACTTTGAGCAAAAATCGTATAGGCATCATTTTTAGGCTCAACAATTACGTCGTAGGTTTCACCAGGGCCGAATCTAAATTCATCAACTGTCACTGGTTCAACGTTTTGCCCATCTGCTTGTACAACCGTTAGTTTTAACTCGGGGATACGCACGTCAAAAAAGCTATTACTAGAGCCATTAATAAACCTTAACCTAAGCTTTTCACCGACTTTAAATAATCCACGCCAGTTTGCCATTGGAGTACTACCGTTCATTAAAAAAGTCATTGCTGATGCAGATAAATCAGCTAAATCTGTAGGATTCATTCGCATCTGATTCCACATTTTTCGGCGCTGTAGAGCATTTGAAATACTGCTGCTTGAAACGTCATCGAAAAACTCTGGGACAGTGGGTTGATTGAAGTTAAATACATCACTCTGTACTTTTAATTTACGGAACAGCGCCATTGGGTCATCATCAGTCCAATCAGATAATTGAATAACATGCTCGTTATCTGCACTAATAATATCGTTTTCTCGCGGTTCAATAATTAATGCACCGTACATGCCAGTCATTTCTTGAAAGCCACTATGTGAGTGATACCAATATGTACCGCTTTGTTGCAGTTTAAATTTATAAACAAAGGTTTCGCCCGGCATAATGCCTTTAAAGCTGATACCTGGTACGCCATCCATTTGATACGGTAAAATAATGCCATGCCAATGAATTGAACTCGGTACTGATAACTTATTTGTTACTCTAATAGTAACGTCATCGCCTTCTTTGAGGCGCAAGGTAGGAGCGGGTATAGATCCATTGATAGTTGTCGCCATACGTACTACGCCAGTAAAGTTAACCGGCGATTCATCTATAACCAGATCAATTACTTCGCCGCTAAGTTCGGGTACAGTGCCTGTTATTGTTCCTGCTACTAAAGATGATGCAGCATGTAATACACTCGGAAAAGCAGCAAGTACACCTCCTGCAATTAAGCCTTGAACAAATCGTCTTCGTGGTGTGCTAACCTGTTGTGATGACTTTTTAAACCCCATTTCCTTACTCCTTCATAGCAGAATATGTATTGAGTATAGAAAATAGACCTGTCTTCAACATGACGCGAACATTACAAAGTTGTAATCTTGGTGTCATGTTGCTGTAGTGACAGATACTGCATAATATTTGCAGAGGTAGTTGTTAGGACTTTAATGAAGGAATTGTATGCGCTTATTAGTTGTTGAAGATGAAGCAAAAACGGGAGATTATTTAAAACAGGGACTAAGTGAAGCTGGTTTTCAGGTTTCTTTGGCGCGCAATGGTCTTGACGGTCATCACCTAGTAATGACCGAATTATTTGATGTAATAATACTTGATGTCATGTTACCTGACGTATCCGGTTGGAAAATTTTACAGTCGCTACGTGAAGCAGATAACAAAACCCCAGTACTATTTTTATCTGCTCGCGATAGCATAGACGATAGAGTAAAGGGGCTCGAACTTGGTGCTGATGACTATTTAATAAAGCCTTTTGCTTTTGCTGAAGTTTTAGCAAGAGTACGCACTCTTATTCGCCGTGGTGCAGTACAAACAGTTGACGATATACTGATAGTTGCTGATTTAGAAATGGATATTCCAAAGCGAAAAATACAACGTGCAGGCAAGCGTATTTTATTGAGTAATAAAGAGTTTAGCTTACTTGAACTATTGTTACGGCGCGAAGGTGAAGTACTGCCACGTTCGTTAATTGCTTCTCAAGTATGGGATATGAATTTTGATAGCGACACCAATGTGATTGATGTTGCCATTCGTAGGCTAAGAGCAAAAGTTGATGATGACTTTACTGTTAAATTAATTCATACAGTTCGTGGTATGGGCTATAAATTAGAGGTTGAAACTGATGGCTATTAAGTCACGGCCTTTATCACTTACGATGCGTGTTGTGTTGTTTGTGGCTGTAACCGTTATTGCGTGCTTAACTTTAGTTGCCACCTTAATAAATAGTTCGATAAAACATCATTTTTTCCAGCAAGATAGTAGTGAACTGCATGTTATTAATCAATCTATTGAATTAGTTTTAACACAACACTATAAATCAAACCTGAAACTTAAAAATGAATTATCTAACGCTGTAGCGGGTCATCACGGTGTTTACTATCAGGTAAATACCGCAAAAGGAGATCTCATTTTTCAAAGCTCTGAACGAGATTTTAGTGATTTTGTAATGAGTGCTAAGGCTTCAACTGGCTTTAACCGTAACAACATTACCTCATGGCAAAATGATACCCACACCTACCGAGCTCTGGTGAGTAATTTAAGTACTGAGCAACAGCAATACAAAATTACTACAGCGATAGACATGAGCTTTCATTTACACTTTCTCAATCAATTTCAACAAAGCCTTTGGGCCATTATGTTTGGCTCAGCGGTACTCATTTTATTGGTGGCTTGGTTTGCTATACATCAAGGATTAAACCCTTTACGAGGTTTAAGTCAGAAAATACACGATATCCAAACTAATAAAATGGATGTAAGGCTCGATGAAAATAAAGTGCCTATTGAGCTTGTTAATATGGTGCAGTCGTTTAACTCAATGCTCGACAGGCTCCAGGGTGAATTTATTCGCTTATCAAATTTTTCTAGTGATATTGCTCATGAACTACGAACTCCACTAACAAATATAATTACTCAAACACAGGTTGGATTATCTAAAAAAAGGCAGTTGGAAGAGTATCAAGAATTATTGTTTTCTAACTTAGAAGAACTTGAGCGATTAACTAAAATGGTTAGTGATATGCTTTGGCTCGCAAAAACTCAAAATGGGCTAATTAAACCCGTTCAAAACACTCTAAAAAGCCATGATGAAATTGAAGTGTTATTTGAGTATTTTGACGCTTTGGCTGAAGACTCATTGATTGCATTTAATAAAAAAGGTCAAAACCTTTGTTTTTATTGTGACAAATTACACTTTCGCCAATTATTATCAAACTTACTATCCAATGCAATTAGATACGCCCCAAAAGGCTCATCAATCACTGTAAACAGTGAAATGACCACCGCTGAAAAAATATGCATTTCAGTGATTAATACAGGGGAGAGAATACCTTCTGAGCATTTACCTTATTTATTTGACCGCTTTTATCGACCTGATAAGTCGCGGCAACGACACAGCGACGGAGCAGGTTTAGGGCTTGCAATAGTTAAAGCTCTAGCGCAAGCAAACGGTGGAGATATAGAGGTCAGTTCAAATAATCAAACTACCAGCTTTAAAGTTTATTTAAATTTAGTTAAAAGCTAATTATTAAAACCAATAACTCAATGTTTGCTTGTAGCTCTTTGGCGAAGTTCTGCTAAGTGTCAATTGCGGCCATTGGTAACGCCCTAATCAGCCGACGCATCAGTGAACGGCTATATTTGCTTATTAGATTTGTAGTGCAATATTCTAGTATTTACGCCTAAGAATTCATAAGCCGCAGCAGCCTTCATTACCAAATCTTCGTCTCTACACAAAAACAAATGACAAAATGAAGCAACACCTGCATGGGTCATATCACTAAAAGATGCCCGAAATCTTCTATCTTTTTTCATTTTAGAATCACGATAGTATCCGAGAAAATTCAACTGATGATAGACTGCGTTGACCTTCTCTTGAATCGTCCGCTCTCTATCCGAATCGGCTTCAAAGCTATGTGGCTTTACCCCGAAGAATGTTCCTATATCTATTTCTGAGAATCCTTCAGTGTCTGATAACATCTGCCATATTTTTTCCACCACGTTTGGCGGCTTTACATTTTTTAATATAACTGGTCTGATTCCCGTTTTGGCCTGGAACTCTGAAATTGGGGATCCATCTCTTTCATCAAGTTCCTTTGCTACTCTCGAAGTTTGACTGCTCATTAATGCAGGCAAATCCTGAATAAGCTTTTTGATGCCTTCTATATCTATGGTGTCATCCGACGAAACTTCGTCAATTCCTTCAAATGCTTCCTTTATGTACTTTTGTAAATTAGCAGCGCCTTGCTGGAAGATTTCCTCGAAAGATCTATCCGGTTGCCCCCCATAAAATTTCATGAGCATCTCAGACATGCCAAAATCGCCATCAGAGTTTTCCAATTGATTGGCTAAAAAGCGCTTATAAATATCATTGGGGAGAACTGAATGAATATTTGCCTGACCAGTTTGTTTGAAGTTTTGATCAAGAATTGGCTCTATATACTTTGCCTCGATCTCTTCTAGTAGTTCAAGAAAATTACTTTCATGACCTAATGACCGCTGAACTTCCTTTAGAGTCTCGTCTGAATAGACTGGAGTGAAGCCATTGTTTTTAAGTAACTCTATAACCCGATGAGAGTCGCCTTTAGTCATCAAGTCTAATACGTTGTGATCTAGATATACCAAAATACGGTTGTCTTCCATAACTTCCTCTTAAAGCTAACAGCTTATTGAACACCATTCTGGAGTTTATAACACAGCAAAACAGCGATTAATTATACGCTATTCATCATTAGGTTAAACTTTACCAGCGTCCGCTCATAGCTCCCAAGCCGAACTTCCTCAAAGTGCCATGAGCAGACATTGAAGATTCTTAATGTGTGAAGTCGAGATTTGACCCCATTTGCTTCACATTTGCTTCCTCTTTACCGCACAATTTTCGAGCAGCCAAAACATCAATATTAGGAAACCTCCCTATAGTTATACTGCATTTTCTACCTTGGTAGGTATAACGAAAAAGGAACCGTTTACTACCAATTTTCTTACCGGACAAACACTTTAAGCCAATACCTCATTATCTGATACTTCAAGTTCTGTTGATCTTGCTTCAGATGGGTTAGTTGGTAATGCCTTAATGTTTGCATTGGTGAATCTAAATTTTTTTTGCATATCAAAACCTCGATAATAATTAAATAACAAGGTTTTGATATGTGTTTAAAATCTAAAGAGAAACGAGTAATATGGTATAAAAGTTATACACAATAAAAATAATTCAAGGGAAGCTATCATGATCATTGATGATCTAAGTGTCAGTAAAAATGCTCAATTTTATGTTTTGGTTAAACCACTAACCATCAAAGTGGTAGATGACACTCTAAAAGACGTATCTAAAGATAAAATTGGAAACTATTTACTTAAAGAAGTTAGAGTAAATTACTCGACTAATACCAACAAACAAGTCACCTATTCCTTTGTGGCGTATAAAGTTGAAGTTGAACCCTCATTCATTGAAAACTCCACGATTAAAGAACAGAAGTATGCCTATTTACTGCTAATTGAGTGTGGTGACACATTAGCAATACTCAAAAAGTACGTTGACTCGCCAGAGAAATATTTCGAAAAATTCATTAACGATTTTGACTACGATAAATTCTGCCATTTCCATGGAAATAAAAATCCTGAATATGAAAGAGTTACAATGAAAAACATGAGTATTTCAAATGCAGTTATAAGATCTCGGTCTTTAGAAGCAAAAAGCTTGAATGGTATTTTGTCATCAAACTCTTCAAGTAGATCAATACCTAGCAACTTTAGGTTAAAAATAGGTCAAGATGTTTATACTTTAACCCCAAATACATCTAGGGTTAGCCATCGCGATAAAAAATCTGGATTTGATAAACTAGCAGATTGGATTATAGAAATTAAAGAAGAAATAAAGGTTACAACAAATAGTAGTAGTGAATTCTTAAACAATTTTGCCTCACCAATTTGTTTAGAGGATATTATTAAGGCTGGGAACAAAGTTGTCGCTATTCTTTTTGACTTAAGTGAAATCGAAGAAATGGTTTCCAAGGGACATGCTACTTTAGAAAGATCAGGCGGAGGGCAGTTAAATAAAGTTAAACTTGACCGTTTGTTTAATCAATTCAAGATGCCAATAGAAGTTGACGGAAATATTATAAAATTACGAGGTGTTCCACTTGCTGGAAAAATCACTTTTACAAAGACATTAATAACCGTTAGTAACAAGATTCTAAACAGTATTACAGTTAAAGAAAATGGTATTTCACCTTATACACTTGGATCTTACTTAAATAAGAATAAGCCATTTTCTGCTGTTTTCGATTGCCCAAACTATTCTTACTATTCCAGATCCTGCTTTGAAGACAAAGGGCTACTTAACAACATACCCTCTATCTTAAACATCTTCGATGATACTTATAATTTTGACCAAGTGATCTCTGAAAAAGAGAAACCACATACCCCAAATATTACAAGGTTTCCAAGCACATCATTATTTAGAGCTGTAGAAGACCTGTATTGCCAACCTCACGATATAGTAATTTGTGATGATATGAATGATGAATGGGCAGACCACATCGCTATAGATCACAGCAGCAATTTACCATCGATATCATTCATACATTCTAAATTTGCGAAAAAAGATACATACGGAGCTAGTGCCTTTCATGATGTTGTGGCTCAAGCACTAAAAAATATTGGCAGGACACAAGCAGATAAAAGTCTATTTAAGAAAAAATATGACAGTGAATGGCACAAAAATTATGAGAGTACCAACATAGCACGAGTAACAGGCGCACAAAGCTGGAATGACATTGAGCAATCTTTAGACATAGTATTTCAAAATCCAAATTCGATTAAAAAAATCATATTAGCCACTCCATTTCTTAAAAAGAGTAAGTTGGCAATAGAACTAAATAAGGTAGCTAACGGGCAAAAATGTAAGCCACATTATGTTCAACTTATCTGGCTAATTAATACCTTCATTAGTTCTTGTAAAGAATTCGGTGTTCAAGCTCATATTTTATGTAAGCCATGATATTTTGGATTTAACATACCTGTTAAAAGATTAAATTTCAGGAAGAAGACAGTAAAAGCACTTAAACCAAGCTAAGAAGTACCGGAGTTCAGGAATATCCAATTTGATTGACTGGAAGCAGTTATTGCTAAACCTGTTAGTTCGGGTACTCTTTATTTGGATGTAATTTGATGCATCGACGCACATAATACGCACAGACAAAAGACCGGGTATGGACCGGGGACCATATATTGGTTTTTTATTACTGATTATTTAGGGGCATAATAAATTGATTTATGTCGTAATGTGATGATTTAAATTAGCTGAATTACTATATTTCAGGCACAAAAAAACCGACTTCTATTGTCGGTAATTTCTGTTATAGCCCTTTGAGAACAAGGGAAGAATGGTACCAGCGGTCGGACTCGAACCGACGCGTTTTTCGACAGTGGATTTTGAATCCCCATGCATACCAATCTCATCACGCTGGCATTTCTTCTTCTATAACTTCAAAATTTATGCAGTCCGTGCAAAGGATTTTGAATCTAGCGTGTTTACCAATTCCACCACACTGGCACTAATCTTTTAAAGGTATATCCTAATGAAAATATATCATTAGTTGCAGATTTTATACTTATCTGTAAAGTTTTTCAGTAATTTAGAATAACTTAACTTGGAGACCTAAGGGAGACCTAAGGGGTCAAGGGAGACCTAAGGGGTCAAATCTTGACTTCATACATCATGACCTAAGGGGTCAAATCTTGACTTCATACATCATAATTTTTGACAGTCCGCTTTTCGCTCATAGCAGCCTGCCAGATGAAACCTAAGCCTAATAATTAAAACTCTCTGAACTGATGTTGATTACTTCAAATTACTTTATTAAAAACGTCTCTATCACTTGCTCTCTAAATCCGCCAAAGGCTTGTAAAAAACTTAATTCTTTGGGCTCAGTACTCAGCTGACTTGATTCGTTTGAACACCATGAAAATAGTAAATCATCAATTTTATCAGTCGGCTGAGTAGCGGGTCTAGTGGAGCCTGCCTTTTTATGAGTCTCGGTTCCAAAATACTCATTTGCTATAGCGTTATTTCTTATTAGTACGCATGTGTCAGGTAGCTCTTGGTCGATTCTATTTGCAAAGGTGGTTAGTGTTTCTTCGGCGAGGGTGAATAACCAAGCTTCTTGGTTTGGTGAGCTGTTTACTCTTAATATACGGCCAAGCACCTGCCTAAAATAAAGCTCGGTTTTAACTCTGCTTAAATGGCAGCATATCTGTAGCCTTGGTATGTCAGTGCCTTCCGACACCATTCCAACGCTTACAATCCATTGTGTGTAGCTAAAGCGAAAATGATTGATTCTATCGCCAGCATCACTTTCTTTGTAAGTAACTATGGTTGCTGATTGATGGAAAATCTCTGTAAGAACCATCACTATCTGCTCTGCATGCTCAACAGAAGAGGCAACAATTAACCCTGCGGCATTGCTATTCTGCTGCCTAATAGTGGCAAGTTTACTTACCCCTTGAGCAACAATGTAATTGATTACAGCTTCGTGCTTAATTAGATCTTGGTAGGAAATCGATGGATCTTTTAGCAAAGACTTTAATGAATTATAGGTTTTAGTTTCCTGTTTCGTGGTTGTTACTGAAATCTCTTCATTATCAATTAAAACAATTTTAGGATTGCGACAAACTCCATCAGTTACGGCCTGTTGCAGAGAGTAAGTGTAATTACACTGAATTCTATTGTCAGGATCGCTATAAGTCGCCAGCGCAATAGGGAGAAGGTCAGAGCGCCAAGGTGTGCCTGTCAACGCTAATGTGAAAGCAGCGTGCTGTTGAATGTTTTTAACAATATCTTGCCCCCATACATTGGCATCCTCGATGCTTGAACCAGCACAGTGATGAATCTCATCAAACACCACAAACACGCGGTTGTTCTTTAATAGCTTCCAGTAGTCGTCATTAAAAAAACGCATATTTTGATAAGTATACGAGCAACCAACTGAGCCAATAACACCGTCAAAATTACAATTTAATCGTTTAGCCAACGTCTTTCTTATGCCATTTGCAACCTCACTAGAAGGTGAAAAACAAATCACAAAGTCTATTTGCTTAGTATCAAATAAATAAGCGGTTACTTCTGCTGCCAACACAGTCTTACCGGCCCCAGGTGTAGCCAAACAAAAAAAGTGCTTATAGCTTTGGGAATAATGCTTTTTAACTGCCGATAAGCAGGCTGTTTGCCAAGCCCTCAACATAGCTGCTTTTCAGTTTTTTCATTACCCAGTAAAGTCTGCAAAGCATTTATTTTGCCAAGTAATTTTATCGATTTTTCCTTAGCCTGTGAGTGATGCTGTTGCAGTTTTTTATGTAGTTTAGGGTAACGTGCAGTTAGGCGCCTGTACTCTTTAGCTTCTTCAAGCAAAGTACTCAAATCAATTTCATATGTTAATAAATCTTTTTTAAGCTCTTCTTGGTACTCAATAACTTTAACTGTTTCGGTCGAAATATCAGGAGCGCCAATATTTTCAGTAGTTATTTGTTTTGCTTTGGTTCCTCTTGAACTTGGTAAAATTTCTAAATTTAAAAATAACTCCGTTTTTGAATAAATAACTTCCTTAACTCCTTTGCGTAATTTATTGGTTCGTTTTAAAAGCCCTTTTGCAACATTACGAGTTAATTGACGATATATAAACTTTCGGGTTTCTACTGGATCAGTAAACTCAGATTGTTCACGCAATAAAGCCTCTTTGGCTTGCGTCACAGTGAAATTATTCATCTGTTTGATTACCAAAAGAAAATGTAAAAATACATTCATATTCGCTTTTTTACTCATTGCTAAACCTTACCACTCACCATAAACTTAGGATTCCTAAGTATACATGCTCATGTAAAAACTAGACAATCATTTAAATGTGAGAGTTACCAAGATGAAGCAACGGTGCAGGTTAAATCCTTTTTTACAGAGCGTCTTAAAGAGGCTCGAAAGCGAATGAAAATAAGCCAAAAAGAGTTAGGTATTAAAATGGGGATGGATCCAAGTTCAGCCAGTGGCAGAATGAACCATTACGAAACGGGTCGCCACATGCCCGACTTAGCTACTTTAAAAAAGCTAGCAACCGAGCTAAATGTTCCCGTAAATTATTTTTTTTGTGAATCAGAAGAAAGCGCAACCCTTGCCTGTTTAATCGAAAAGCTTGACGAAGAAGGCAAGCGTAAGCTTATTCAACTATTAGAATCAGAATAGTATATTCTAATTTAAGCTGATTTTAATACTCGCTAAATTTAAATGCCCGCCAATCAGCCGCGATGAAGTTTACAAAGAAATATTTGAGTAAGCGTAGAATTTTAAAGTAAGCCAAGGAATATAACTTGTTATGGTTATAACTATCTTAAGTTTAAGGGATAAGCTAGGTAATGAATTCATCAATTAGAAAAATAATACTAGGTTTAATTATTGCTAAAGAAGGGTCTTTTGATTTTGCTAATAACAGGGATGAAGGGTTTATTCCATTCTTAAATGAGATATGGGACCTGAAGTCTATGCCGTCTGAGGACAGCAGATTTAAAAATGCTGAGGGTGACATAATTCAGCATACAATCAATAATGATGATTGGGACTATCATGAATTATTTGAGCAACGCTTAAAGCTTCTTGATGACGAAACTCAGTTTATAAAATTCTTAGAAGTTTTTTTACTGCCAAAATATCAAACCTCTCCCGAGCAGACATATTATTTTATTGAGAAAATTAACGGTATTTTAGAAAGTGAAGATCTAACCCTTGCTACTATAAGTTATGAAAGTGATTACCCTGTGCTCGAGTTAATGAATAAAGATACTCTAGACAGACCAAGTGATGTCCCAGTAAATAAGATTCCTTTTTATGTGATTTCATATCCAAGTATGCCGATAAGTCGTTACGTTAATAATTTAGAAGTTGATAAAGAAAAACCAAGTAAATATTTTCTTCTAATAGCAGATAACTGGAATGACTATTCACATGAAACTTCGTTTGAATTGGTTTTTTTTAATAACAACGAAAAAGTAGATTTGGGGTTTGTTAAAATAGCCAGTAATAAAAATAACTATACAATACAGGCTCTACCGTCTGAGTTCCTTTCTTTAGATGAACAATTCGTGTCACTCGGACAGGATGAAGATTATTATAAGAACTTATATAAAATGTTTGGGAAAGCAATTTCGTCAGTGCTTTACTCATTAAAGGATGCGGCTTTTTTTACTGAAATTTCAGAGGAGTTTGAAAACTCAAATGTGTTTAAAAAATCTTTAATCAGAGATGACGAGGCTGAAAGGATGCATAGAATCGCAAAGCCAATGGTTTATGAAGCAGATTTAAATAACTTATATTCCTTTACATATAAATTTCGTCCTAAATATGCCGATTCATCTATTGATGTTCCTTTTCACTTTTCGACAGACAATCTGTTACCTAAAAGAATGATTGCCTTGATAGGTAAAAATGGTGCAGGGAAAACACAATTACTCACCACTTTGCCTTTAGAAATAGCAAAGGAAAAAAGCAAATTTTTAAGCCCCCAAAAGCCGGTCTATAGCAAGATTATTGCTGTTTCTTATAGCACGTTCGATAATTTTGAATTACCCAAAAACACATCAAATTTTAGTTACATTTATTGTGGTTTAAGAGATGAGAAAGGAGATGTCAGGAGTAAGCAAGGGCAGCTGCAAAAATTTCAAAACACGTGGAAGAAGATAGCCAAACTTGGCCGATTAGAAAAGTGGAAAAAAGTTATTTCTAACTTCTTAGATGCTGAATTAATAGATCTATTTATTAAAATAGACCCCGAAGATGGTGAAAAACTTTACTTTGATAAGCACGGTTTTAGTAAGGCTAGAGAATCACTAAGCTCAGGCCAATCGATTGTTCTTTATGTAGTATCTGAAATTGTCGCAAATATTAGACTTGATAGCTTATTGTTATTTGATGAGCCTGAAACCCATCTTCACCCAAATGCTATTAGTCAACTTATGAACGGTATAGCAGAGCTTATTAATGAATTTGAATCTTATTGTGTTATTGCCACACACTCACCAATTATTATCCAAGAGATGTTTTCTCGAGACGTTTTAATTTTCTCGAGGGAAGAAAATGTTCCTTCGATCAATAAAATTGGTGTTGAATCATTTGGGGAAAACCTATCAGTAATTACGGAAGAAGTTTTTGGTAATAGATCAATCCCTAAGTTTTATGAGACAACGATGAAAAAGCTAGTAAAGCGCTATAAAACATACGATAAGGTACTGGAAATATTAAAAGAAGATAATTTACCGCTAAGTTTAAACGTACGATTGTACCTTCAGGTTTTGGTTGAAAATAATGCTAAAAATTAGAGCTTATGGAGAAGATACCTTTTCTTTTTACCAGGATATTGTTAAGTCTAAAAATAAGACAAAAATGAAACCTGATATTAAGAAAGAATTAGCAGCCATCTCTGATACTCAAACACAATACTTTGAAAATTACGATAATGCATTTGATATGGACTCTTTAGCTTTAATGCAGAGCATGCCATACAGTGAGAATGATAAAGTTAATTTAAAGTCTTTATATAATTATAGAAATAAAAGAATTCAAGCCTTAAAAAATACACTTACTACACACCCTCATCATAGAGAGCATATTTTTAGTACT
Organism: Pseudoalteromonas arctica A 37-1-2; assembly: GCF_000238395.3. GTDB lineage: Bacteria > Pseudomonadota > Gammaproteobacteria > Enterobacterales > Alteromonadaceae > Pseudoalteromonas > Pseudoalteromonas arctica. The sequence goes on from NZ_CP011025.1 coordinate 517,402, forward strand.
TGTCAAAACTGCACTATAAATGATGTTGACTCAATGGATCATGTACTAGGTCAGACGGAATTCCCAGAGTATTCTGTTCACCCTAAAAACTTATTTCCATGTTGTAGTGATTGTAATAGAAAAAAATCAGATAAATTTGTTGATGATAATGGCTCACAGTTATTTTTAAATTTGTTTATAGATGACTTACCCAAATCACATTATCTTAAAGTAAGATTTGAAGCCAATTGGATGCCAAGGTTCTATTTAGAGCAGCCTGACGATGTGACTGATGATGTGTTTAATCTAATTAACAACCATTATGAGCATCTAGATCTATTGGAAAGGTTTAGAGGTAAAGGCGGTGAAATTATTAATAACTTAAAAGCTATTATTAAGGGGTATAAAGGACTAGAAGTTAATATAGGGGATAAAATTAATGAGCAATGTAAGGAGCTAGAAACCTATTTAGGATACAACCATCGACAGGTAGTTATATACCGTGAACTAGGATCATCTGATGACTTTATTCGGGAATGCTTTAGCTAAACCCATAATAGTGGCGAAACAAGTTTAATTTCACATTTGGTGCTCTAACTAGGGTTAAGGGTTGGTCTTGTTATATGTGCTCACAATAAACTCTTACTTTTTATCTCTTACTATGACTATCAGTATAATCTGGACTTGTAATTTTTATTAGATAACATTATCTTGTTACTTAGGATTACTAAGTTTCAAGGTGTTGGATGGCTTTTCTATTTTCTCCCAAGGCTCGGGCATTTTCTGACGAATCGCTGGAAAGTTACTTGTTACGGGTCGTTTCAGAGAATTTTTTTGACTCGTATGAAGGGTTAAGTTTAGCTATTCGCGAAGAGCTACATGAGCTTGATTTTGAGGCGCATGGTGCATTCCCGATAGATTTAAAAAGACTCAACGTATACCACGCCAAGCATAATAGCCACTTTAGGATGCGGGCTTTAGGTTTACTCGAGACATTATTAGATTTACCTCGATACGAGCTACAAAAACTGGCTTTGTTAAAGTCAGATATTAAATTTAACTCCTCAGCTGCCTTATATAAAAATGGCGTAGATATTCCCCAGAAATTTATTCGTTATCACACCGAGGCAGCCGTTGATTCGATTCCGGTATGCCCACAATGTCTTGCAGAAGAAGCTTATATAAAACAAAGCTGGCACATAAAGTGGGTAGATGCATGTACTAAACATCAGTGTACTTTGGCTCATAACTGTCCTGAATGCTGCGCTCCAATTAACTACATAGAAAATGAGTCAATCACTCATTGTTCATGCGGTTTTGAGCTAACTTGGGCTAGTACCTCGCCTGTAAATGCATTAAGCATTGAGCATTTAAATAAATTGCTGGATAAAAGTGAGCGCAATGATAGCCACTCGCTATTTAACAACACTACTCTTACAGAACGCTTTGCTGCGCTTCTTTGGTATCAGGGGCGGTATTCTCAAACAGATAACTTTTGTTTAGATGACGCTGTGGATTATTTTAGTATGTGGCCAGCAGTTTTTTATAAAGAGCTTGATGAACTAAGTAAAAATGCAGAAATGAAGCTAATAGATCTGTTTAATAAAACAGAGTTTAAGTTTATTTTCGGTGATGCTATTTTGGCTTGCCCCAGTACTCAAATGCAGAGAGAACTTCACTTTATTTATAGGGCTCTATTAGATTATTTAGTTACTTTGGTTGAGGGTAATCCTAAAGCTAAAAAACCAAACACAGCCGACTTATTGGTAAGCGTATTAGAGGCTGCAACTTTGTTAGGCACTTCAGTAGAACAGGTTTATAGGTTGTACCAAGATGGTATTTTGCAAACGGCATTTCGTCACAAAATGAACCAGCGAATCAATCCCTATAAGGGCGTGTTTTTTTTAAGGCATGCTATAGAGTACAAAACTAGTTTTGGAAATGATAAAGCTAGAATGTATTTGTCGGCATGGTGAGTATATGCATTTAAAAGAACTGTTAGAGATTACAGACATCGCTGAGCGAGATAGGTTGATACGTCGTGCTTTTAACCCTTACACAACAACGATTGATATAACAGGCTGCGAAGGCAATACTTTAATTATTTTGTTAAACCTGACTTACCGAAAAAACCAAGTTGATGACTTGCTGGATAAGCAGTTAGCAAAACAGGCTTTAAAAAGTGAAGAGCATATTAATAAATGTATTAAGGAAATAGCGTGGTTTCATACTCATAATTTAAAGTACCCTGATATTAGAGTCAGTAAGCAAAATTTAGCTGTAGCGCCTCCACTACTAGATTCTTATGTTTTGAGTAGTGCTAACTATCCTAAAGCCTATGGCTGGTCACATGACTCAGCTAAAGTTAATTTTGCTAAATTATTTGTTAGTTACTTTAAATGGCAAAATCAAGACAGTTGTTTGGCACAAGTATTAGCTACGAACTCAGATAACTGGAAAGCCGCATTTACCTCTCTTGGGTTATCCGTTAAGGCATTTAAAAGCTTATGTGTAACCGTTAAAAAATCATTGCCTGAAGAGGCCATTCCCGACTCTGTTGACCGCTACTCTCGCCAAATTAGAATGCCTTATCATGATGGTTACTTAGCTGTTACGCCTGTGATTAGCCATGTTGTTCAATCAAAAATTCAACAGGCGGCAATTGATAAACGAGCTCGATTTAGCAATGTAGAGTTTACGCGTCCTGCTGCTGTTAGTTTGTTAGCTGCTTCCTTAGGTGGGGTTGTTAATGTACTTAATTACCCTCCTAAGATACTAAATAAATATCATGGTTTAAGTAGTTCTCGACAATTTAAATTAAACAATGGCCAAACAGTATTTAACGTTGGAGCACTATTAAAACCAGAATTCATTAAAGCTTTAGAGGGTATTATATTTAGCAATAACGCCTTGGCTCTTAAACAACGCAGACAACAAAAAGTTAAAAATATTAGAGATGTAAGAAGTACGCTTTTAGAGTGGTTTTCACCTATATATGAGTGGCGCTTAGACATTATTGAGACTGAAGTTGGCTTAGAGCAGCTTGAGGGGACTTCAGACCAACTAGAGTATAAAATACTATCGCTGTCCGACGATGAGCTCCCTTTGCTAACGATTCCTTTATTTAGGTTACTAAATGAAATGCTTAGCGATGTGAGCATGACACAAAGGTATGCTTTCCATCCCCAATTAATGAGCCCTTTAAAAGCAGCTTTACAATGGCTACTTATTAATCTTACAGATCAAAAAAATGAACTGATTGAAGAAGATGATGAACATTATCGCTATCTACATTTAAGCGGTATACGCGTGTTTGATGCGCAAGCATTATCAAACCCTTACTGCTCAGGTATTCCATCTTTAACCGCTGTTTGGGGGATGCTTCATAGCTACCAAAGAAAGCTTAATGAAGCGCTTGGGATAAATGTACGGTTCACATCTTTTTCTTGGTTTATTAGGGATTATTCTGCTGTAGCAGGAAAAAAGCTTCCTGAACTTAGCCTTCAAGGCGCTCAGCAAAATAAGCTTAAGCGACCAGGAATTATTGACGGCAAATACTGTGATTTGATATTTGATTTAATAATACACATTGATGGTTATGAAGATGATTTACAAACAGTAGATAGTGAGCCAGATATTTTGAAAGCGTATTTCCCATCTACCTTTGCAGGTGGTGTTATGCATCAGCCTCAGCTTTCTTCAAACGTAAATTGGTGCTATTTGTATAGTAATGAAAATCAGCTGTTTGAAAAGCTTAAGCGACTCCCTTTATCTGGTTGTTGGGTAATGCCAAATGACCACAAAATAGAGGATTTAGATGAGCTACTCTTATTACTAAATAATGACTCTAAACTAAGCCCATCTATGATGGGGTATATGTTACTTACTGAACCGATGGCTAGAGTTGGAGCACTTGAAAGACTGCATTGTTATGCTGAACCAGCAATAGGAGTGGTGAAATACGAAACGGCCATTAGTGTTAGGTTAAAAGGTATTGGTAACTATTTTAATAGCGCTTTTTGGGTGCTAGATGCACAAGAAAAGTTTATGCTAATGAAAAAAGTTTAACCGGAAAATACTTAATGGAACTATGTAATATATTAAAATATGACCGCTCGCTTTACCCTAGTAAAGCTGTGTTTTTTTATAAAACGGCGGACTCTGATTTTGTTCCTCTAGAAGCTGATATTAATAAAGTTAGAGGCCCTAAATCTGGTTTTACTGAAGCATTCACCCCGCAGTTTTTACCAAAAAACATCTCACCTCAGGACCTAACACATAATAATATATTAACTCTAGAAGAGTGTTATGTTCCTCCAAACGTGGAACATATATTTTGCAGGTTTTCTTTGAGAGTACAGGCTAACTCGTTAGCTCCTTCAGGCTGTAGTGACCCAGAGGTTTTCTCTTTATTAAAAGAGTTGGCCACAATATTTAAAGAGTGTGGTGGTTATAAAGAGTTAGCTACTCGTTATTGCAGAAATATTTTATTAGGCACATGGCTTTGGCGTAATCAAAACACCGGCAACACTCAAATTGAAATTAAAACCAGCAAAGGGAATCGTTATTTAATCGATAACACCCGTAAGTTGGCTTGGGAAAGTAAGTGGGCTTCTGATGATCAAAGAGTACTAGAGGAACTAAGTAATGAAATTGAGAGCGCATTAACTGATCCCAATGTGTTTTGGAGTGCCGATATAACCGCGAAAATAGAAGCCTCATTTTGCCAAGAGGTTTACCCAAGCCAAATCCTTAACGACAAGGTTAAGCAAGGAGAGGCCTCAAAACAGTTTGTAAAATCTAAGTGTGCAGATGGCCGTTACGCTGTAAGTTTTAATTCAGTAAAAATAGGTGCAGCGCTTCAGTCAATTGATGATTGGTGGGATGAGGATGCAAGTAAAAGATTACGTGTGCATGAGTTTGGTGCAGATAAAGAAATAGGCATTGCCCGACGTCCTCCCGATTCTGAGCAGAACTTTTATTCTATTTTTAAAAATACTGAGTGGTATTTATCAGCCCTTAAAAATTGTATTACTAATAAAAATGAAAATATAGACCCAGCTATTTATTATTTATTTTCTGTATTGATTAAGGGCGGAATGTTCCAGAAAAAAGCAGAGGCTAAAAAGGCGTAGTTATGCAAAGGTATTACTTCACAGTCCACTTTTTACCAAAACAAGCCAATCTAGCGCTGCTTACTGGCCGTTGTATTTCTATCATGCATGGGTTTATTTTAAAGCATAACATTGAAGGAATGGGAGTTACGTTTCCAGCTTGGTCAGACTCATCAATTGGCAATGTAATTGCTTTTGTTCATAAGGATATGGAGGTTTTAAACAGCCTTAAAGAGCAAGCATACTTTGTTGACATGCAAGATTGTGGCTTTTTTAAAATAAGCCAAATTTCAACCGTTCCTGACAGTTGCCAAGAAGTACGTTTTATACGTAATCAGTCGGTAGCAAAAATATTCACAGGTGAAAGTAGGAGAAGATTAAAGCGCCTGCAAAAAAGAGCATTAGCAAGAGGTGAAGATTTTAATCCTAAAAAGCTCGAAGCTCCCCGAGAGATTGATATATTTCATAGGGTAGCTATGACTAGTAAGAGTTCACAAGAAGATTATATTCTTCATATTCAAAAGCAAGATGCCGATTGCCAAGCAGAGCCAGTCTTGAGTAATTATGGTTTTTCCTCAAATGAAAAGTTTAAGGGCACGGTTCCTGATTTATCACCTTTAATAGAAAGTAATTAACCTTTATTAATGTCTTCATTATAAGCCGTTGATAACAGAACCCTCTGAGCAAGCATATAAAAATATGGGTAAAATTGAATTTGCTTTTTAATTATATGAATTATATAAATAAGCTTAGCTACTTTTATAGTGACCTGCCGAGTAGGCAGCTGAGAATGGATTTGGATTACATGCGCCATCGAAATAAAGGTGATCTGCCGTATAGGCAGCTGATAATGACGGTTCTATTATAATAGTTGACCGCTCAATGTGACCTGCCGTATAGGCAGCTGAAGATAAAAACAATCGATTCGATGTTTAAGTTAATGTAACTCTGCCGAAAAGGCAGTGAGTAGTAATAGAATGCCAGCCCTTTATTTGAGGACTAGTATTCTATTTTTGATTTAAAAGTAGATGTATAATATTTAAGGTTACTCACTCTGTTTTCAGAGTTTTCCAATTAATGATATTGCTTTGTAAGTTTGAAGATTCTAATATCAAGCGACATCTGAGATATTTTAATTCAAGCATTATAACCATGGTTGAGGTTGTCTACAGTTTTTTTGATCAACTCCCGTCCGGCAATAGTGTTAACAAACGTCAAAGGCATTTCTGAACTAAATTGCAAAGAGCGTGTATTAAGCCATGTGGTCCACCGTTCAACACTCTCAAAGTAATCAATACAAACTGATGCCAAATGAGCTAATTCAACGATATTTTCACTTAAGGTTACATTTAAACGTTTATGTTCTTTTATATAGCGTTCGAAAGCTTTTGTATTTGTACCAATCGCCTTAGTAAACGATTGTAGATCCCAGCGTAACTCAAGTCTAAATTTCTCAACACAGTTTATATCTAAGCCACGCTGAATCAATTCAATTTCATCCAAAGAGTTTGAGTTTAAATTAATTGTTCCATCGCTGAGCATCTCAACAAATTTATGATTAATACTATTTTGAATGTTGTTAGACATACAGACCTTAAGCTATTGACAGAGCGTTTTTGATATTAGCACCTCTAATTCCTAGTCGATAGTGGGTTAGAACATAAACCAGATATTAATAGTATAGCTACCTCACTTATAGTTAAGAGTCGAATAAACAACGTTGTCTTTGCGCTTCGAATGGAATAATATCCAAGACACATTTACTTAACAAATATATATGAACATCTAGTATTTTAATGTGATGAAAGATAGGTCGACCATTGTTTAATTCGTCTATCTGATAATCGGAACGTATAAGGAAACTATTGAATGAGTATAATCATAAGTCAAAACATGGCTAATAAAGTTAGTCTAGTCTGTTTTGGGGAGGTTTTGTGGGACTGCTTTGGGGAAACCAAGCGTTTGGGCGGTGCACCTTTAAATATGTGCTTTAGGGTAAAATCACTTGGAATTGATGCACAAATGATAAGCGCAGTTGGGGAGGATAGGTTAGGTAATGTTCTTCTTGATGAATTAAAAGAAAAACAATTGAGTACAGAGTACATTGCGGTGAGCCCACATAAAAATACGAGTACAGTCCTAGTGGCACTTGATAGTCACGGTTCTGCTAAATATGAAATTATATCGGATACCGCTTGGGATAATATTGTTTTAACGGATGAAATTATCAATAAAGTTGAATCAACAGAAATTTTTGTCTTTGGTAGTTTAATTGGCCGTACCGACACTTCATTAATGACTTTGAAGCAACTACTAGAACACGCGAAGTTTAAAGTGTTTGATGTAAATTTACGAGCTCCTCACTATCAACTTGAGAGCTTAATAGAGCTAATGAATAGCGCTGATTTTATCAAGCTAAATGATGAAGAACTATATGAAATAGCAAAAGGAATGGGGTGTAAACACCATTCACTAGAACAAAACTTAGCATTTATAGCAAAGCAAACCAACACAGAGTTTTTGTGCGTGACGAAAGGAAACCATGGTGCTTTATTATCGATTAGAGGTAAAAATTACTATAACTCAGGGTATCTAATCGATGTTGTGGATACTGTTGGCGCTGGTGATTCGTTTTTGGGGGCTTTAATTTATCAACTTTGCATTCAAAACGATCCGCAACAGGCGATTGATTTTGCTTGTGCTGCCGGAGCTATGGTTGCTCAGCAGTTAGGGGCAACACCAGATATAACGCATCAGCAAATCTTAGAATTTATCGAACCATGTTAGCGTAAAGCGTTAATTTTAAATTTTGATTATTTTAATAAATTTATTTGTTATTTATATTGAATAGATGTTTTTTAAATGTTAAAAAGACAACGTTGTTTTGTTTGTCTGGTTTACTAAAGCAACTTAAGAACGATAAAAAAAGTATTTTTTTACACACAAAAGACAACGTTGTTTAATTGAATGCTGAAATCAATATTAAAAAGTAAAATTAAAATGAGGACACACAATGCTCATATTTCACAAAACTAAACTAGCAGTAAGTGTTAGCACTATACTGCTAGGTTGTTCATTGCCATTAAGTCTTTTTGCCGCCGAGCAGCAAAAAAATGAAATTACTCCTAATGATGGTATTGAAGTTATTGAAGTTTCATATGGTTATGGAAGTGTTAAAAAACAAGATTTAACCGGCGCAGTGAGTACAGTTGAGCTTGAAGATGTCGTTGATCAGCCTTCAGGTAATATCATGCAAAATTTGCAGGGGCGTGTGCCTGGCTTGCAAATTACAACGAATGGTTCACCTAACTCTGCAGCAACGGTGCGTATTCGTGGTCAAGGTTTAGGGCCACTTGGAAATAACGATCCATTATATGTTATTGATGGCGTACCAACTAAATCTGGAATGCATGAACTTAATAGCCATGATATTGCTGATATACAGGTGCTAAGAGATGCGGCAGCTGCAAGTATTTTTGGTGCTCGCTCTGGTAATGGGGTCATTATTATCACCACCAAAAAAGGGAATGAAGGGCTCGACTTTAATTTCTCTTTTAATCAGTCATATGATGATTTTAACTATGAATTAAATCCATTAAATACACAGCAAAGGGCACAAGCAGTTTGGCAAGCTGCAGTAAACGACGGCTCAGATCCAAATGCAGCAAGTTCTCTTTATACTTATGATTGGAATAATGATTTTAATAACCCTCAATTAAACAACGTTGTTTTTCCTGAGTTTACGGATGCTGCACAGGTGCAACGCCCAGCAGATACAAACTGGTTTGATGAAGTTACACGCTCTGCAAAAGTAACCGATCTTAACTTTTCAGTTGCAGGTGGTTCAGACAAAGCTTCGATATATAGTTCACTTGGATATTTCGGCTCAGAAGGTGTTGTTGATGGCTCAGAGTTTGAACGAATAAGCTTTCGCGTTAATTCTGATTATCAGCTAACGAATAAGCTTAAGATTGGTGAAAACTTTATAGTGACAAACCAAGAATCAAACTTGGTTAATGATCTGGCCGGTAATATTCTAACTTTGGCAATAGAACAACAATCTATCGTTCCTGTGTACAACGATGAAGGTGGCTGGGGAGGACCTGTTCCTGGTGTAACTGACCGTGATAATCCATTTAGATTAATTGAAATGAATCGAGACAATGTCAGTAGATTCAATAAATTAATGGGGAATATTTTTGTTGAGTATGAGGCAATAGAGGACTTAACGTTAAAAAGCTCTATCGGTTTAGATTACGGGCAATACTACTTCAGAAACTATACCCGTGCTTTTCAAGCTGGCTCGCTAAACTATGGTGATCAGCTGTCAGTGACAGAAAATTGGAATAGCAGTTTTAGTTGGACTAATACCGCAGAATATAAGCTTGATTTAGACACAAATCATTTTACGTTTTTGGTTGGTACAGAACAAATAGATTATGAGTATGAAGGATCTGTTGGTTTTGGTTCAGGTTTTGCGTCTGATGATCGTGATTATGCTCATTTATCACAAGCAACGGGCGATGTTCGTGTGGAAGGGGATGGCGATAAATGGTCTCTTAATTCTTATTTTGCGCGTATTGACTATAACTTCGATGACCGATATTTAGCAGGTTTAACAATTCGTCGCGATGGTTCATCTCGTTTTGGTAGTAATAATAGCTACGGTAATTTCCCCGCTATTTCTGCAGGTTGGGTGATCAGCAACGAATCATTCTATGATATTGAATTTTTATCTACCTTAAAGCTTCGTGCTAGTTGGGGCAAAACGGGTAATCAAGAAATCCCTACCGATGCAACATATACAACGTATTTAAGCCGCTATGCAACTCGATCTTTATTCACTGATCAGCAAGATGAAGGGACCGCTTATGATATAGGCGGTGCTAATGGCGGCACGCTTCCTTCTGGGTTTGTAAAAGCACAAACAGGGAATGATGGCCTAAAGTGGGAAACATCAACGCAAACAAACATTGGTCTTGATTTTGGCATGCGTTACGAAACCATTTACGGCAGTATCGATTGGTTTGAGAAAACCACAGAGGATATTTTAACGTTAACCAATCCACTTGCAACATTAGGGGAAGGCGCTCAGCAATGGGTCAATGGCGGCACGATTGAAAACTCTGGTTTTGAGTTTCTCATTGGATACGCCGATTACCTTACCTTTGATAGCTTAGATGGTGATATCGATGTCGATATTAGCTTTAACATTTCTTCAGCTAAAAATAAGGTTGTTTCATTACCAGAGGACGTTGTTAACTCATTTGGTGGTAATGGTGATGATAAAACGATTGTTGGTCATTCAGTCAATTCTATTTATGGTTATGTCGCCGATGGGTTATTCCAAAATCAAGGTGAAATAGATGCTCACGCAGCGCAATCTGGGGCTGGTTTAGGTCGAGTTCGCTGGAAAGATTTAGACGGCAATGGCGTGATTGATGAAAACGATCAAAGCTTTTTCACCGATACTGATCCTGACTTTATGTATGGATTGAACATGAATTTCAAATACAAAAATTGGGATTTCAATATGTTCTGGCAGGGTGTTCAGGGTGGCGAGATACGTAACAGCTGGCGTGGGTTTACTGACTTCACATCATTAAATATAGGCTCTAACTACGGTGATCGCGTTCTTGATGCATGGTCAGTTAACAATACTGACAGTAATGTACCGGCATTAACTTTAATCGATAATAATGGTGAAGGCCGTCAATCAAGTTTGTTTTGGGAAGATGGCAGCTACATAAAGCTTCGTAACTTATCTATCGGTTATACACCTGATGAACAGTGGTTAAGTCAATACGGTATAAGTTCTGCACGAATTTATTTGCAGGGAAGTAACTTATTGACCATTACTCCATCAGGGACGCTAAGCCAGGATCCAGAAACTCCAAACGGCAACTTCCCAATACCAAAACGTATCACGTTAGGCGTGAACCTTTCTTTTTGATTTATTAAAACGACAACGATACGAGCACATATTATGAATAAAATTAAAACACTATTTACAGCAGCTACACTTGCGCTTTCTTTAGCATCGTGTGGTGATTCTGATCTTGATGTTGCACCTTCTGGGGTATTAACCGAAGAGCAAGTTTCTAACAGTGAAAATGTAGATGCGTTGATTATTGCTGCCTACTCATATTTAGGAAACGATCATTATACTGCGCCTAACTTTTTATGGCCGACAGGAAACTTACGTGCCGGAGATGCTCACAAAGGTGGTAATGGACCCGGTGATATCTTTGCTTATCATGCTTTGTCTTTATATCAGCCAATAGTGCCTGATATGGAGTCTTTCCCGCCAGATTTAATTGATTTGAACAATAAAAAATGGGTACGTAATTACACGGGAATTTCAAGAGCAAATTCAGCATTAGCAGTAATCGCAAATGCGCCAGAAGCAATTGAAAACAGTGCTGCAAAACAATCCGAACTGCGGTTTATCCGCAGTATTTTTTACTTTGATTTAAAAATACATCATAAGCATATTCCGTGGATTGATGAAACAATGACGCAAGATCAAATTCTTAGCGCTACTAATCGTGAGCTGAACGATCAGGAGCTATGGGATAAAATTGCTGCAGATTTTGAGTTTGCTGCAAACAATTTACCACAAACCCAAGAAGATGTAGGGCGCGCTTCAGCGTTATCGGCTAAGGCATATCTAGCTAAAACATTGCTCTACCAAGCGTATGAGCAGAATGAGCTACACCAAGTTATTAATATTAATAAAGATAAACTTGTAAAAGTAGTGGCCCTGGTTGATGAAATTGAAGAGGCCGGCGTCTATGGCTTATTTGATGATTACGCGAATAACTTTTTGTTTGAAAGTGAAAATGGTAAAGAATCAGTTTTTGCTATTCAGCGCTCTCTAAATGACGGCTCTCCAGATGGACGTGGTAGCTGGCCTAGTGCATTAAATGCGCCAATGGCTGGTGGTTTTGGCTGTTGTGGTTTTCATGTGCCAACAGAAAATTTTGTTAATGCGTTTAAAACAGACCAACAAGGTTTGCCATTATTCGACTCTTTTAACGACTTTAACTACGACATGACGACTGACTCAGTTGACCCTCGCTTAGATCACACAGTGGCAATGGAAGGTAAACCATTTAAGTATGATGACAACTTGATCCATGGCGGTGATAGTTGGGCACGCGCACCAGGTATATATGGCAACTTTACGGCAATGAAAGATCTTGAACACCCTGACTGTAGTTGTCGTGGTGAGAATGGCCCTTTTCCAATCTTTTCATTAAATACACCGCTTATCCGTTACGCTGATGTATTGCTTTGGAAAGCAGAAGCATTAATTGAGTTAGACAGATATGACGAAGCATTGCCAATCATTAACCGTATTCGTGAACGCGCTAAACACAGCACCGATAGATTGCATAACGCGAGTATTTATAACATTGGCTTATATGCAAGTTTTGGTTCTAAAGAGCTAGCAAGAGCAGCACTGCGCTTTGAGCGACGTTTAGAATTAGGGCTTGAAGGACATCGCTTTTTCGACTTAGTGCGTTGGGGAATAGCAAAAGAAACTATTGATAGTTACTTAGCAATTGAAGCTGTACGCAAACCTTATTTGGTCGATGCTATTTTCACTAAAGGTAAGCATGAGTATTTACCTATTCCAAACCAGCAAATTATTTTAAGTGGTGGGTCGTACACACAAAACCCAGGTTATTAATAGTGGTGGGTTTCGGCCCACCTTTTAAGCTTTAAGTTTTAAGAGTGATTATGAAAAAAATTATTTACTGGTCAGTCACTGTTGCAGTTGCTGGTTTTTTATTCGGCTTTGATACTGCTGTTATATCCGGTGCGGATAAACCTATTCAAGCATTATGGAATACGAGCTCGTTATTTCATGGCTTATTTATTATGTCTTCAGCTTTGTGGGGAACTCTACTTGGTGCCTTAACTGGTAATTATCCATGCGATAAGTGGGGTAGAAAACCCACATTGATTTTAGTCGGTGTGTTGTTTTTAGTTTCGGCACTTGGCTCCGCCATGGCACCTGACGCATATAGCTTCGCCTTACTACGGTTTATTGGTGGCGTGGGAGTGGGTATTTCTTCAATTGTTGTACCTGCTTATATCTCTGAGATTGCACCTGCTAAGTACCGTGGGCGTTTGGTCGCGCTTTATCAGTTTCAAATTGTATTTGGTATTTTAGTTGCGTTTGTTTCTAATTTTTTGATTGCAGGAACATCTGCAATTGACTGGCGTTTAATGTTAGGTGTGGAGGCAATACCGGCCTTAGCTTATTTATTAATGATCATTAAGGCACCTGAAAGCCCACGTTGGTTAGTGCAAAAGAAAAACGAAAAAGCTAAAGCGCGTTCAATCTTAGTTACTTTAGGTGAACAAAACCCAGACCAAGTATTAAATGACATAGAACGCGACAAGTTACAAAACAGTCAATCAAAGCTATTTGGTGGTAGTTACAATAAGGCGGCTTTATTTGCATTTTTATTTGCCGCATTTAATCAATTATCTGGCATTAACTTTATTATTTATTATGCACCGCGCGTATTTGAACTTGCAGGATTGGATGTAAATCAATCCTTACTTTCAGGCGCTGGAATTGGCGTGGTTAACTTATGTTTTACCATGCTGGGTTTATCGTTGATTGATAAATTTGGCCGACGTTCGCTGATGTATATCGGCTCAATTGGCTACGTTATTTCCCTCTCTGTCGTGGCGTGGGCATTTAGTACTGACTCTGGAGGCTTAACGGTTGTAGCGTTTGTATTTGTGTTTATTGCCGCTCATGCCATTGGCCAAGGTACCGTTATTTGGGTCTTCATTGCAGAAATATTCCCGAACAAAGTACGTTCAAAAGGGCAGTCTTTAGGCTCCGGTACGCATTGGTTTTTTGCCGCAGCAATCACTTTACTTATGCCATTTTTCTTAGAACGTTTTAGTGCCACTGAAGTATTCACTTTCTTTACTTTAATGATGTTAGGGCAATTGATTTTTGTTGTGTGGTTTATGCCAGAAACAAAGGGATGTTCTTTAGAAGCAATTTCATTAGATACCAATAATAAGCATGGAGCATTAGATGCGAACCGTTAATTTAGTTTTAATTTCATCATTTTTGGCAGCATGTAGCATGACAAACCCAACTGAACAAACAGCCCTTAAGGGGACAGATAAACCGAGCAAAGAGGCGTTTCGACCTGTTTTTCATTTTACTCCTGAAAAGCATTGGATGAACGATCCTAATGGTATGGTTTACTACCAAGGCGAATATCATCTGTTTTACCAGCATAATCCTGATTCATCTGTATGGGGACCAATGCATTGGGGACATGCAATTAGTAAAGATATGGTTAATTGGCAGCATCAAGAAATTAAGTTGTTTCCTGATGAGCACGGTACTATCTTCTCTGGCAGTGCGGTAGTTGATTGGCAAAATAGCAGCGGCTTTGGCAGTAAAGATAACCCACCATTAGTGGCTATATTTACCTATCATGATGATAAAAAGGCGGCACAGGGAGCGATTGATTTTCAAACGCAAGGTATAGCATATAGCACCGATAAAGGCCGTACATGGATAAAATACGCTAATAATCCGGTATTAAAAAATCCTGGGATCCGTGACTTTCGTGACCCCAAAGTAAGTTGGCATGAAGATACCCAGCAATGGGTTATGGTATTAGCTCAAGATGATCATATTGGCTTTTACAGCTCAAAAGATTTAAAAACATGGCAATTTGAAAGTAACTTCGGCGCTGATTGGGGCAGTCACGCAGGTGTATGGGAGTGTCCAGATCTTATTCGCGTGCGTATTGAAGGCACCGGCGAATATAAATATGTTCTATTAGTGAGTATTAATCCTGGCGCGCCAAATGGCGGTTCTGGTACACAATATTTTGTTGGCGATTTTGACGGTGAAGAATTTGTGTTGGATAGCGATTATCAAAAAATGCTTACAACAACACCTGCCGTTTTCCCTCAAGGGCTTGATTTTTCTAACTTCAAAAATGGCTTAAAAAATTGGCAAGTATCGGGTGAAGCATTTCATATAGTAAATGATCAACCTACAAATACCATTGCCAGTTCTTTTAAAGGCTCGGATGAGGCAATTGGTACCTTAACTTCAAAATCATTTGCGATTAATCATGATTTCATTAACTTCAAAATTGCAGGTGGAAAGCATCACAACAGTACCGCAATACAGTTGTTAGTTGATGGTGAAATAGTTAAAACCGCGAGTGGAAACAATACAGGTACAATGGCCGAGCGTTCTTGGAACGTGAGTCAATTAAAAGGCCAGCAAGCTTATATTAAAGTGGTAGACAATGAACGAGGTGATTGGGGGCATATAAAAATTGCTGATATCGTATTTTCTGATAAAGCAGCAACAGAAAAGTATGAATCGTCAATATGGCTAGACTACGGTACAGATAATTATGCTGGCGTGACTTTTTCTGATGCTCAAGACGGTAGACACTTATTTATGGGATGGATGAGTAACTGGCAATACGCAAACCAAGTACCGACTGAGGTATGGCGCAGTGCAATGACGATTCCCAGAGAATTAAAGTTATTACAAACGCCAGCAGGCGTGCGTTTGGCATCTCAACCTATCAAAGAACTCGATAGTTTACTGAGTAACACACAGCAAAAGGCAACCCTAACTGGCACAAATAGCTACCAGTTAGATGAGCTTTTTACTGTCGAACCTGGGCAATTTAAAGTGAGCTTTAGTTTATCAAACGCTGAGCAAGTTACTGATATTGTGCTTAGCTCTGATAAAGGTGAATACACTAAGCTGCAGTTAGACCCAGCTCAAGGACAACTTGTACTTGACCGAAGACAATCGGGTTTAAAAGATTTTGAAGATGGGTTTGCTTCTTTACAAACTGCGCCATTACAAAAGGGTCTTGAGTATTACGATGTCGAGATATGGGTAGATAAAGCGTCGGTAGAAGTGTTTGTAAATAAAGGGGTTAGCTCTATGACCTCGATTGTTTTTCCAACCTCTCCTTACAATAAAATACAAGTGAGTGCTAAGCAGTCTTTGTCGCTTAGTGACGTTAAGTTAAATAATATAGCAATAGAAAAATAACTTCCAAAATGACTCTATATTATTATAGAGTCATTAATCTTTCTCTAAGGCTGTGCGATATATGAGTAGCAATTATCGACTATTAAGTGTCATTTTGTTTGTTTATTTTATGGCATGGTCTTTTTCATTTTCATTATTTCCTATTTGGCTTAGCCAAGAAGTAGGCCTCAATAGTGCTAAAGTCGGGATAATCTTTAGTATTAATTCCATCATGGCTTTACTCGTAATGCCTTGCTACGGCATCTTGCAAGATAAGCTTGGTTTACAAAAAACACTGCTTTATTTCATTGCATTTTTTATAATGTTAATTGGTCCATTTGTTCATTATGTATACGCGCCACTACTACAAACGCAGTTTTATCTGGCTGCCATTTTTGGCGGTGCCGTTTTTTCATGTGCGTTTTTAGCTGGAGTAGGGACGCTTGAAAGTTATATTGATAAACAAAGTCGCTCGACGAACTTTGAATTTGGTAAAGCTCGAATGTGGGGGTCACTGGGTTGGGCTATGGCAAGCTACTTTGCCGGTTTATCCTTTAATTTATCCCCTAGTTTAAATTATTGGTTATCAAGCATTGCAGCGGTTTGCTTAATGGGTTTTTTAGCCTTTGTTAAGGTCGCACAAAATCAGCCCGAAATAGCGCCTTCTCGGACTTTTTCTCCTGTAAAACAGCTTAAAGCATTTTTTAAAATTGCAGGGCTTTGGCGTTTAAGTGTATTTGTGATCGGTGTTAGTTGTATTTATGCGGTATTTGATCAGCAATTTGCTATTTATTACACCTCTTTTTTTGACACCCGAGAGCAAGGTCGAGAGTTTTTTGGCTATTTAACTTCAGCGCAAGTTATTCTTGAAGCGGCTATTTTGTATTTAGCTGTAAAATGGGTGAATTATATGGGCGTTAAAAATTCGTTGCTGTTAAGTGGTGTATTGATGGCGATACGAATATATTGCTCGGGGATTGTTAGTGACTCTATCAGCATTAGTTTATTGAAATTATTACACGCCATTGAATTACCGCTGATGCTGATTGCGTTATTTAAATATATAAATATGCATTTTGACGCGCGCTATTCAGCGATGATCTATATTATTGGCTTTCAATTTACTACGCAATTGGTGGCGTCAATGTTAGCCGTCGGGATAGGCGTTGTATATGATAATGTAGGCTTTGCGTTAGCCTATCAGTATTTGGGTTTGATTATTTGTGTGTTTATCGTATTGTCGTTTTTTACATTAAAGGCAGATGCGATTAAAACGAATCACGAGCAATCAAATTAAACGGTAGGCTGTGATGAACAATATCAGTACGCTGCTCTATGAGGTATTCCATTGCCCAACGTCCCATTGCATGGTGTGGTAATGCCATGGTGGTTAAATTCGGTTGTAATAATTGTGGAATACTGCCCCAATCATCAAAACTTGCTATACCAATATCCTTACCAACGATCATTCCTTTATCATGCACAACAAAGTAAATTTCCAGCGCCATGGGATCTTGGCCACAAATAATAGCATCAGGTTTAAACTCGTCTATTACTCGCGCTGCAGACTCTCTCGAAGTAGAAATCTCACTACCATCGGCTTGACCAATAATCACCGATTCAATGAGTAAATCATCGAGTGGTAAGCCGTGCTTTTGAAATGAATTTATAACGCCTTGTTTGCGACCTTTGGCAGCAATTATATGCTCATTTAAGTTTAAGAAAGCAATTCGGCGATAGCCTTTGCGTATTAATGCATCAGTAATATCTTCACCGGCTTGCTGTTCATCAGGTACTACGCAAGGAAAGTTATTTGAAGCAGGAAAACAGTTCGCTAAAATTGTTGGTATTTTTTTTAGTTCATCAGCGATCGAAACTTGGCGATGATACATTGCTGAATATATAACGCCCTCTACGCGATACTCTAAAAGGCTTTCGATAGCTCTGTCTATACTCGCTTGGGTTTCGTTAACATTGAGGATTAACAGTTCTTTATTTTTCTGCCACGCAATTTCTTGGGCACCGCGTATAATATCAAAAGTATAAGGAACACTAAGCAGTTCATCAGCAATAATTGCGTAAATGTTTGAGTTTTTACGTCGCGTTAAACTTGCCGCACGATTAGGACGATAACCTAATTCTTTTATAGCTTTAAGAACCTTCTCGCGGTTAATATTTTTTACTGTTGGATCATGATTGACGACTCGCGATACAGTTTTAAATGAAACACCTGCGTGGACAGCGACTTGCTTTATTGTAACCATACTAGAATAAGACCCTCTCTGAATAAAAAGAGTATAACAGCAGATAGCACTTTATTTATATGTTTTTGTTAAGGTTTGAGCTATCGCCATTATTTAAAAGTAGACTTATTCATAGGCTTACTTTTAAGTTATTAGAGTAAATTATACTCTCAATATAATAGCTTAAAACATTAGTTCACCCGGTTATAGATTGAGCAGTAATAGTTATTTGAGTTTTATGTATGACTAGACCAAGTTTTTAAAAATCTAGTAAGACTGATTAATTTTCCACTATCAGAGAATAGCCATTTATGTGGGCTATTAGCCTGATGAGGAACTCGAATTATTGAAACTGCGCATTTTTATAGCTGTTTGCTTAGTGCCATGACTACACATAGCTTTTGACAAAGGCTGTAATGTACTGATTGAACTCACAGCGGCGAGTAGATATTTAAGGATTATGGTCTGTAGCTGTTTTTGTTTTTAGAAAAATTATATTAAACGACTTTATATGGTTGTGATCTCCCATTGGCTAGTAAGTTATATTCAATAAATTAGTATTGTGCGTCTCTAATATATTCAATAAGTTGGTCAACTGGAAGTGGCTTTGAGAAAAAGTATCCTTGGATCCTAATATCTTTATATCTAGATAAATGTGTAATTAGCTTTTCATCTTCAACACCCTCCACTACCACTTTTTTACCTAAGTCATAACAAACTTTAATAATGGTATCTAAAAGCTTCCTTTCTTTCGTATCTTTATAGGCTCCAAGGGTAAACTCTCGATCAATTTTAATAATGTTTGCAGGCTGATTAGCAAGGTATGACAAACTCGAAAAGCCAGTACCAAAATCGTCTATAGCAACATTTAAACCTGAATTAATTAACTCACGTAATGTTTTCTCTATTGATGTTTTTTCTTGAAAGGAGGACTCCGTGACTTCAACCGTAAAATTGTTATACGTGATGTTATTTTGAGTAAGCAAATAGAGTAAGTCTATCAAAAAATTGTCTTTAATAATCTGCTTGGTTGAAAAGTTAACTGCTACGGTTATATTTTGCAGTTGTGAGTATTTTTTTATATCGTGAAGGACTTTATCTAAAACTTGCTTGCCTACTTGAACTATTTGACCAGTAGTCTCTGCTACAGGTATGAACTTTGCTGGAGAGATCCATTCATCGTTACAAGACCACCTAACTAGAGCTTCAACTCCTATAATTTGGTTTCCGTTCAAGTTATGTATAGGTTGGTAGAATACTTCTAATTCGTTGTTCTTTAGTGCTATGTGTAAGTTATTTCGGATAGTAACTATTTCGTTGTGTTTATCATCCATTGATTGATGATAAAAGTGTACTTGGTTACCTCCAAGATCTATAGATTTTTCAAGAGCTATATTTGCTTGCTGAAGGTTTAGCTTAAAATCAAATAGCTCGGAAGTTTGATAATGTACCACTCCAGCGCTTGCAGTAAGGTTGAATTCAAAAGTATCAATGCAGTACGCTTTGGATAAGTCCACTATTAAAGCCTCAATCTTTTGCTCAAGAGTAGCCGGTGAAGTATTAGTAAAATATAAAACAAAGCTATCGTTTATTCCTTTAGAGATTAATACTTGGTTATCAATATTTTTGCTTATTTTTTCTGAAGCTTTTTTCAGAATTTTATCACTGGTTTCGTAACCTAAAGAGTTATGTATCTCTTCAAAAAAATCTAGTTTGATTATGACGACTGAAAAATCACTGTAACCTCTTACCGACCAAAGCTTTAAAAACTCTTCCTCCAAGGCTTTCAGTCTCAATAAACCTGTTAATTCATCATGTCTTTCCTTAAATTCCAAGACTCTTGATGAATCAGCAACCAGTACAAAGATGAATGTAAATAGGAAGGTAAGCCATAATATTAACTGCTCAATTATTGTGTCAATGTGTATTGCTTTGTAGTCATTGATAAAGGTATAGACATTATGTTCAACTAAATCCATCACATTTATTTTTTCAGTAATAAAGTGGTTATAACGGC
Source organism: Pseudoalteromonas arctica A 37-1-2 (assembly GCF_000238395.3). Lineage (GTDB taxonomy): Bacteria > Pseudomonadota > Gammaproteobacteria > Enterobacterales > Alteromonadaceae > Pseudoalteromonas > Pseudoalteromonas arctica. The sequence continues at coordinate 537,817 of NZ_CP011025.1, forward strand.
TAGTTAGGTTGTTCAAATCAACCTGAGTTTCATTTTTATAATCTATTGAAAAGTATATATTTGGAGTTAACTCTAGATATGTATCATATTGGCTAAGATATTTTAAATAACTTTTCTCTAATAACAAATTCATATCTAGTAAGTTTACTATATAAAAATGACTCTGATCCGCAAGTTTAATAGAAGCTAAAAACATCAGAATGGGTATATCTGAGTCTAGGGTTAATGAGTTAGCTGCAAATTGGACCTCCTCTACATCCCTTTTAATCCATGATCTTATTGTAGGTTTATCTAGCATTCCATTTAAGTAAAAACTACTAGAAAAATTATCACCTGAAATGTAATTTAGTTCGCTATCAAGAACTAAAATACCTTTGATAATATTATAATCACTAATATAATTTTTTGAGTCTATATTAATTAGACGCATGAAATCTTCAAACCTCACTTTTTCTACTCTGCTTTTTATTCTAGCTAGAGCCTTTTTCTGTGAAATCAGAGAGCGGTTTATCATTGTTTCCATTAAGTGTATTTTTTCTCTTGCATTAGTATCTTGGGTTTTGACTAGATTTAGAGAAGATTGATGCCACACAGTCGAACCGATTAATACAACTATGAATACAACTAATTTTATTTTTTTCATTTCATTTATTTGTATATTTTTATGAAAAGCTTTGATAGTAATCGCTGAAAAGCAAGTAAAAATAAAAATTGCGCACAATGATAAAGTAAATGGGTTGTTATCAAGTCTCCCAAGATCTAAATTAACCTTCATGTGAAATAAAAAAGAAAACTGAATAAATAGAAAACACAGCGCAGTAACTATAGCTATTAGAATGCAATACTTCTTCTTGTTTAGGCTCAATTTTTTTATTGTTGCTAGGGCGACTGCAATTAACAATGAGGCTATGGCCGTTACAGGGCTTATTACCTTCATTAATTCATACCCAGAAAAAGTAGACTCAGCCATTCCTAGTGTAAAAATAATACAGTGAAAATATAAAATAGCACTATATAAGATGCTAGTCGTACTTCTTGTCACTTTAAACCTCATACAATAACCATTAAATTTATCACCCTGCTAAATACAACCTAAAAGTACTGTTTATATAGTTAAATGTAAACACAAAGGATTGTATGTTGTTCACGTATTTAAGTAGGTGAGCGAAAAATGTACTTTAAACTGTAAACGTCTGAGTTGACATATAAATCCTCGACGTATACGATTTATATATGAATAATATGCGATATGTATATTAATAATATGCGGTATATATGATGGGAATAGTAAAAATATCAGACGGATTGCATGAAGAAATTAGAAAATCGAGTAATATCATGTCTAGATCTATCAATTCACAAGCAGAGTTTTGGATTAAAATAGGCATGCTCGCTGAGCTAAATCCGACACTCAACTACCATGAAATAATTAAAAAACAATTAATAAAAGAAAAGCTTACTATTCAGGATCTTTTGCATGAATAAAGCAATAGTAAAAACGGATGCAGAAATTGAGCTCATGAGAGAGTCAGGAAAGCTTTTAGCTCAAGTATTTAAAATGCTTGATGATTTTATTTGCGAAGGCATAACTACGTTAGATATAGACACTAAAGTAGAAAGCTATATTACCAATGTGTTACATGCTCGTCCTGCCAGTAAAGGGCAATATGGCTATCGGTATTCATTGAACTCATCAGTTAATGACGTAGTGTGTCATGGTGTACCCAATCATGTTTATAAGTTAAAAAGCAAAGATATTTTAAATATTGATATTACCTTAGAGAAAAATGGTTATATCAGTGATTCAAGTAAAATGTATACTTTTACAGCGACAACCTCAGAAGCTAAACGTTTGGTTAAAACGACTTATGATGCAATGTGGGAAGGTATTAAGTTGGTAAAGCCAAAAGCAACGCTTGGTGATATTGGCTATGCTATTCAAAAGCACGCTGAATCTTCTGGTTATAATGTAGTACGTGAATATTGCGGTCATGGTATTGGTAAAGAAATGCATGAAGAGCCGCAAGTTTTGCACTATGGTAAAGCGCATACAGGATTAATACTTGAAGCGGGTATGACATTTACTATAGAGCCTATGATCAACCAAGGTTCCAAGAAGGTAAAAACTAAAAAAGATGGATGGACAGTCGTGACAAAAGATAAGAAACTTTCTGCCCAATGGGAGCATACCATTTTAGTGACAGAAACAGGCTTTGAAGTATTAACACTTCGACACGATGAGAAAGTCTCTTAGCGAAATATTATCATAGTCCGCTCATAGCAATTTGCCGAAGCTCAGCTTTGAGCTGTGAGTTTAATCATTCGATTTAACACACTGACTAAATCGGCCATTGAGGTTTTAGTAAATCATAGCAATTCACGTGTTACAGTTTATAGAATAGCTATCCGATGAAAGAGCTATTCTATCGGATAACTATCAAAGGTTTTAGCCGTTTTAAAATTTATCTGATATTTCATGAGCTAACCTATGAATTCTAGGTGCTGAGACAAATGATATAACTCCAGCAGCTGGCCACGCTAGAAACCACGCGGACATCCAATAGTTGATAAAGCTATTTATCAAACCCATGTTGATATAAGTAACCCAAGCTGACATAAAAAAAGTAAGTACAAAAGACATTAATATTGCGAAAATAAAGCGATGCTTCATCTAAATTTCTCCTATATTCATTTTAAGTGATGGAATATAGTTTATGGGCTTACATATCTGTAGTATATACGTAGAATTAATAATCCCATTTACATATTTGTAAAGACAATGCTTGATAACCTTAAAATTTTTATAACTGTTGCCGAGTTGAAAAGTTTAACGCGTGGAGCAGAGAGCCTTGGGATGACTATTGCCACGGTTTCAAGGCGTTTACACGAGCTAGAGAAAAAACTAGGGTGCGAGTTATGTCATCGTTCTAATAAAGGACTAACTCTTACTAATGCGGGGCAAGTTTATTATGAGGAAACCGCCAGCTTTATACATGAGCTGGATATACGACTTTTAAATTTAGATAATGCCCTCAATAGTTTGAGTGGTGAACTTAAGGTAATGGTTCCTACAAATATCGGTAGCGGGCCCCTTAATGAGTTCTGGCGAAATTTCACTGTTAATAACCCTGATATTTTGCTCAATATTACATTAGGTGACCCAGATGACGATGTAATCTCTAACCAGATTGATATTGCTATTCGCTCAGGCCCTCAAGAAAATTCATCTCTAGTACAAAAAAAAATCGGCTCGATTAGTTCTGTATTAGTGATATCGCCAAGTTATAAAAAACTTCTACCTAAAACGGTATCTCAATTAAAATCCTGTCCGAGTATTGCTGCTAATTTATTCAAAGACTGGGCTTTAACAAATGACGAAGAAAAGTATATTTACCCCAAAAAGCATAATCATATAAGTAACGATATGAGCATTACTTTAAACTTGGTCAAGGCTGGATCAGGAATAGCTCTTCTGCCGATGAGTATGGTTTACAATGAAATTGAAAATGGTGAAGTAGAGCGGGTATTGCCCTTATGGAGTGGCGAACCACGCGAAATATCACTTCTGTGGCCAAAAAAAAGAGCGTTATCAAAACGAGCAATAAAATTTCGAGATGAGTTAATTGCATTTCTGGAAAAACAAAAATGGTTTAATGTGAATTTTTAGCATTGAGGTTGCACTTCCATTTTGTCCCTGTGCGCTATCTTCATCTATATCAGACTCTGAAATCGGGTCTGGCATAGGTGCAGATTTAAGCATCGTTCTGTTCTGATACTTCCAAGATATTGTCAATTCTAACAGTGCTCTTTAGTTTTCTATGGTCAAGTAGAAGCTAACAGGCTCTTAAATTTTTAATCTTTTTATATTAGTGATGGCTTAGTTCCGCTTAGAGCGAAAAATCAGACATTAGAATAGGTAGAAATTTAGCCCTTAAATCGTAAATACTGAAATTCTACCGATTACTTTATTTGCGTACTGACAATGCCTATTTGTCAACGACAAACTAAAGAGTAACTTTAAATTAATATGTCATTGTATGGTTGTATTTTATGTCAGTGAATGGTTGCAGGTTATCTATAAGTGATTGATATATTTATCCAGTGCTTGTCATGCTTTGCATGCAGCGACAATTTACCCCTGTAAGAATCGTTATATTGGGTTTGATCATAGGATCTAGCCTTTTGAATCTAGGATCTTATTACATTTTCATGTTAGAATTTGCGCAATTTTTTGGCATAGCAAAGTAGCACAGTAATGATCTTAGATGATATTCGCATTGTTTTAGTTAACACGTCACATTCCGGCAATATTGGTTCGGCGGCTCGCGCCATGAAAACCATGGGTTTATCAAAACTTTATTTAGTTGATCCTGCTTGCGAAATAGACAGCCAAGCAAGTGCATTAGCTGCAGGCGCAACTGATGTTTTAGGCAATGCAGTTATTGTAGGTACCGTTGAAGAAGCTATCGCTGACTGTACATTAACGATTGGCACAAGTGCGCGTTCTCGTACGCTTTCGTGGCCAATGGTTGAACCACGTGAATGTGGTGAAAAGCTCGTTGCTGAAGCCGTAAATGGTCCTGTAGCGCTAGTATTTGGTCGTGAAAACAGTGGTTTAACTAATGAAGAATTACAGCTTTGTAATTACCATGTATGTATTCCTGCTAACCCAGAGTACAGCTCGCTTAATTTAGCTATGGCCGTACAAACACTTAGCTACGAAACTCGCATGGCATTTTTAAATCAACAACCTAAAAAGGTTGAAGAAGACGATGCAGTTTACCCAAGCTCAAAGCAAATAGAGCTGTTTTATGATCACCTTGAAGACACGTTGTTTAAAACAGGTTTTATCATCAAGCAACACCCTGGTTTAGTTATGACTAAATTACGCCGTTTGTTTAACCGAGCTCACCCTGAAGATGCTGAAATGAATATTTTACGCGGTATTCTCACCTCAATTAATAAGGCTATCCCTAAGTAACTTAGGTATAGCTATTAGTTATAAAAGACCTAGACTAATTAACGCGCTAATACTTGACTAAATTACTCAGGTAATTACAATGGCTGTAATACTTGACTAAATTACTCAGGTAATTACAATGGCTGTAATACTTGACCAAAGAGGTCAAGTATTGAAAGTTTGTTAACTCTACAATTTAAAAAGTAAGAGTTTATAAATCAAATTTTTATCAAGTGATAATACTTGACTAATTTACTCTGATAATTAAAATTTGCACTCTTTTGTGCAGGGGGCGTTATGAAGTTAACATCAAAAGGCAGATATGCCGTTACAGCTATGCTGGATGTTGCACTACACACAGGTGTAGGTCCTGTAGCCCTTGCTGATATTTCACAAAGACAAGAAATTTCTTTGTCTTACCTTGAACAATTATTTGCTCGTTTACGTAAAAATGGCCTAGTAAGTTCTGTTCGTGGACCTGGTGGTGGTTATTTACTAGGGCGTGAAGCGAGCGTTATCTCTGTTGGCGATATTATTAGCGCCGTAGACGAATCGGTCGATGCTACACGTTGCCAAGGTGCCGATACCGGCTGTCAGAGTGGTATGCGTTGTTTAACACATAATTTGTGGTCAGACCTAAGCGCACGCATAGAAGAATTTTTGAATAATATTACCCTTGCTGAATTGGTGGAAAAATCAGATGTGAAAGAAATAGCATCGCGCCAAGATAACAGTATTAATAATGCAATTAAGCAGTTGGAAAACATTCAAGTAAGCTGTCAACTTTAAGGTTGACCTGCAGCGGAGAGAGAAATGAAGTTACCGATTTATTTAGATTACGCAGCGACCACGCCTGTTGACGAACGTGTTGCTAAAGAAATGATGCAATGCCTGACAATGGACGGTAAGTTTGGTAATCCTGCGTCACGCTCACACCGTTTTGGTTGGCAAGCAGAAGAAGCTGTTGACCAAGCACGTACAGATATTGCTGATTTAATTAATGCAGACCCACGTGAAATTGTTTTCACATCGGGTGCAACAGAATCAAATAACCTTGCTATTAAAGGTGCTGCACAGTTTTACAAGAAAAAAGGTAAGCACGTTATTACCGCTAAAACTGAGCATAAAGCAGTAATCGACACATGTCGTGAGCTTGAGCGCCAAGGTTTTGAAGTAACTTATATGGACGTTGAAGAAAACGGCCTACTTGATTTACAAAAACTTGCCGACACAATGCGTGACGACACAGTACTTGTAAGCATCATGCACGTTAATAACGAGCTAGGTGTAATTCAAGATATCGCGACTATTGGCGAAATGTGTCGCGAACGTAAAATTATGTTCCACGTAGATGCCGCGCAAAGCGCGGGTAAAGTATTAATCGACGTGCAACAGCTTAAAGTTGATTTTATGTCGTTCTCTGCACATAAAGTGTATGGCCCTAAAGGTGTTGGCGCACTTTACGTTCGTCGTAAACCACGTGCTCGTCTTGAAGCGCAAATGCACGGTGGCGGACATGAACGCGGTATGCGCTCTGGTACACTAGCTACTCACCAATTAGTGGGTATGGGTACAGCGTTTAAAATTGCTAAGCAAGATTTCGAAAAAGATCACGCACACATCAGCGCCTTACGTAATCGTTTAATCGACGGCATTATGGCTGATATGGACGAAGTATACTTTAACGGCACGCAAGACCAATCAGTACCTGGCATTGTAAACATCAGCTTTAACTTTGTTGAAGGTGAGTCGTTACTTATGGCAGTAAAAGACATTGCAGTATCGTCAGGTTCAGCCTGTACATCTGCAAGCTTAGAGCCTTCTTATGTATTACGTGCACTTGGCCGTAACGACGAATTAGCACATAGCTCAATTCGTTTTAGTATTGGTCGCTTTACTACCGAAGAAGAGATTGATTACACCGTCGAATTAATGAAAAACTCTATCGGTCGCCTACGTGAGATGTCTCCACTTTGGGAGATGCATCAAGAAGGTATTGATTTAGATTCAGTTGAATGGGCTCACCACTAATAGTGTGAGCACATACCCTAGCAGGTAATGAGGATAGAATAATGGCTTATAGTGATAAAGTAATCGACCACGTAGAAAACCCACGTAACGTAGGTACTCTAGATAAGAATGATCCGTCAGTGGCAACGGGTATGGTAGGCGCACCAGCATGTGGTGACGTAATGAAATTGCAAATTAAAGTATCTGCCGAAGGCGTTATTGAAGATGCAAAATTCAAAACCTACGGTTGTGGTAGCGCAATTGCTTCATCTTCACTTGTAACAGAGTGGGTTAAAGGCAAAACGCTAGACGAAGCAGCGACAATTAAAAACACTGATATCAGTGCAGAGCTTGAATTACCACCAGTGAAAATTCACTGTTCAATTTTAGCCGAAGACGCAATTCAAGCAGCAATTGCAGACTACAAAAGCAAACAAGCGAAGTAAGAAGAGAAACTCATGGCAGTGACATTGACAGATGCGGCAGCAAACCGCGTACAATCATTTTTAGCAAACCGCGGTAAAGGTTTAGGCCTGCGCGTTGGCATTAAAACGACGGGCTGTTCAGGTCTTGCTTATGTACTTGAGTTTGTTGACGATTTAAACGAAGACGATGAAACTTTTGCGGCTAAAGGTGTCACATTAATTGTTGACGCTAAAAGCTTAGTTTACATCGATGGCACAGAGCTCGACTACACTAAAGAAGGCTTAAATGAAGGGTTTAAATTTAGAAACCCGAATCAAGCAGATGAGTGTGGTTGTGGCGAAAGCTTTACCGTTTAAGCTTTAAATATTTTTGTAGTATAAATAAGCCCTGCCAGTAAATGTAGGGCTTTGTTATTTTTGAAATTAATTTCTGAATTTTATTGGTTGAAGTTATGCGTTACTTTGAATTATTTGCAATACCAGTTGATTACAATATTGATTTAGCAACGGTTAACAAGCACTACTTGGAATTACAGCGTACTGTACATCCAGATCGCCACGCGAATGCGAGCAGCCGCGATAAGTTAATGGCAGTGCAAAGTGCCGCCGAAATTAACGATGCACTACAAACATTAAAGCACCCAGTAAAACGTGCTGAGTATATGTTGAGCGAGCTAGGCGTTGATATTCGTGCAGAGCAGCAAACCTTGCAAGATCCAATGTTTTTAATGCAGCAAATGGAACTTCGCGAAGAGCTTGAAGAGCTAACATCGTCGCGCGATCCTGATACCGCCATTGCAAATTTTGAAAAACAAATTAAGCAACTAAACACGCAGTACAGTGCACAACTTGCCGAGCAACTCGCAAGTAACGATGAGCAGCAATATCAACTTGCCGCAGATAATATTCGTAAACTGAAGTTTGTTTATAAGTTACGTGACGAACTAGAGCGTATTGAAGACAGTTTATTTGACGATTAATTACTTGCTGCAAAGCGAGCAACACGAGTTTAAAGAGCATTATGGCATTATTGCAAATTGCTGAGCCGGGGCAGAGCGCGGCACCACACGAACATAAACTAGCGATTGGTATTGACCTTGGTACAACTAATTCATTGGTTGCAACAGTGCAAAGTGGCGAAGCCCGCACGTTAACTGATGATCTTGGCGCGGCTATGTTACCGTCGGTTGTTCGTTATCAAGCAGGCGGTATTACTGTTGGCGCAGAAGCTGCAAAAGCAGCAACGCAAGACCCTGCCAACACGCTTATTTCGGTTAAGCGTTTTTTAGGTAAAACTCAGGCTGAAATAGAGCAAAGTTATGGCCAGCTACCGTATGAATTTTGTGAGCACAATGGTGCACTAGCAATAGAAACTGTGGCAGGTAAAATCAGTCCAATTAAAGCATCAAGCCATATTTTAGCTGCATTAAAAGCACGAGCTGAGCAAAGTTTTGGTAATCAAGAGATTTTAGGTGCTGTGATCACAGTGCCAGCGTACTTTGATGACGCACAGCGCCAAAGTACTAAAGATGCCGCAGAACTTGCTGGCATTAACGTACTACGTTTATTAAATGAGCCAACAGCAGCAGCGGTTGCTTATGGTTTAGACTCTGGCCAAGAAGGTATTATTGCTGTTTACGATTTAGGCGGTGGTACATTTGATATATCAGTACTTAGATTACACCAAGGTGTGTTTGAAGTAATGGCAACTGGCGGCGATTCAAGCCTCGGTGGTGATGACTTTGACTCACTACTTGTTGATTACTTTAAGCAGCAAACTGGTGTGTCAGCGTTGTCACCTTCAGTTTTACGTTTATTCATCAATAAAGCAAAAGCCTGTAAAGAAGCGCTAAGCCAATACGCAAAAGTGAATGTGGGCCTTGAGTTTGACGATCAAAAATACGCCGTTGAAGTAACGCGCGAAACGTTTGACGAAATGGCTATGCCTCTCGTTAAAAAAACACTGCGTTCGTGTCGCCGTGCTGTAAAAGATGCTGGCATAGAAAACGACGAAGTACTGCAAGTTATTATGGTAGGCGGTTCAACCCGTATGCCACTGGTACGTAGCCAGGTACACAGCTTTTTTGATAAAGAACCACTAACTTCAATCGACCCTGATCGTGTTGTAGCCCTAGGTGCTGCGCTTCAAGCCGACGTGTTAATTGGCAATAAGCCAGATTCTGACATGTTATTGCTTGATGTATTACCGTTATCGCTAGGTCTTGAAACTATGGGTGGTTTGGTTGAAAAAATCATTCCGCGTAATACGACAATTCCGGTAGCACGCGCGCAAGAATTTACGACGTTTAAAGACGGCCAAACAGCTATGTCATTACATGTGCTGCAAGGCGAGCGTGAGCTTGTTGATGATTGTCGTTCGCTTGCTAAGTTTAGCTTAAAAGGTATTCCACCAATGGCGGCAGGCGCTGCGCATATTCGTGTAACCTTTAAAGTTGATGCTGATGGCCTATTAAGTGTTTCAGCTATGGAAAAATCAACAGGCGTACAAGCTGAAATTCAAGTTAAGCCTTCGTTTGGTTTATCTGACGACCAAGTAGCTAACATGCTAAAAGAGTCAATGAGCAACGCTAAAGGCGACATGCAAGCACGTATGCTTAAAGAGCAACAAGTAGAAGCATTACGCGTAATAGAAGCGCTTAATGCATCACTTGCAGCCGATGCTGCATTACTTGACGATATGCAACTTGCTAACTTACGCGCTGAAATTGCAGAACTGGTAAAAGTGCGCGAAAATGCACAAGAGCCTGGCGAAATTAAAGCAGCTATCGAAAAAGTCGATAATGCGAGTAGCGACTTTGCATCGCGTAGAATGGATGCATCAATTAAAAAGGCCCTTACAGGGCAGTCAGTAGACAACATTTAAGAGAGATTAGAATGCCACAAATTGTTTTTCTTCCACATCCTGAATTATGTCCTGACGGCGCTGCAATTGAAGCTCCTACAGGCCAAACGGTACTCGACGCTGCACTTAAAAATGGCATTAGCATTGCACATGCCTGCGAAAAGTCGTGTGCATGTACTACGTGTCATTTAGTGATTCGTGAAGGATTTGATTCACTACAAGAGAGTGATGAGCTAGAAGATGACATGCTAGATAAAGCATGGGGCTTAGAGCCTGAGTCACGCCTTGGTTGCCAAGCAATTATAAGAGATGAAGACTTAGTGGTTGAAATACCTAAGTACAATCTCAATATCGTTAATGAAGAGCACTAGTTTTTAACGATGTATATATTAAAAGCCGCTGTTTGATACAGCGGCTTTTTTGTTTCAAAAAAGCATTTATAAACACGTAGCAGCGACTTTATGTCGCGTTTTTAAATCTCAAACGTTTTAAGTTAAATTTTTCTAATCTCAAACTTGAACATCAAAATGATCACGTATTTTTCAGATTATATAAACGCGGGGTAAACCCGCTGCTAAGAGTTCAACCCAATCCCTAAAATCTATTTCGGAGGTTTATTTTGAGTAATCTTATTTTCTCAGACTCATTTATTAACGGCGAATTTTATAAAACTGATACGCACTTTAGCGTTAACGATCCCGCGACCGAAAAAAGTATTATTGATGTAAGCGATATTGACGAGCAGGGTGTAAATAGCGCAATAGCTGCAGCTCAAGGGGCTTTTGTTAAATTAAAAGCGACGAATGCCACCGAGCGAAGCGAAACGTTGATGCGCTGGTATGAGCTAGTTATAAAACACAAGCAAACACTTGCAGAGCTTATGACCAAAGAGCAAGGCAAACCGCTCAAAGAATCCCTTGGCGAAATTAATTACGGTGCAGGTTTTATCAAATGGTTTGCAGAAGAAGCCAAACGTAGTTACGGAGATGTAATTCCGCCAACAGATGACTCGCATCGTTTAACCAGCTTTAAGCAGCCTGTAGGTGTTGTAGCTGGTATTACGCCGTGGAACTTCCCTGTTGCTATGGTTACTCGTAAAGTAGCTCCAGCTTACGCTGCGGGCTGTAGCTTTATACTTAAACCTTCTGAACATACGCCATTATGCGCTATCGCACTTGCTTATCTGGCCGATCAAGCTGGTTTTGTTAAAGGTGCATTTAATGTACTGGTTTCACAAGATGCCAAAACAGTAGGTAAAATGCTGACTGACTCAGAAGTCGTGCGTAAGTTTACATTTACCGGCTCTACCGGTGTAGGTAAGCAGTTGCTATCTCAATGTGCAGACACAATTAAACGCACCTCGATGGAGCTTGGCGGCAATGCGCCTTTTATCATTTTTGATAATGCAGATTTAGATGAAGCTGTAGAAGGGCTAATGGCGGCTAAATTTAGAAATAGTGGGCAGGCATGTGTTGCTGCAAACCGTATCTTTATACAGCGTAATATTCTCGACAAAGTACTGTCAAAAATCACGCCTAAGGTTGCAGCGCTAAAAGTGGCAAATGGTTTTGAAGACGATGTTGATATTGGCCCACTCATTTACCCTAAAGCCAAAGATAAAGTACAACAGTTAGTACAAGACGCACTCGATAAAGGTGCTACGTTGATTGGCGATAATAGTGACTTAGGTGGCAGCTTTCAAAACCCATTAATAGTAAACAACGTAACTACTGACATGGATATTTACCACGAAGAAGTATTTGGTCCAGTATTAACGGTTATTCCTTTTGATGAAGAAAGTGAAGTGCTTGCACTTGCTAACGATGTACCATTTGGTCTGGCAGCCTATTTTTACAGCCAAAATATTAAGCAAATTTACCGAGTTAGTGAAGGGCTTGAATTTGGTATGGTCGGCGTTAATGAAGGTGTTATATCAAACCCAGTAGCGCCATTTGGTGGTGTTAAGCAATCTGGTTTAGGCCGAGAAGGCGGTCATCAAGGGCTGGATGAGTACCTAGAAGAAAAGTACGTGTGTATTAAAATATAACGCCCGTTAAGTTTATGAGCGCGAATTTACTTCGCGCTTTTTTATGACGTTAATATGGCAGATATATGAACTTTATCTTTTACTGTTGCTACACAGAGCACTAAATGCTACCTTTGGAGCCATATTTTTTGTTAATAAAACAACATAAAAAAACAAATAAAAAGTAAAAGGATTTCTATAAGTAGAAATAACCCCGTGTGTAAATGCCACCGTATGGTGGCATTTTTTTGTTTGAATAGTTATAGACTGTAATAAGCGCATTTTGAATAAAGGCATGGCTTATAGGTGCTAACTTATAGGTGTGTAACCGGGTAAGTTATCAAAATCTACCTCATCTAGCTGCTCTGGGTTAGCATATTCATTGATATAATTTTTATAGACTTGCGACTCAATAAAAATAGCAAAAATGTCAGCATCAAGATGGTTTTTAGCAACCATTGACCCTAAAATAAATAAACACTCACTGACCGGTTTTGCTTTTTTGTAGGGCCTGTCTACTGCAGATAGCGCTTCAAAAATATCCGTAATAGCCATTAACCTTGCAGGCACCGACATTTGCTCTTTGGTTAAACCTCTTGGGTAACCAGTACCGTCAAGTTTTTCATGATGACCTAAAGCATATTCAGTCACATTGCTTAAGTGTTTAGGGAACGGCAGGGCATCTAAAATATTTTTAGTTACATCCATATGACGTTTCATTACTTCACGTTCGGCTTCGGTTAACGTGCCTCTTCGTATTGTTAAGTTTTCAACTTCATCAGCTGAGAGCAATGGTGTATTAATATCATTTATAACGAGTTGGTATTTGTTTGCAATGCGTTCAATGTGCTCAAGTTCTGCATCACCTAAAAACTCGCCCCCTACATTCACACGCTGTAATAATGCACGGTCTAATGCCAACTGTTTAAGCTCGGTATCAAGTAGGCGTTCAAATTGTTGAACTTCGATAGGTTTTTGCAGCTTCATCGCATAGATGATTTTTTGCTGATACGCTATTTTTAAATCTCGGCTAATTATTTCAAATTTAGCATCTACATATTTTATTCGATCAAAAATAGTTTCTAGTTTTGTCGACTTTTCCATAATGTGATCGGGAGTCGCGATTTTCCCGCAGTCATGTAACCAGCCTGCTATATCAAGCTCATGTCGGTCGGCTTCACTCATTGAAAATGAAGCCAAAGGGCCTTTATTTATATCATGCACGGCATCAGCTAGCATTAACGTGAGTGCTGGCACTCGTTTACAATGGCCACCGGTATGAGGAGACTTTTCATCTATTGCCATCGCAATTGTTTCAGCAAAGGTCGAAAAAAGATCTTCCATTCCCTTAATTAGTGTTGAGTTAGTTAGTGAAATAGCGCCTAAAGAGGCAAAAGATCGAATTAGAGTGACAAGCTCTTCACTAAAAGGGATATTTTTATTTTGCGCATCTTTTACATTTATAAGCTGGATTACACCAATAATGTCATCTTCATGATCTTTTAAAGGAATTGTTAGCATGGACTCAGAACGATAACCCGTGCGGGCATCCATTTTGCGAGCTGTGCTCATATCAAAGGGCAGGGCATCATACACGTCAGGAATGTTAATCACTTCGCCAGAATTTGCAGAGTGGGCAACAATAGCTGTTTCGTTTGGTTTGCCATCAATAAAAAGATCTATATTAGGAAAATCTACAGGGCTCCCTAAAGTGCCACCTAAATAAAGATTTAATGACTTATTTATTACCGTTTCAAACTTGAGTTGTTTGTTTGGGGTAATAGAGTAAATGCTGCCAGCATCAGAATTTGCTATCGACATCACAACTTGCAGTATTTCATCAAGTAACTTAGACGAGTTTTTTTCTGTTGTTAGCCTAATACTAATATCGATAAAATGCTGAAGGTTTGTTTTGTCTTTAATGTGCTGTCGCATATGTTTACTACTTTTTAGTATGTTTGAAGGCACCATTCCAATCCTTAGCTAGTGTTTGCAAATCAGTGCCCTTAATACGTTCGATAAAAATGGTATAAACGTCAGAGCTAAATACGGTCGTGCTGTGTAGTTCTTTAAATAAGCTAAGCGCTTGTGGCCAGTTTTTATTATAAAAAAGCGTCATGGCCTGCTGTGATTTTTTAACTTCATTTAACTGTTCTTCATCGAGCTTATCTGTAAAGTTTATAGGTTCAAACAACTGTACAGCGGCTGTTTTTCCGACAACTTGCACTTTATCTATTAAACGAAATGCAATATGAGGGCATTCCTTCATCGTTTCTTCTGTAACAAGAATAGCTACGCCATAAAACTTGGTCAAGCTTTCTACTCTAGCACCTAAATTAACAGTATCACCAAGAACTGTATAGGCTTTACGGTAAACCGAACCCATATCACCTACATTCATATCGCCAGTACTTAAACCGATACCAATTTTTATTGCAGGCTGATTGTTTTCTGCAAATAACTGATTTATTTGCGTTAACCCGTTAATCATACCCATTGCGGCTTCAACACCATGGCGAGCGTGGTTTTCATCTTTTAGTGGAGCATTCCAAAATGCCATCACCATATCGCCTACGTACTTATCAATAGTCCCGTTATTATCAAATATGATTTTGGTAATAGCCGTAAGATATTCGTTTAAATATTCACTTAACTGATGAGGCGACATACTTTCTGATACTGAAGTGAAACTACGAATGTCGGCAAACAACACCGTCATATTTTTTCGCTCACTTTTTTGAGATAAACTTTTACCCTGTAGTATCATCTGGTTTATACGCTCAGGAGGCATATATTGGTCAAACATAGATTTTATTTTTCGGCTATGCTTCATTTCAGCGATAGAACCAACAATGATGTAATAACCCGCTAATATAATGATGAGTAAAAGGGGCATTAATAAAGGTAAACTAATTTTTTGCACTGACCATAAATAAACGTTTAAAAATATAACTACACTTGTGACTGTAAGAGACAAAATTATAATAAAACGTGCGCTCTTACCGTGGCTAAAAAACGACAGTACGCTACCCGTTAATGCAATGATGAGTAAACTTGCTCCCAGTGACCAATTAGGTTTAGAGGGAAGTAGCTCTGGGTGCATTAATCCTTCAAATATATTGGCATGAACCTCCACACCGGGATACTGTAAACCAACAGGTGTTGATCTTAAATCAGCGAGTCCAATTGCCGATGTGCCAATAAAGGCTACTGTGCCTTCTAATTCCTCTAAACCAATTTTTTTGGTCAAAATATCGGTAGCCGAATAATAAGGGAAGCTATGTGCACGCCCTTTGTAAGGAATTAATATTTGCCCATATTCATCAGTTTGAATCCACTTATCTTGAAACTTTATACCTTCGAATAAGGTTATACCATCTAATATATTGGAACGGGTTTCTATGTTTTCAGCAAGGGTATAAAGTCGAGCAACTTCAAGTGCTAAAGAAGGGTAGAGCTTATTGCCAACTCGATTTATAAGAGCTGCTTTACGTATAAAGCCATCTTCATCGCTATGTGCATTGATAAAACCGGTACCCGTTGTAGCATTTTGTAACTGTGGAATATTTACAATAGCACCAGGAAACTGGTTTATTTGTGAATTAGTATGATCCGCATTTGCCCATATAACACTGCTTTTAGCTGGCAAGTTTTGATTAGTGAGTTGTTCATCAATTAATAAAAAACCAAGAACAGTATCATTTTTAGATAATGCGCTTGCTAGTTTTGTGTCTGCATCGACTTGTTTAGTAATTTCAGCAAAGGGGATGGTGTACTTTTTTGATAAATCAGGAATTTCAGACATAATTTTTGTAACAGGGTTTTCTTCCTGTTCAGAAAAAAATATATCGAATGCAATAACAATAACACCTGCATCAGTAAGCTTTGTAACAAGGTCAGCTACTTTTGAGCGACTCCAAGGAAAGCGTCCTTGTTCTTGCATGCTCTTTTCATCGATATCAATTATTACAACGGTTTCATCAATACGCCTAGGCGTCTCTGAAAGTGTTAGTAACAACCGAGAGTCGTATATTATACCTTCTACGCGGTTCACTAACTTTGCAAGCGACCCAGTTGAAAATAGCTCTATTGATGCAATTAATAATGTAATAACAGCGCCAATGAAAAAGTGCTTTGAAGTAATTGGTTTTAAGGAGCTAATGAGTAACGCTCCTTGATAGGCTAAAATTCAAAAACTCGTCCTTCTCGGCCGCACTCTATTTTTACCTGTTGAGCGTACTGCGTGTGTAAATATTTTTCTATAGCTAATAACTGTTCATCGGTTCTTGATGGATCGTGGCTAATAATAACCACATTTTTAATACTCGCTTTTATCGCAAGCTCAGCCACCTGATCTATGGTGCTATGCCCCCAACCATGTTTAAGAGGCAAGTCTGCATCTATAAATTGAGCATCATGAATTAGTAAATCAGCGCCTTCAATAAAATTGACCCATTCGCTAATACTTGTGTTTGCTTTTTCTGGCGGATTTAGCTCATTGTCGGTAACGTAAGCCACCTTTTTATCATCCGCTTTAATACAATAAGCAGTCCCACCGCCAGGGTGATTTAGTGGAGCAGTCGAAACCAAAAAACCATTAAGTGTAAATTGCTTTTGAGACGATAAATCAGTATTAAGCGTAATGCTGGCAGGTAAATCTTGATAACACACCGGAAAGTACGAACCACTCATTTGCTTTAATATGGCATCTTGGCTTTTTTTATCATCAACGTTACCCACAGTAATAGTTATATCGCGGTTGGGTTGGTAAATAGGTTTAAAAAAAGGAAACCCTTGAATATGGTCCCAATGATTGTGCGTTAGCAAAATATTGATAGGACTTTGTGTTTCTAGTAAACGTGTACCGAGCTCTACAATACCGGTACCAGAGTCTAAAATAAGATCTTTACCGTTACTTTGTTCAATGTACACACATGAGGTATTTCCCCCAAAAATGTGCGTATTACTTCCTGCTGAAGCCATTGAGCCTCTAACACCAAAAAATTCAACTTTCATGATTTAAGGCTAAGCTCCATCTTCTACAAAATTGAATTTAGAAATACTAACATTGTTAGAGTTAGTGTCATTACAGGTGCTGCTTACAACAACTTGGGTGTCATTTTGTAAGATGATTGAAGTAAATACATGTGTACTGGTACATTGGCTTGCTTCATAAAATCCGGCACCACTGGCTCCAAACGTATTATCTAAAGTACCGCCAGTTAAAATACGCGCTAACATTCCTTTATTGTTAGCCATGCCGGCTAAAATAAGTTGATTGCTACTATCGAGCGCTGCACCACTTAGCTCAGTGTTACCGCTTGACGCCAAAGTATATTCACCGACACCATTTACGGCAAAGCTAGTATCAAGCGCACCCGTAACGAGCAACCTAATAACATTGGCTTTATTTGGCGAATCAATAAGGTTTGCTATTAAATATAACTTACCCGTTGTGTCAGTTAAAATCTGCGCTATTTTATTGTCGGTATCTGTGGTTTCTTCACCTACATATTTAAAGACTTCAGTACCGTTTGAGCTTAACTTCAATGCGATTAGCTTTGAAGTGCCACTTAATACTGCCTTACCACCAATGAAAATATCTGCATTGTCGGTATGTACACGGTTATAGTACTCAAAAGCTGAGCCTATGATACTTCCGCCAGTGCCAAAGTTTGGCTCAAGGGTACCTTCTGGTGTCAACATTATAACGATTGGGCTAGGAGTGCCGCTTATTACGATTGACCCAACAGTAATAATGTTACCGCTATTATCAAGTGCAATACCTGTCAGGTTTACCAATTCTGCGCCACTGACAGAGGTTGTGTATACACCATCTGTTGCAAATGAAGTGTCTAAATTACCAGACTGATCAACTTTAGCTACAAAGCCTGCTTCACCATTTTCACTATTTTTAGAGCCTGTAATAACTAAATTGCCGTCGCTTTGCTCGGTTAAAGCGACGCGCGACTTACTCAAATCTATGGCAATTTCTTTATGGCCACTTTCGCTAAAGCTAGTATCAATATCACCCGCACTCGTAAAGCGTGTTAATACTAACTTAGTAATTGAGTCCGATTTAGCCGTTGATGCAAGAATATACTTACCGGCATGAGGGCCATTGCTAAGTTGTAAAACGTGCATTGATTCATCGTTTGTCGCATCTACTAAATTATTAAGGGTAAAGTAACCATTCGTTTCAAAGTTACTAAATAATGTGGCTTGACTGTCTATTGCTGCAATAAACGGTTTTGTATTTGAATCATCATTAACACCAGCTACCCAAAGAGTGTCATTAGAGTCGATAGCTAAAGTGTTGGCAAATTGCTTACCACTTATACCATCAATTATATTAATGCCGGAGGTGCCATAGACACTATTTAAAGTACCTTCATTATTAATCTGTGCTGAAAATAATTTTTCTGAGGCTGATACGCCAGTCGTCCCCGACAAACTAATGCCATTGTTACTAGGCTCGTGTTTAATACCTGTAATTTTAGCGCCGCCATTACCATTACCACCATTACCATCAATATCATAAATTGCTATACCAGCATTACCAAAGGTGGTGATTAGTTCCCCATTTTTATTAATAGCTAATATTACAGCTTCTTTTTCACCACTATTTCTTGTTATATATCCACCTGCAAAGGCAGTAAATTCAGAATCACTAACTCCGCCTACAGCAAAAAGTTCGTCGTCTTTATCATTATCAAATATATCAATTGTTAGTGCTGCGCCACCATTAAAGTTATTGTCATTATCGCCATCAGATTTTAAATAACGAAGTAGAGAGTCTTTTGTTCCCTCTGCATTGGTAACACTCCCAACCACTAAGTAATCGGAATCATCAAAGTTCTTAACTGCAAAGCCTTCATCATCTCGATTAGCGCCGCTAACATCGACAATAGCTGGAGTAGAGTTCTCAAAATCTAGATCTGATTTTTTATAATGTATCCATAGACTATCGTTTTGAGTGCCATCAAAGCGTTTACCTACAGCCAGTATTTTATCGTCATCAATTTCAAGGTCATTAATAACAAGAGTACTCGCTTGTGAAGTACAGCGAACTCCTGAATCATTCTCACCAGAGTCAGTACTTACAACGCCAGCAGTATTCATTTCCAATAAGCAGGCTTCAGTATTTGTGCCGTCAAAACTAGAATAAGCAATAAAGAGATCTGTACCGTCAGAAATAATAGCTGTGGCTTCCTCATCATCATCTAAATCTAATATTTTTATTCCATTACTATTAAAAGCATTATTTGTTATGCCAGCGTTGGTGTAAGACACAACAATAATATCTTTATCGTCGCCATCAACAAAACCAACAAAATAAAGGTTGCCATTAAGCTCAATACTGTCTTTAAACTCACCTCCAGAAAAAATGTTTGAAAGATCAAGCTCACCTGTAATCGGGCGGCCAAATGTCACATCTTCAGTTGGAATAAGAAGCTCAATTTCATCAGTAATATTAACGGTTATGTTAACGTTTGAACTTTCATTAGGTGTGCCATCATCAGTTATAGTGACATTTAAGATATATTGATTAGTTGTTTCAAAATCAAATGGGCTTTCACCTATGGTTGATAAAACACCAGAGCTACTATTAATTTCAAATGAAGCAGTGTCACCGCCAGTTAAACTATAAGTTAAGGTCTGGTTCTCAATATCTGACGCGCTAACAGTCCCAATAATGTCGCCATCTGTAGCATTTTCACTAATACTAAAACTTTGAACCGATGCTACAGGTGCATCGTTAACACCAGTTATCGTAATAGCGACCGTGGCAGTATTTGTTCCACCATTATTATCACTAACGGTATAAGTAACTGTTGCTAAGCCATTGCTATCAGCTGCCGGTGTGTATTGAATTTGATTGCCAACTACTGAGGCTGAGCCAATATCAGCTGAGGCTGAAGAGATCACCAAGCTGTCTCCATCAGAGTCAGTATCATTTGCTAATACGTTTATCAGTATTGGTGCTGCATCTTCAGCCATGGTCGCGGTATCGTTATTGGCAACAGGTGCATCATTCACTGCAGTTATCGTAATAGCGAGCGTGGCAGTATTCGTTCCACCATTATTATCACTAACAGTATAAGTAACTGCTGCTAAGCCGTTGCTATCGGCTGCCGGTGTGTATTGAATTTGATTGCCAACTACTGAGACTGAGCCAATATCAGCTGAGGCTGCACTGATCGCCAGGCTGTCGCCATCTACATCTGAGTCATTTTCTAATACGTTTATCAGTATTGGCGCTGCATTTTCAGCTATGGTGGCCGAATCGGCGTTTGCTATTGGAGCATCGTTTACGGGGGTAATAGTGATAGTTAACGTTGTTGTACTGGCACCACCGCTGCTATCGCTTACAGTATAAGTAACTGTTGCTACGCCGTTGTCGTCGGCTGCCGGTGTATATTGAATTTGATTGCCAACCACTGCGACCGAACCAGTACCTGCCGAGGCAGCACTGATAGTGAGGCTATCACCATCCACGTCGGAGTCATTTGCCAATACGTTTATCAGTATTGGCGCTGCATCTTCATCTATTGTAGCTGAGTCTGCGTTTGCAATAGGAGTATCGTTTACGGGAGTAATAATTATTGATAAGTTTGTAGTTGCAGTACCACCATTACCATCACTTATTGTGTAGCTAATAATTGCTGTTCCATTTGTATTCGCAGCAGGCGTGTATTGGATTTTATTATCAACAACAGATGCAGAACCTATATCTGCAGTAGCAGCTGTTATTGTAAGAGTATCGCCATCAATGTCGGAGTCGTTAGCTAGTACGTTAACTAATAACGCAGGAGCATCTTCGTTCATCGTTGCTGAATCAGCATTTGCAGTAGGGTCATCATTAACGGATGTAACGGTAATAGTCACACTTGCTGTTCTGTCGTTTATACCTTCATTACCAGTGCTATAGCCATCAGTAATAGTGTAAGTTAGTACTATCTCACCTGAAAAGTTTGCTGGTGGAGTAAACTGTATTTTTCCGGCGACAATAGTCGCTTCTCCAACGATATTTTCTATGTTCGAAATACTAATCGTATCGCCATCTGCATCAGTGTCGTTAGCTAGCACGTCTAATAAAGATGCAGAGCTGTCTTCGTCTAACGTAAATTGATCGTTATTGGCTTCTGGAAAAGTATTAACGCCGCTTTCACTTAATGTTACTTGAGCTGTAGCAGTTAAGCCTTGCTCATTTGAAATTGAATAAGTAAAGCTATCTACACCAATAAAACCTAAGTCTGGTTGGTAGGTAAATGAGCCATCAACTTTTAATGTAAGCTCGCCATTTTGAGTTGTATTGATTGCCGTGGTGTTAACTGATAAATCGCCAGCCTCAATATTAAAATCGTTAATTAATAAGCCATTTTGTACTGTTACTTCAAATAATTTATTTTTGCTAAATTGATAGGCATCATTTTGTGCAACAGGGTTATCGGGTTCGCTGTTTATTACTAAAGTTACTGTGGCTGTAGAGGTTGCACCTAATGAGTCTATAGCTTGATATTGAAATTGATCAACACCATTAAAATTAGCATCCGGCACATAACTAAAGCTGCCATCAATTGCTAATAATAGTTGGCCATGTGTTGGTGCCACAATAAATGTTTCATCAACTGAAAAACTGTCATTATTTGGGTCAGTATCGTTACTAAGCAAACCATTGGCTGCTGTAACCACAAGTGTTTCATCTTCGCTTAAACTATAGCTATCATTTTTTGTTACAGGGGCTACGTTAGTGTTTGAGCTTACAATAGTTACATTTGCAATAGCCTGAGCACCTTGTGCATCAACAACTCTATACTGAAAGCTGTCTTCACCTTGCATGTTCTGCTCGCCTTGGTATTCAAAGCTACCATTATCAAAAAGGGTTAATTGTCCTCTTGTTGGTTCGTTAACAGGCGTTGTATCAACAGTTAAGTCATCTAAATCAATATCGCTATCGTTAATAAGTAAGCCAGGCGATAGGACAACTAAGGTTCCATTGTTTGTGATGTTATAAGTATTATCAAGCGCAATAGGGGCGTCGTTAACAGCTAAAATGGTTATCTCTACAACTGCGGTATCTGTCATACCTAGCTCGTTAGCAACTTGATAGCTAAAGGCATCTTCACCATTAAAGTTTGCAATAGGGATATAAGTAAAATCCCCATTTTCATTTATATTAATGGTGCCATGCTGCGGTAGAATTAATGCATCTGCATTTACACGTAAATCGCCACTGTATTGATTCGTATCATTTGTTAGAACGTTGCCTTGCAGAGTTTGATCTTCATTTATCTGAAACTGATCGGCATTAGCTTCTGGTGCAAATGCAAGCTCTCCACCCACTGGTGCTATGTTTATTATATTAGCAAAGCCACTTTCACCACTGCCATCAATACCGGTAATAAGTACTTGATAACTTTTATCTGTAAGTGACTCGGTAATGCTTAATGCAGTATCTTGAATACTTAAAAATTGTTGCCCGTTTTCTAATTCATTAATATTAGTAGATGAAACTCCAGCTTGAGTTGCAATATAAACGTTATAACGATTAAGTTCGGGGTTAGCCTGCCACGAAAGATTAATATTATCTTCGTCTCGCTGAGCTGTAACACCTTCAATTTGATATGGTTGCCAGTTAAAAGTAATTGCATCAGCAAGGACTTGATTATTTAAAGTGTCAGTTATCCATATTTCTAGGCGTATCTCTCCTGGAGTTACACCATAAAGTGCAGGGCTGAGGCCTATAATTGATTTTTCGTAGTCAAAACCACAATCAGAAGAACACAGTGATATGCTTTTATTGACACTAGGGAGCACTAAATTAACTTCAGCAATGCCATCAGTATCCGAAGCTTCAAGTAAAAAAGAAACGTTGCCTTGCACAGTTTCGTTTGTTTGTGAAAAAACAATATTAGCGCGTGTATTAGCTATGCTTGATCCAACTACTCCTCTACTTGAAGTGACAGCACCTAAAACTTTTGTATTCTTGGTTTTATTGCTCGCTATAACACCAGCCAAATTTATATAGCTAGTCACCGTTGGCGATACTACTTCAGCCGTAGGTGATTGTATTGCCTCTTGAGCAGGGCTTTCTTCTGAGCCTCCACAGGCACTTAACAAAAACACCATAGAACCAAGCAAAAATATATTTTTTGCTGTCATTTTAAATACTCCATAATAAAAGCTTTGTATCCAATGTGTTTATGGTTCTAATTTAAAAGAACCGCTAGCATTTACATCAGGATTATTTATTTCGTTAAGATTAAAGTTGCCAGTAATATTGTCTAAGTCATTCAAAAATATTGCATCAACATCGCCCTCGGCTTTATTGTTGCCATGGGATGCAAATGTAACGGCTAGGTCAAGTTCGCTTAAATTTATTAAGCCGCTGTAAGCCGCATACCAATTTCCGCCCGCGTCATTAAAACTAATTTCGCCATCAGGTACCGTGCCATTATCAAAATCAACAGCCATAGTCATAGCAAAGTCAGTAACAGCACCCACACTCGAATTTACATTAAAGCTTGATGCTTCATAGTTAAATACACCTTGGCGCTGAGCTATTTGATCGACTAAAGATGCGCTGCTAACTGTTTGAAATTGTTGTTCAGAATATATATCCATAGTATCTGTATCTGCTTCAAAAGCATTTACTTCAACTTCAGTTACAGATGCTTGTTCAGTCTCTTCTTCGTTGTCATCTTTAGGGTCGATCGTTACTATATTTTGATCAAACACACGTGCCGCACGCGTCATTTTTAATACTTCACCAGAGGCTGTAATTTGTGCAAACGAAAATGCCTCGTTATCACCCAAAGAAACCACGCTATTATTTTCTAAAGTTAAATCTATTGCGCCATCCCATACAGCTAAAAACACATTGCCTTCAACGAGCTGAACTTCAAAATGTGTTCCACGTATACCAATAGAGCCAACGGGGGTTTTTACATTATAAGAGCCGCCATTTTTTTTAATCACACCCGAAATAGAGCGTAAACCACCTTTAAGTAACTCAATAGAAGCAGAACCTTGTTGGGTATTATCATCAAATTCGTAGTTAGCAATATTTAGTTCTGAATTTTCTTTTAAAGCGATTAAACCACCATCCGACATTGAAAATTGCGCTTTGCTTTTCTCTCCGGTCGTAATGCGATCTACACCAAAAACGGTATCTCTGCGCTGCAACTGCCGTTGTTGTTCAGAGCTTCCATCAACCGCTAGTACAGAGCCTCGCGCTAAAATAGTTTTACCAGCAGGGGAGTTTGCTTGTGTATAAAAACTTACACAAAGTAAAGTGGTAATTACAGGGAGTAAATGTTTCATAAATACCTTAAATTAAAATGAGTAAGAAGCGCTTAAATTGATATCTAAACGGTCATATTCGAATAAAGAAATATTACTGGATTTATCTTGATAGTTGGCAGCCAACTGTATTGCTAAATCACGATTAACTAAGTAGCGAACAGAAGTTGAGAGCATAAAGAGGTTATCGGCACGTTCTTGTAAAAATAAAGGGTGATCATCTTTATAATTAATCCATTGGTATCCAGCAAGAGATAACAACTGCCAATGTTGAGCTAGTTGAGTGTTCACTTGGTAGTACAAACTCGTAATATTACGGCTATTAAATTCACCTTCAGTAATATCGGCTTCTTCATTTTTAGCGTTAACACTTAAACTTTGAAACCATTGCTTAGTTGCATAGCTAGCTCCTGCGTTTATTGCATAAAACGAATTATTGAGCTTTTCATCAAATCTATTATTTAAAACACCCGCAGTCGCAGAGCTAAATAAATTAACTTGTTTATTCAGCTTATAACTAGCACCTGCTGTTAAAGCTGATTCAGTACGATAAAGATCGCCATCAAGCATTAATGGAGTCGTCGATACTTGTGCAAACCAACTTATGTCATTTTGTTTATATTGATAGGCAGCATTAATATGCGCATTTATACGATCGTATTGGCTGAGTTCTGCAAACTTGTACCACCCGGTATTAACACTCAAAGTGATTAAACTTTTCTGATCTATAGGGTGAGAGTACTTTCCTCTGTAATTTAGTCGCGCATAGTTGTCTTGCGTACTTTTACTTTCTGGCGATAATAAAAATTCACCAATATTAGGGATTATAATCGTATTTTCTGCCGTACCCGCATTTACGTTGCCATCAACGCCAAGTGCAAGCTCAATATTTTGCTTATAAGAACGCCCAGCTTCTTGCTTTTTAAGTGTGGTTGTATCAAGTAACGACTGTGCCGAAGATTTTATGTTATTAGGTGTGTTAGGTGAGTTAATCAGTATTAAAGCTTGAGTATCGGCAGCAGGTAAATTATTAACGGTTAAATAAGCACGAACTAAGTACAAGCGAGCTTCATACCATCTAGGGTTATTTTCAACCACGCGTTCAAAAGCAAATACAGCAGGTGCCGCATTTCCTGTTTTAAGCGCAGAAACCCCAAGTAAAAAATCATAAACAGGCTCACCTAAGTATTGAAATTCACTGTTACTTTTTTCGTAAGCCTGAGTATATTTCTTTTCAGAAACTAATTTTTGCAGTTCAATCAATAGATTATCATATTCATCATTGCTTTGAGCCAATGAGCTAAAGCTTATTAAGGCCAAATAACTACATAGTAAATTTCTTAAAAGCTGTTTAATCATGCTTAATTTTATATCCCATAGGAAGTTTGATGTTTTGTAATAAAGTGATGTTATACCAATCTGCTTATGTGTGAGGTCTATTTAACGTTAAGAAAATCACGCTAGAACTAGGCGGAAATTTTTGTATCTAGTTGTTCTAAATAAAAAATTTTAACAACGTTTTAGTGAAATTTAATTCGTTAAGTTGCTCAAATATTTATGCAGGTTGGTATTAGTACTAAAAATCTAGCACTTTTTGTACTTAAGTACAGCCAATGTAATCACATTGGTTAAATAAATGTTATTTAATTGCAGGCTAAATACTTGCTAATAAATCTTCAAGTTAAACTAATTAAAGGGGAGAGGTTGCTGATAAACTAATTTAGCTTAAAATATTAATTTGGGTAACAAAGCTTAGGTATGCTGTATAGAATATTAAAAAAGATAATTTAGGGGAATTATTAAAATATAAATAAGGGATTACTAGGAGAAAAAGTGGGGCGATTGACGGGGCTTGAACCCGCGACAACCGGAATCACAATCCGGGGCTCTACCAACTGAGCTACAACCGCCACTACACACACCTTGTTTGGTGTGGCGCGCATAATACATAAAATAATAAATGTTGTGAAGTCTAAAAGTGAAATAAATTAAAATAATTTAAATAAACAAATTTAATCAGTGTTAGACAGCTAATATTTACGGGGATTAAGTAACATATTTGTCGCATAACCTTCGCGAAAAATCGAATATAGGCGACTTTAATAGTATTAATTCATTATTCTATGAGAATAAATTGTAAATTAATGTATAATAATGCTCGGAAAACGCTTAATAAAAAACATTTGGAGTAAATATGGATTCAGTACTTAATTGGCTTAACGATAACTCAGGCCTAATCTTACACTACGGTATACAAGCTGTTGTTGCGCTTGTTATCTTTTTGCTTGGTAGTCGTATCGCTAAGTTTTGTTCTAACTTAACTGAAAAAGGTTTTGCTAAAAAGAAAGTAGATAAAGCTGTAGGGTCGTTTGTTTCAAGCATTGTGTACACACTTGTATTTGCTGTTACTATTTTAATGGCACTTTCGCAAATTGGTATTGAAACAACTTCGTTCATTGCTATTTTAGGTGCTGCAGGCTTAGCTGTTGGCTTAGCATTACAAGGTTCATTATCTAACTTCGCATCAGGCGTACTTATTATTTTACTTCGCCCATTCAAGTCTGGTGACTTTGTTGAAGCAGGTAATAAAATGGGTACTGTTAAGAAAATCGAAATATTCTCAACTGAACTTCGTACTCCAGATAATAAAGTAATCATCGTACCAAACTCTCAAATAATGTCTGGCGCTATTACTAACTTCTCGCGAGAGTCTACTCGTCGTATCGACTTAGTTATTGGCGTTGGTTACGATGCTGATTTACGTCAAGCTAAAGAAGTATTGAAGTCTGTATTAGATGCAGAAACACGCATACTTAAAGATCCAGCTTATACCGTAGCTGTAAACGAGTTAGGGGATTCTAGCGTAAACTTTGTTGTTCGTCCTTGGGTTAACGCTGCTGATTACTGGCCTACTTACTGGTCATTAATGGAAAATATTAAAATTGCATTAGATGATGCAAATATTGCAATCCCATTTCCACAAATGGATGTTCATTTTCACAAGCAAGACTAATTTTAAATACCTATTTAATTAAAGCTCGTCTTAATTGTTGCAGTAGTAAAGCAACTCAAAAATATAAAATTTTCATGTGGAGTTCTCTGCATGAAAATTTTTAACGTAATTAATGAGTTGTTTTGCTTGCTCTTACAAGTAGCGGTTTAATAAAATAGATACACATTTTATACAAAGGTTATTTTTTAATGAAATTAAAGCTTTTATCAATTTTAGTTGCAGCCTCTGCTGCAACTAACGCATTTGCTGCAGACGTAGACACAGAACAAAAAACGTGGGAAGTTACCAGTGAGCTTGGCGCTATTATCACAAGCGGTAATACAGAAACAACCACGCTTAAAGGTGGTATTAAGGTTCAGCACAACCTTGAACAATGGAACAATGAATATAAACTAGATGGCATTTACAAAGAAGATGAAGTTGAAGATGCTAACGGCGACAAAAACAAGCAGCGTACTAATGAAAAGTACTCTATTTCTGCGCAAGGTAATTACAAATTAAATGAAGATCATTCTCATCTATTCATTTATGGTTCACACGTTTCAGATTATTTTGGAGCATATAGAAGTGAGTCAGTAATTTCTGCAGGTTATGGTCTACGTTTATTAAACGAAAAAACAATGTGGTTAAGTGCCGAAGTTGGTCCTGGTTATAAATATTTTGAATACCCAGATGACAGCACTGAAATAGATGATAACGGTAACTCTCTTGCTGGTGAATTTGAAGGTGAAGTAATTGCCTTAGGTAAATTAGATTACAACTGGCAAATTTCTGAAAATGCACGTTTTACGCAATTAGTTGCTGTTGAATATGGTGAAACAAACACTAAAACTCGCTCTGAAACTGCATTACTTGCAAAAATAAACGGCTCATTACAAATGAAAGTCGCTTTTAATGTCACTAACAACTCAGATGTTGCTGACGACAAAGAAAGCACTGACACAGAAACATCATTTACTCTGGTTTACAGTTTTTAACCAATGTAACTAAGTTAATGACACTAAAGTGACAAAAGGGACGAAAGTCCCTTTTTTATTTGCTCAAAATTAATGTATTATAGCCATCAATTTTGGTTGTAGACCTAGGGATATACCTACTCGTGAAAGTTTTTACGCAATTTATTAGTGCTTTTATTCTACTTTGTAGTTTTAGTACTTTGGCTTTTACGCCAACACCTTCTCAAATAGAGCAATTTAAAAAGTTACCCAAAGCTCAACAAGAAGCTCTAGCTGAGCAGTATGGTGTTGATATATCTACGATCACTGGAACAAATCAATCTAACAATCAAAATAGTACGCAGCAGCAAAATAGTATTGGTGAGCGCACAGAGCCAGAAAAAGAAGAGCTTACAGACGAAGAACGTTTTAAGCCTAAAACAGATGAATTAAAACCATTTGGTTACGAGCTGTTTGCTGGTGAACCAACAACATTTATGCCAAACGAAAACGCGGCAGTTCCCGACACATATATTGTAGGTTCAGGCGATCAGTTAAAAATCAACTTATATGGGAAAGAAAGCAATAGCTATGAAGTAATAGTTGATCGTGAAGGGCGATTAAGTATCCCTGATTTAAGCCCTGTTGAGATCGCGGGTTTAACTTTTGCAGAAATTAAAGAGTTAGTGAAAGCAAAAGTAGAACAAGAAGTGATAGGGGTAAAAGCCTTCGTATCGCTTGGGCAGCTTCGTAGTATGCGTATATTGGTATTAGGTGAAGCATACAAACCTGGTAGTTATAGCGTGTCTTCTTTAACAACTGTGTCGCACGCATTATTTGTAAGTGGTGGTGTTTCTGATATTGCATCGTTACGTAATATTCAAGTTAAGCGAGCAGGAAAAGTAATTGCAAACTTCGATCTATACGACCTACTTATTAATGGCGATAGCAGCAACGACATAGTACTAAAGCCTGGTGATGCTGTATTTATACCATCGGTTGGTGCTCAAGTCAGAGTTGAAGGCGCGGTTAAACGCCCTGCTATATTTGAACTTAAAAAAGGTGAGTCTGCCAAGCAATTACTAGCTATGGCTGGGGGTCTTAAACCAAATGCGTACGCTAAGAGCGCAATTGTAGAGCGCTTTAATTTCGATCGTAAAGAAGTGCTGTCGGTAGATTTCTCAAAACCACAAATTAACTATACTCCACAAGATGGCGATCGCATTCGTTTTAATTCAGTTAGCTCTCAATACCAAAATTCGATTAGCTTAATCGGTGCTGCTGCTCGCCCTGGTAATTATCAATGGCATGAAGGTAAGCGTATTTCAGATATCCTTAAATCAGTGCGAGGTGACTTACTACCGCAAGCCGATTTAAGCTACGGACTCGTAATCCGTGAAATCAATATTAATGGCGATATTGAAGCGCATCAGTTTGATGTAGCCCAAGCTATTATTAAAAATCCAGAAAATAACTTACAGCTTCAGAGTAATGATAAAATTGTTATATTTAGTCGTTTTGAAGAAAAAGAAGCTGAGTTATCTGCATTAACAAATATGGCTCTCAGCCAAGAGCAGCAAGAGCAGCAACAAAAAGCAGAGCAGTGGCATAAGTTTGAGCAAAAAGAGTTTGAAAAATATATTGGTATTAATCAAGAAGACGAAGAACTTGTTCTTGAAGACAACAAAATACTAACGATTGCTGAAATTTCTAAACGCAAAGCAAAAGAAGAAGAAGACCAAGAACTCAAACCTGAAGATTATGCATTATTTAGCCGCCATAACTTGTTAGCGCCGATTATTGCTAAATTTAAGCAGCAAGCATCAGTGCAACAAGCTATGCAATTAGTTGAAATCAGCGGGAATGTAACTTTCCCTGGTATTTATCCACTAATGATTGGTGGTGAGGTAAAAGACTTAATAACAGCAGCGGGTGGATTGCTTGAATCTGCCTATGTAAAACAAGCTGAGATCACACGTATAGTAGCAAGTGATGCGTCTAAAATTGAGCACTTACGACTTGACCTTGAAAGTGCAATGAAAGGTGATTTACAAAGTAATATCACACTGCAGAGCAAAGACAGCATAAACGTATTTGCAATACCAAATTGGCAAGAAAACGTAAAAGTTGAGCTAAAGGGTGAGCTTAAATTCCCGGGTACTTACACAATACGCCGAGGAGAAACGCTTACTGAATTGCTAGAGCGTGCGGGTGGCTTTTCAAAATTTGCAGAGCAAAAAGCCGCTGTATTTACCCGTACGTCGATTAAAGAACAAGAGGAAAAGCAGTTAGCACGTTTATCTACAGAGCTTCGCCGTGATATAGCTTCTAAGAGCTTCCAAAACTCTGTAAGCAGTAGCACACTTTCATATGAAGAAATGAACAAGCTGTTAAACGACCTCGCGAGTGTTGAAGCCGTAGGACGTTTAGTAATTGATTTACCTTTAATTGTAAATAACCAACAAAACTTAGTATTACAAGATGGCGATACACTTTATGTACCAAGCAAGCGTGATTCAATTAGCGTAATTGGTGAAGTTAATTACTCAACATCGCACCTATACAAAACTGGGGTGAGTGTTGATGATTATCTTGCTTTGAGTGGTGGCCTTAAAGAGCGTGCCGCTGAAGATCGAATTTACATTATTAAAGCCAATGGTTCAGTGAAAATACCAAACACAGGTGGCTGGTTTGCAGCAAATAATGCTGATCAGTTAGAACCAGGCGACACAATAGTAATACCAATGGACGCAGGACACATGGACAAGCTAACGCTTTGGAGCACTGCAACGCAGATTCTTTATCAGCTAGGCGTAGCAGTCGCAGCAATTGGTAGTCTTTAATATAGAGTAGTTTTTATAAATATTTTTTGAGTCGATTCTAATATGATAAGTATAACTAAAAAGGTGATGAAGTGAGCGCTGAAAGTTCAGTCAAAAATATTGAGTCTAATAATCAGTCACATGTATCAAGCGATGTACTTGAATTAGGTGAACTAATTATTATTCTTTGGCGTTGCAAGTGGTTCATTGCTATTTTAAGTGCAGCTTTTTTACTTTTATCGATATTCTATGCGATTAATCAGCCTAATATTTATCGTTCTGAAGCGCTTATTATTCCTACAGAGCAGGAGAAATCTTCATCATTAACATCACAATTTGGTGGTATAGCTAGTTTAGCCGGTATAAATGTTGGAAGCGCTAATGCTGGGAATAATGTGCAACTAGCGTTAGAAATAATGAAATCTCGTAAATTTATTGATGCATTCATAAGTAAACATCAAATATTACCAGATTTAATGGCAGCTGAAGGATGGGATTCTAATTCGAGAAGTCTTTTATATAACAAAAATTTATATGACGTTGATAATAAGGTCTGGTTAAGGGAGGTTGCTCCACCATTGGAAGCAAGACCTTCAGCGCAAGAGGCATATAAACGTTTTTCGAAAATACTTAGCATTGAAGAGGATGAAACGACTGGCTTAGTAAGAGTCGCGATTGAACACTACTCAGCTCAAGTCGCTCAGAACTGGGTAACTCAACTTATTTTAGATATAAATACAGAGATGAAAAAACGCGATGTAGATGAAGCAATTAAAAGCCAAGATTTTTTAACAAAACAGCTTAACACAACCAAAATCGTAGATATGCGTTCTGTTCTTTACGGCCTTTATGAAGAGCAATCTAAAACAATTATGTTTGCAAACGTGCGTGATGAATATATTTTTAAAACAATCGATCCAGCTTTCGCTCCTGAGGAGAAAGAGAGTCCTCGTAGAGCATTAATTTGTATTCTAGGGGCTATTGGTGGATTTCTTATTAGTATTTTTTTGGTAGTGGTGCGTCTACTGTATACCCGTCCAAGAGTAGCTTAATTATGATTTATTTTGATTCCAATAAAATAGATAGTCACAGGGAAGAACGCGCAAATGAGTAATATAATCTCTCTAATGGTTGCTTTTTTTACTTGTTTTTTCATTATTTGTCTTTGCGAACCTGTAGCTGTAAAAATGGGCTTGGTTGATACGCCAAACAACAGAAAAAAACACGAAGGACAAGTCCCTTTAGTTGGTGGGGTGGCAATATATATTGCTGTATTAATTTCTTCACTAATGCTTTTAGATTACACACATACTTTCCAAGTTTACATACTTACATCTTCTATTGTTTTGATGGTAGGTGTACTTGATGATCGCTTTTCACTTAGCGTAAAGCTTAGGGTGGTCGTTCAAATATTATTGGCTTTGATAATGTTTTATTGGGCTGATGTATCGTTAAAAAGCCTTGGTAATATTTTTGGTTTTTTTGAGGTGGAATTAAATAGCCTTAGTGTGATTATAACTATTATTGCGGTTATTGGAGGAATAAATGCCTTTAACATGGTAGATGGCATTGATGGATTAGCTGGTGTGTTAAGTATGATTAGCTTTGTCGCTTTAGCTATTCTATTGGGTACTGCTGGTTCGACATGGTATTTACTTTGTTTGTTATTTATTTCAGCCATCACAGCCTTTTTACTATTTAATCTTCGTTGGCCAAGTAAACAAATGAACAAGGTATTTATGGGTGATGCTGGAAGCATGTTAATAGGGTTTACAGTGGTATGGCTTCTGTTAATCGGAACAGATGAAAAAGTTGCAGCATTTAAGCCAGTAACAGCTTTGTACTTAATTGCAATTCCCCTTATGGATATGGCTGCAATAATGTATCGAAGAGTCAGAAAAGGTAAGTCGCCTTTTGAACCTGATCGTGATCATTTGCACCATATATTTGAACGTGCAGGTTGTACCAGAAAACACTCGTTAGTAATTATTGCTCTGATGTCTGTAACATGTGCTCTATTAGGTAGTGTTTTAGATTATTTAGGAGTATCTGAGTGGATATTATTAACTATCTTTATTTTAATATTTATTCTTTATTGCTACGCCCTATCTCGTGTATGGCGAATATTAAGCTGGGTAAGAAAACATTAATTTAAAAGAATAAATAAAGGTGAATTCATGAGTATTAAAGTATTAACTGTTTTTGGAACAAGACCCGAAGCTATAAAAATGGCACCTCTTGTAACTGGATTAATTACAGACGAGCGATTTAATTCAAAAGTTTGCGTCACAGGTCAGCATCGAGAAATGTTAGATCAAGTATTAGAGTTATTTGAAATCACTCCAGATTATGATCTCAATATAATGAAATCAGGACAAACTTTACCTGAGATAACATCAAAAATACTTGTTAAACTTACTCCAGTGATAAAATCACTTAAGCCAGATCTAGTTTTAGTTCACGGAGATACTGCAACAACTTTTGCAGCTAGTTTAGCCGCATACTATGAGCAAGTGCCAGTTGCTCACATAGAAGCAGGTTTAAGGACCGGTGATATATATTCACCGTGGCCAGAAGAAGCGAATAGAAAGCTTACAGGAGCATTAACAAAGCTTCACTTCGCTCCTACAGAATCATCAAAACAAAACTTGTTAAATGAAGGCTATCCAGAAAAAAACATAATAGTTACTGGTAATACTGTGATTGATGCACTATTTCATATTCGAAAAATTTTGGAGTTAAATGAACCTCTAAAAGCAGAGCTTAAACAGCAATTTCCTTTTCTAGAAAAAAATAAAAAAATAATTTTAGTAACGGGACATCGAAGAGAAAGTTTTGGTGAGGGTTTTGAAGATATTTGTAAAGCGCTTGCAAGCATAGCAAGTGCTTATCCAGATGCTCAAATTGTCTATCCTGTTCATCTCAACCCTAATGTACAAGAACCTGTAAATCGTGTATTAAAAGGTATCGATAATATTTATCTAATCGAGCCTCAGCAATATTTACCATTTACCTACCTAATGGATAATGCTTATATTATCTTAACAGACTCAGGCGGAATACAAGAAGAAGCGCCGAGCTTAGGTAAGCCGGTATTGGTAATGCGTAATACAACTGAAAGACCTGAAGCCTTAGAGGCTGGAACTGTAAAGTTAATTGGAACTGATAAAGATAGAATCATCCGAGAAATAAAATTATTGATGGATGATGACACAGAATATAAAAAAATGAGTCAGGCGCATAATCCATACGGTGATGGGATGGCTGTTAAGCGTATCCTTGATGAAATCAGTAAGAAAAATTTTAAATAAAAACTCTTTAAAGTTTTAATAAATTAAAAAGTAATTGCTATGAAACTATACAAAGCGATATTGAGTGTTGGAACGTCTCGTTTAGTTTCTGCGTTTATAGCATTTTTAACTTCTTTAGTGATAATGAATGAGTTATCAGTAACCGAATATGGGGACTTTTACTTTTATTTATCTATAATCACATTAGCTACTACATTGCCTTCTGTAGGTATCAATAATAGTTATGTATTTAATTGTGATACATCTTTAGAGCGGAAGTTCATATCAATAAAAATGTTAATCGCGCTTGCTTTGTCAGTTTGTGCATTAATATTATATATTTTAAGCTTAATACCAGACCAGTTAATTATTGTTTGCTTAATTACCGGGTTTTGTTTATCTATTTTTGATTCGCATCTATCTAATTTACAATGTAAAAAAAAGTTCTTTAGCTATGCTATTACGCTTCCTCTTAAAAATATAGTAATTTTAATTACTGCTTTATTTTTCTTATCTTCATTCGATAACCCAGTTTATATTTATTCGTATTTATCTGTCGTTATTTTAATAATACTATTATTTATCTATTCAAAGCATATTAATTTCAAGCTAAATTTTTCATTATTTAGTAAAATGGCCGGAAACTTCTATTTCTTTGAAATATCATCATTAATAATGATTCGCTCAGAAACATGGTGGTTAAAATACTATACTGATGGAGGACAAATAGATGATAAACAGTTAGGAATATATGGCGTCGCATTTACTGTTTGTGCGGTCGTTTCGATAGTCTCTACCGCTATAAACTCTGCATTGTTACCTTATGTTAAAAATAAACCTTCGTTATTAGAAATTAAAAATATAATTATATTGTTCTTAATATCATCGCTTTTTCTATTTTTGTTTTATTTTGTAACTTATTTAATTGTTCAGTATTTTTTCAGTGAAAAATACGGAGAAGTTATATTTTATTTAGGTCCTATCCTACTTGGAATGTTATTTAGCTTTCTCGCTGGGTTTGTTCGTTTAGAACTGGTTAATAGAAATCTTAATACTTACCTTAATAAGGTATATACGTTTCAATTACTGCTTACAATTATATTAGGAGGGGGACTTATTGCCTTCTTTGGTATTTTTGGTGCAATAACTGTTTTTGCTATAGTACGTTTTATAGGCTTGATACTGATACTTTTAAAATATGATTATAAAAATGATAAAATCTCTCTTTAAAAAGAGTCCAAACTTTAAGTTTGTAGGCAACAAAGCATTGATATCAAAAGGTAAGTTTTTCTTTCCGGAAAAAATTTATATTGGTGATTATTGTTACGTGGGCCCTGAAGCGTATTGGTATGGGGTTGGTGGAGTAAGCATCGGTCCAGGGACATTAATTGGTCCTCAATCGACTATCTGGACCGCAAATCATAACTATGAATCACAAACTTTGGTCCCTTACGATGAAGAGATCATTAAAAAGAAAGTAACAATTGGAAGTGCTTGCTGGCTAGGTTTTGGCGTAAAAATATGCCCAGGAATTAATATAGGGGATGGAGTAGTTATTGCTATGGGAAGCGTGGTAACTAAAGACATACCTAGTTATTCGATAGTAGGTGGAAATCCTGCAAAAATAATAGGGCAAAGAAAGAACTTAGATGAATTTAATCAGTTGCTTAAAGAAAAAAAATACTATTTAGAGTCTAAAAATGGATAAATTTAAATGTTTGATTAGAGGAGCCTATGGAGCTTCCAACTTTGGTGATGATGCTCTATTAGACGTTATATATACAAAATTACTATCAAAATATTCAGAGCAAGAAATAGCTATTTGGGGAAGTAATAATGCTTACATTTCAGAACGATACCCAAATTCAAAAGCGATTGTTAAAAAAGATTTATATAAAACAAAGTGCAAAAATCTAATATATGGTGGTGGGACTCAGTTCTATGACTTTGGAAAAGCAAGAAACTCTAAACAGTTGTGGGACCTATTATTAAACCCAAGCTATACACTAAATAAATTAAAGAATAAGCTGTTCAATAAAGGTATTAACCCCATTGAATATGATAAAGAGTTTTATTTAGCCGTTGGCTTAGGGCCATTCTTACCCGATTCCAAAGTAAAAGAAAATGTACTTAAAAGAATGAAAATCTCTAACTTTGTTTCACTAAGAGATAATAAAAGCATGGACTTTGCTGAAAAAGGCGATGTTCAGGCAATTAAAACTGTTGATATTTGCCTATCTAAAACGATAGCTGAAGGAAAAAAAGATAATGGACGTATTGCTGTTGTGCTTAGAGATTGGGAACATACACATAGTGAATATACAGTTGAGTATCTTTTCGAACAGGTTAAAGGGTTAGAACTTTCAAAAGTAGACTTTATTACGTTTGGCCCCGATATAAAATTAAAAGAGTTCATTAAAGAAAATAACTTGAGCTCATTTGAATGGGACCCATATTCGATGACCATAAATGAGTTTTTAGATACATTTGGTAATTATAAAATGGTGTTTTCTAGTCGTTATCATGGCGTAATATATTCCGTACTTCTAGGTATTCCTGTTATTGCGTTACCAATCGAGCCAAAATTAATCCAAGCTTCTATAGAGCTCAATGGTGTAATTCTTTATAAACCTCAAATGGGCTTTAAGCATTATAAAAATCAGATTGAAAATAATTATGATAAAATATCTGCTGATTTATTAGAGACTAAAAGACTCAAGTTTATTGAGTCAAATAAAACGATAGATACCTTATTAGCGAGTTTATAACATGCACAATTTTGTAATTTTAATTGATCGTCTTTATACCCTTGATGGTGATCATAAAACGATTGGGGGCATCCAAACCTATTTAAGTGCATTAGCAAAGGTTATTTTTGATAATTTTAAAGTTAAGCCTGTTATTTATCAAAGTGCCAAGCATTTTTTTGAGATTGAACAACCACATTATATTGTTAAGGGGGTAGATACTAATGGGGAAATTAATCCTAAAAAAACATTTAAATACCTCAAATCTGAAAACTCTGCAAAAAGTACCTTATTAATTTGGGGATCTGATCAATACTCACAGCCGAGCACTAAGTTTGAATCTGTTAGTATCCAACATGGCATCGGTTTTGATACTGAAGCTATGCATTCACCTTTAAAAAGAGCATTAGTTAATTACGGTTTAACGTGGGTTTATAAAACATTACAACGGCATAAAGCGATTAAAATTTTTGAAAATTCTAGAGCTGCGGTTTGTGTTGACTACAACTTTTTAAACTGGTATCGAACCTATCGTTCGAGTGCACAAATTTCAAATAAGATACATGTAATACCTAATTTTACTGATATACCAGCAGAACCAATTGAAAAAAATAACGACAAAATAAGTATTGTATTTGCAAGGCGCTTTGTTGACCGACGGGGTGTAGATATTGCGCTTCAGCTAGCCAGTAAACTAGTTAGTAAGTATGAAAATGTTGAGTTTTATTTTGCTGGAGATGGTCCAAAACTTCCACTAGTCAAAAAGCTTGTAGAGTCTCATGAACGTATATTTTTAACTAAATTTGATTCTTCAAAATCAATCGACTTTCATCGTGGTTTCTCAATTGCAATTGTTCCTTCTGTAGGCTCAGAAGGAACTTCATTATCGCTACTAGAAGCAATGGCTTCAAACTGCGCAGTTGTTGCATCCAATGTAGGTGGTATGACAAATATTATTCTTAATAATTTTAATGGCTCATTAGTTCCTCCCACATTTGACGAGTTTTACAAAGAACTATGCGATTTAATCGAAACAAAAGAACGATTAATAACATATCAAAAAAATGCATACATCACGGCTAAGAGTTCATTCTCTAAGGCTAATTGGGAAAAAGAATGGGTAAAAGTTTTAAACTTAACATTGAAGTAATCCTTTCTTATTTTTGCTTAGTTTGGATTTGGGTAACGATTTTTTTACCTTCAATGAAATTTTTTGTTTTCAGTCCTGCTTTAAATTTAATTTGTTTAGCTTTTGCTCTAGCTATTTTAGCTTTGGGTTACAAGTATTTTACTATTAACAGGGAAGGGCTTTTTGCCCTAAGTATCTTAACTTTATTGTTTGGCTATTTAGTACTTTCATTTTGGCAAGGACGTGCAACTCTCAGTTTCGAGTACGTTTTTAAGTTAATCAATATTATTTGTATTGTAATTTTAGGGGTTGTATTTTCCAGTAAAATAAATTTATCAGGTACGTTTTTGATGAAAATCGCGGCTCTGTACGGGCTCGCCTTCTGTAGCTTAAGCTTTTTAGGTATCATTAAGGCCTCGCCTTCGGGGGCGTTAAGTTATCTAAACTTAGGCCTTCCCATTGGAATTACGGTCTTGGCTTGCTACCTACTATTTTTAAGAGAAAAAAGAGTTGTATTAAAGGTTTTTCTGCTGCTATGTTTTGCTTTTTCTTTCTTTATGGTTTTAAAAACGCCTGCTCGTGGTGTTCTTTTAGGAACTGTACTGCTTTTAATATATATGAGCTTTAAATATAAAAGAAAAAGATATTTACTCTATGTTTTTCTTATTACAGCGCCTGTTGTTATTACCTACTGGGAAGAAATATACACTCTTTCATCTTTTGTCATTGCAAAAATGGAACGTCTGATTTTTAGTATTGAAGAAGAAGCTAGGTATACTTATTACATTGAAGTATTTAACTATAGTTCGGAACAGTTTTGGGGTTACGGTTTAAGATCTTACGTACCACTTTTAGGGTTTTATCCTCATAGTTTAATGTTAGAGTTTTTAATAGTGGGCGGCTTTGTACTTGCTTTATTATTTACTCTAATAATTATTTTTACTTTAGTAAAAATATATAAAAACATAGGCAATAAATCTGATCTCGATTTTATATTTTTAATAACAATTTACTTCCTAATACAATGGCACCTGTCGTATGAGCTTAGCTCTGCTTACGGACTTTTTTTATGTCTTAGTATTGTTTTAAGTAAAAAATCAAAAGAGTTAAAGTTAGCTTGATTGATATATTTAGGAGCCCGTAATGAGAGTGAAATTTTTTATAGCTAAAGTATTGAGCTTTGTACCAGATAAGCTTTTCTCAATAATTAAGTATTCTTTATATCATAAGAAAATCCCTAATTTAAATGGCAGTAGTTTTAGTGAGAAGCTGCTTAGTAAAAAATGTGGTTTGATGGGTAGCGAAGAAAAGCAACTCCGTGAAACCGTTACTGACAGGCTGCTAGTTAGAGACTTTGTAGAAAAGACAACAAGTGGTGTCGATTTAATACCCTTGCTTTGGTCTGGAAAAGTATTCACTAAAAAGGTTTGGGATGGGTTACCAGAATGCTTTGTGATTAAAGCTCGCCACGGTTCTCAAATGGTAAAAATAGTTGATAAAAATAAGTGTCAGTTTAACGAAGTTTATAATGCGACCGAAGAGTGGAAAAAAACAGATTACTACCTACTAGGAAGAGAGTGGGTGTATAAAAACACACCAAGAGAATTAGTGGTCGAAGAGTTTATCAGCTTTAACTCTGACGTACCGCCTGACTATAAGTTTTTTTGTCTCAATGGCAAGGTCGAGCTAGTACAAATAGATCTAGAGCGATTTAAAGATCATAAAAGAAATCTTTATAGTAGAGACTTTGAGCAATTAGATGTGAAGCTTATTTACCCTTCTGGTGAGCCAACCAAAAAGCCGCGTTTATTTGAATCAGCTTTAGGTATAGCTGAAAAATTATCGCAAGAATTTGATTTTATCAGAGTTGATTTATATATACTGGATGAGAAAATTTACTTTGGTGAATTAACTAACTTTCCTGAAAATGGCCTTGGAGCCTTCGAACCTCAAAGTTACGATCAGGCACTAGGTGCTAAAATGAGATCAAATAATGCCTGATAAAATAGCCGTATTAATGTCTGTTTATAAAGCAGATTCACTTGTTTACTTAATTGAATCAGTGGAGAGTATTCTAAATCAGACATATCAACAATTTCATTTTTTCATAGCTGTAGATGGAGTTGTCGATAATGATTTAAATGACTTTCTAACGGTACTTAATACCAACAATAAAGTAAGTGTATATTTTAATCAGTACAACGAAGGCCTAGCTACTAGATTAAACGAGCTACTAAACATAGTCCAGCAAGAGG
Organism: Pseudoalteromonas arctica A 37-1-2; assembly: GCF_000238395.3. Classification (GTDB taxonomy): domain Bacteria; phylum Pseudomonadota; class Gammaproteobacteria; order Enterobacterales; family Alteromonadaceae; genus Pseudoalteromonas; species Pseudoalteromonas arctica. Next base: position 578,598 of record NZ_CP011025.1, read on the forward strand.
ATTATAATTATATTGCAAGAATGGACGCGGATGATATTTCGCACGTAGATCGCTTTAAAAAGCAGCTTGAATTTATAAAAAAAAATAACCTAGATATCATAGGTAGCGATTTAATAGAAATAGATGAGAACGGTACTCATCAGCAAGAAAAAAAGATGTTTAGTGAGCCCTCCGAAATTTTAAAAAATATTGTACGAAGGTGCCCTGTTAACCATCCAACGGTATTTATGAAATCTGAAGTGTTTACTAAAGATAACTTTAGATACGATGCAACATTATTAAATACTCAAGATTACGATTTATGGATCAGGTTATTAGAGCAAGGCTATAAGTTTGGGAACCTAAACGAACCATTATTGTTTTTTAGGGTAGGTAATAATTTCTTTGAAAGACGGAGTAAAAAAAAGGTACTTAACGAAGTTAAACTCAAGTTTTTTGCATGGCAAAAGTTATCAAAAAAACCTTTAGATTTAGCCTTTATAGTTGTGTTTTTTTTAATGAGAGTTTCACCAACATGGGTCAAAAAGTTTGCTTATAAGAGGTTCAGATAATGGATAGCGCAGTTGTAATAACAACTAAAGATAGAATTGACTACTTAGAAAGAGCTGTTGAATCTGTTTTTTCTCAAACCGTGCTTCCTGCAGAGTTGGTTATTATAGATGATTGTTCAGTTCATCAACTTCCAGATAATCTTTTAAAAAGGTTTCAAGAATTAGCCATACTACTAAACATAAAATTTAATTACATTTATAACTCTGAATCAAAAGGAGGCAATTATTCTCGTAACTTAGGAATTAAAATAACCTCTAGCTCTATTGTTCATTTTTTAGATGATGATGATTATTGGCTTAATGGTAAAATTAAAGATCAATTAGAACAGTTTGAAAGTAATGAAAAAGTAGGCTTAGTTTTTACAGGGAAATGTTTCGTACAAGATACAGATCTTGATATTATAAAAAGAAAAAGTAGACATAAAAAATTAGAAGGTTCTATCTGGAACGGAAACTATGTTGGCTCTACTTCAGGGGTTGCAGTTAAAAGAGAGTTTCTTGAGCGAACGAAGGGCTTTGATAATAACTTACAATCATTACAAGACTATGATCTGTGGATTAGAGTATTAGAACTAACCCAGGGTATTTGGGACACTAAACATAACCTAATTTATACAGTGCATTCTAATGTAAGTAAACAAATTACAGGTAATGTTGATAAGCATTTAAATACGGTAGCTTATTTAAAAGAAAAATATAAAAAAAAGCTCAAAACAATACCCAACAAAGATAAAAAAGTTTTTGAATCAAGATTAGAGCATGTTTTAGCTAGGGCTTATCGAAGCCAAAAAAGTAATCGTTATATAAAGCATGCGCTTGCTTCTTTGTGGCTACATCCATCAATAAGAACGTTCCTTTTGTTCTTTAATATCAAATAGTATTAAATGCATAGTTGTAATTAGTCAACTTTATGGTTAATAAAATAAAACTTAAGTTCTTTATGAAATATTTGGTTACGGGTGTTGAAGGTTTTTATTGGTGCAGCTATAAGTCAAAAGTTATTAGCTGCAGGAGATCAAGCTGTAGGCATGGATAACCTCAATGATTATTACGATGTAAACCTAAAGCTAGCCCGTTTAGTTTTATTTGAACGCCATAAAAACGTTACCTTTATTTAATTAGATATAAGCGAACGTGCATTAATGCGCGAGCTTTTAAAGCCGAGCAGTTTGATAAAGCAATTCATTTAGCGGTACAAGCAGGGGTACGCTACTTAATTGAAAACCCCGACGCGTACGCCGATTCAAATTTAGTAGGGCATTTAAACGTACTTGAAGGATCCCGTAACCAAAAAGTTAAACACCTAATTTACGCATTATCTAGTTCGGTATATGGTTTAAACGAAAAAACAGCGTTTGAAACCGCAGACAGTGTCGATCACCCTGTATCATTTTATGCTGCGAATAAAAAAGCAAATGAATTAATAGCGCACAGCTATTCACACTTATATGGTTTACCAACAACAGGGCTGCGTTATTTCACAGTTTACGGCCCATGGAGTCGCCCGAATATGGTGCCGTATACATTTACTAAAAAATACTCGCAGGCGAAATAATAGATATAAATAATAATGGTGATATGGAGCGTGATTTTACTTATATAGATGATATTGTAAAAGGAGTTGTGCAAATAGCCGATATAATTCCTCCAGCAAATTCAAATTGGAAAGTAGAAGCAGGCTCTCCAGCAACAAGTTCAGCACCTTATGCTGTTTATAACATAGGCCACGACAGCCCAATTAACTTAATGAAATTTATAGAAGCGATTGAAGCCGAGCTGGGTATTGAAGTTAAAGAGAGTTTCCGTGAAATGCAAGCGGGTGATGTTTACAAAACCTATGCTGACACACAAGATTTAACTACCGCAACAGACCACAAAACTAAAGTGGGTATTAAAGTAGGCGTGAGTGAGTTTAATGGTATAAGAGGTTTTATTCTTAAATATTGAGTTTATTTTAATACAATCTTTTTACCAAATTGCGAGGGGAAGCTTCTCGCCTACGATTTACCTATCTCAACTTCAACATCATTACCTAAAACCTCTTTGTACTTATTTGCTAATGCGCGCTTTGCATCATCATCCCCATGCACAATTTTTATATGGCTTGGCTTTTTATGCATACCCGTTACAAACTTAATTAATCCGTTTTGATCGGCATGGGCGCTGTACCCGCTAATTGTATGTACTTTTGCGTTTATAGTAATACGAGCATTATTTATAAAAACATACCCATTACGTGGGCCATATTTTTGAATTTCGCGGCCTAAAGTTTTATTACCTTGGTAACCTACAAACAATACATCGGTGGTTTTATCATTTAAAAATCGCTCAAGGTAATTAACTATCCTGCCACCAGTGCACATACCGCTTGCTGCTAATATTATTACTGGTGTTTGCCGCGAACTTAAATAGTTAATAATAGCCAAATGCTCTTTATGTGAATCAACAGTAGTTAGGCTTTTAAAATCGAGCGGGTGCCTACCATTTGTAACTTTACGTTTGGCTTCATTATCCCATAAGTGCTTGAAATTTATGTATTGCTCAGTGAAATTGGCTGCCATAGGGGAGTCGAGTATTACGTGAATGTCTCGCCACTTAGACTTTTTAGATGAGCTATGTATGAGTTGCTCAAGCTCATATAGCAGCTCTTGTGTGCGCCCAATACTAAAAGCAGGTACTAAAACAACACCGTTGTCGGCTACGGCGCGTTCAATAATACTTTTTAGCGTTTTAGTACGCTCTTTACGGCCTTGATGATTTTTATCACCGTAGGTTGATTCAATAACTAGAGTATCGGCTTTATAGGGCGGTTTAGGTGAAGGGAGTAGCGGGGTGTATGGTGCGCCTAAGTCTCCTGAAAATACAACGCGATGTTTGTTGTTATCATTATTTGTAACATCAATTTCTACGTAAGCAGAACCTAATATATGGCCCGCACGCTGAAATCTCGCTTTAGCTTTATTGAGCCCTTTGCAAGGTAGTTCAAACCACGTTTTATAATCTACAGCAACTATACGTTTATTTAATAAGCTTAAGCAGGCAGCTATAATTTTAGGGTCGCGGGTTACACCCACTTTTAAAGCATCTTCAATTACTAAAGGTAATAAGCTGGCCGATGCAATACTTGTAAAAATAGGGCCCTTAAAACCGGCTGCTAATAAGTAAGGAATTCTACCAACATGGTCAATATGGCAATGGGTAACAATAAGGGCAGTAACATGGGTAATATTAAACTCAATTGAAAGGTCGGCTTTAGAGTCTTCGCCTTGAAATAACCCGCAATCAATAAGGACACTTGTTTGTTCGTTAACTACCAGCTCGTGGCACGAACCAGTAACTCCATTAACGGCTCCGTGATGAAGTATTTGCATTGTGCTTCCTTGTCATCAATTTGTTACATTGAATTTTAAGGTAGAAGTAAAGCCATAATTATTCAAGGTTCTAACGCTTGGGCTAAATTAATAACCTCACCTTCAACATATCACCTGTAGGTGCGAATTTACTTCGCGCTCTTACTTATATATTTTTAAAGAATATTAATTAAAGTTTTTAGTAAATTTTCGCGGCTAAACTTTTGTTTAGCTCAATCTAAACATGCCTTTAGGTACTAAACTAGCGTTAAAGACTTTACTCCTCTTAAACTAAATAAAAATAATTACCCAAGTGAGTAGCTATTTACCACTAAGGCTTATTTACATAGACGCTCTATGCTGGTTATAATGCAGCGCGTAAATAGTTTAGTGTTGTATTTATTGCAATTTTAGTGATGTATTAAGGACTACTATGGAAAGTTGGTATTTAGTCGTATGCAAACCTAAGCAAGAAGAGAGAGCTAAAACTAATTTGCAAAATCAAGGGATTGAAGCGTTTTACCCCAAATTAACTACCGAAAGGTTAGTTAAAGGTCGTCGTACCGTCAAACAAACTGCTTTATTCCCTAATTATTTATTTGTATGCCTTGATTCAAAAAATGGTAGCTTTTTTGCTGTAAAAAATACACGTGGAATAGGCGGTTTTGTTTCTTATGGATCAAATTATCAGGTGGTTTCTAAGCACATAATTGACCAACTAAAAAATGAACGTTCGCACACCACAGAATCAAAAACACCAAAAATAGGCGATGCAGTAAGTGTTAATAACGATTCATTTAATAATATACAAGCAATATACAAAGAGCCAGATGGCGACTTGCGCAGTATTTTATTAATTAACTTACTTAATCAAAAAATTGAAGTAAGTGTAGATAATAAAGATATTAAACAACAATAACTAAAAAGCGTAGCAGCGGCTTTATGCCGCGTAAAATAGCTTTATATCAGTAAGTAGGAACTGTAACCTAAGGGCGGAAGCGTGCCCAAAGCACTTAAAGCTCCGTGGTTAAAATTACTTGTAGACACACAGCTTGCTGGCGTGACGAGTAAAGCTCGTAATCTTTATATTTTAGTGATCTTTCATTTACCCTAGTTCACTTTATTTTATGCAATTAGATATTAATGAGCCTGGTGTTTTACTAAAAACTACATCCAATTGAATTTATTCATAAATACCTTATGAAAATGCTGATATAATTTCAGTGCCAATTAAAACTAAGTAACAAAGATTTTACAAATCATAGCCTATTGCTTCACAATAGGGCTCATGCTTTAATTAGCCGGCTAAAATACAAGTGCTCACCAAGGTTGGTGGGCAAGTGCAATATTTAAATAATTTTGGGATTCTACAATGGCGTTAAGCTGTAAATCACTCGCATCAATACTCGCAATACTAAGCATGACCGGCTGTACAATAGTACCAGGCAGTCACTTTGAAGGTATAGACTCAGGCGAGCAAACACAAAACCTCGAACAAGATCTCGAAAAAGTAAACATTCAAATAATCGACTCGCTACTAATAAATAAACAAAATCAAGCGCGTATAGCAGCTAAACCAATTTCAAGCACCGATGGTTTAAATGTAAGTAACTACGAATACAAACTAGGTGTTGGCGACGTACTAACCATAGGCGTGTGGGATCACCCAGAGCTAACAATACCGGCAGCAGTACAACGTACCGCAGAATTTGACGGCTTTAGAGTACAACGAGACGGCACCATTACTTACGCCTACGCACCAAATATACCCGCAGCAGGTAAAACAATAAGCCAAGTACGTAATGAGCTTGTTAAACGCCTAAGCCGAGTAATAGAAGACCCTCAAGTAGACGTAAAAGTAGTTGGCTTTAGAAGTCAAAAAACCTACGTTACCGGCGAAGTAAAGCAACCTGGTGTATACCCAGTAACCGAAATTCCACTTACATTAATAGATGCCCTAAACCAAGCAGGTGGTTTAACAGATGCAGCCGATTGGCGCACAGTTACATTTACCCGTGGCAACAAAACAGAAGTTATAAAACTTGATGACTTTTATGCCCATGGTGATATTTCGCAAAACCGCTTATTGCAGCATGGCGACATAGTGCACGTGAACCGTAACGATGCACAAAAAATATTTGTATTAGGTGACGTTAAAAAAGCAGGTTCAGTAACGCTTAACCGTTATGGTTTAAACTTGGCCGAAGCGCTAAGCGACTCGGGCGGCTTGAATGAGGCAACAGCAGACGCTAACGGTGTATTTGTACTGCGAAAAAGTGACGTAGAGCAAACCGGTATTATTGCAAACGTATACCAATTACATGCTAAAAATATAGCGGCAATGGTGTTAGCTGAGCAGTTTGAGTTACAACCGCGCGATATTGTATATGTAACATCGGCACCACTTGCCCGTTGGAACCGTGTAATTAGCTTACTATTACCGTCAATTGCTACTGTAGATAGTGTTGACGATATAACTGCAAACTAAGGGTTTTTAAAAATGTTTGATTCAGTTTTAGTGGTGTGTGCAGGTAATATTTGCCGCAGCCCAACGGGTGAGTATGTTTTAAAGCAAAAGCTTGAAGGCAAAAATATTAAAGTATCGTCTGCTGGGCTAACAGCACTTGAAGGCAAACCAGCAGATGCAAAAGCAAAACAAATAGCACTCACTCATGGCATTAATATGGACGCCCACCAAGGGCAACAGCTTACATCAAGCTTAGTTGCGCAAAACAGCGTAATACTAGTAATGGAAGAGCGCCATTTAAACGACGTACACGCTCGCTACCCAGAGGCGCGCGGTAAAACGTTTTTACTCGGTAAATGGATTAATAACGCTGAAATACCAGACCCTTACCGCCAAAGCCAAGAGGCTTTTGAACACGTTTATACATTAATCGACAGCGCATGTAGCGCTTGGCAAAAGTATTTATAAGGAATGGCTAATTTAATGAATACCCAGCCGAATAACAGCGCTAGTAACGCTAATAATAAAAACACTAATAACACACAACCAACGCAAGAAATTGATTTAATGGCGCTACTAGGCGCATTGCTAGATCGCAAATATTTTATAGTAGCCGTAACTGCGGTGTTTATGTTTGTAGGTGTTATTTATGCTGTATTAAGTACCCCAGTTTACCAAGCAACAGCCATGATACAAGTTGAAGACGGCGGCGCATCAGTCCCTGGTTTTGACGATATGGCAGGCATGTTCGAAAGTACATCAGCTGCAGTAACCGAAATAGAGTTACTAAAGTCGCGCAGTATAATAGGCGAGGCAGTAGACACTTTAAAGCTTGATGTAATAGCAGAGCCTAAGCTATTTCCGTTTATAGGTAGCCGAGCTTACCGCACTTTTACCCCAATGGAAGATGGCAATTTAGCCGAGCCAAGTTTTGGCGCAAGTAGCTACGCATGGGGCGGCGAGAGTATAAATGTATTTAGGTTTGATGTACCACGCACTGCAGTAAATCAGGAATTTACTTTGGTAGCGCAAGCTAACAATGGTCTTACACTTTTAAATGGTGACGGTGAGCAAATATTATCGGGTAAAGTAGGCGAGGAGCTTACAAACGGTAAGTTTAACTTAACCATTCGTACTTTAAAGGCACGCCCTGGTACAGAGTTTACAATTACCCGTAAAGATCGCTTAAATACTATTTTAGATTTGCAAACTGCAATTGGTGCAAGTGAAAAAGGCAAAGACTCAGGCATAATCAACTTAAGCTTACAAAGCATTAAACCAAGCTACGCCGAAAAAGTGCTTGATAAAGTAGCGGCTATTTATGTACGCCGTAATGTTGAACGTAACAGCGCTGAAGCACAAAAGTCGCTGGAGTTTTTAGAAGTACAACTGCCTGAAATTAAAAAACAGCTTGAATACGCAGAGCAACGCTTTAACGACTACCAAATTAAACGCCAATCAATAAACATAACACTCGAAACACAAGGTGTGCTTGAACAAGTTGTAAAGCTTGAAACCAAGTTACAAGAGCTAAACCTAAAACGGTTAGAGCTTGGCCGTAAATTCAAAAAAGATCACCCAACATACCAAGGTATTCTGGAGCAAATAGAGGCGGTTGAAAGCCAAAAGCAAGAGCTTGTAGGTGAGGTAGGTAATCTGCCAGAAACTCAACAAGAGCTACTTCGCTTAAGACGCGATGTTGAGGTAAGCAACCAAATTTACACATTGTTACTTAGTAAAACGCAAGAGCTTGATATAGTTCGCGCAGGCACTGTAGGTAACGTACGTATAATTGACTACGCCGAGGTAAACACCAGCAAGCCAGTTAAACCTAAAAAAGCATTAATAGTCGTAATGGCGACTATGCTAGGCGGTATGTTAGCTGTGGCTATAGTGCTTATACAAAAGGCAATGCACAAAGGCGTTGAAGACCCTGCAGAAATTGAAGCGCTAGGCCTACCTGTATACGCAAGTGTACCGCACTCAGATTACCAAGATAAACTAAGTGGCTTTGCTGAACGAGCCCGTAAAAACAAAACAAATAAGCCTAGAAGCATATTGGCTCTTGATAACCCAGCTGACCTAGCAATAGAGGCACTGCGTAGCTTACGTACAAGTTTGCACTTTGCGATGATGGAAGCTAAAAATAATATTATTGCTATATCGGGCCCAAGCCCAAGTGTGGGTAAATCGTTTATATCGGTTAACTTAGCAAGTGTGCTTGCGCAAAGCGGTAAAAAAGTACTGATTATTGATGCCGATATGCGTAAAGGCTACTTACAAACGCAGTTTGGGTTAAAGTGGGACGATGGATTAAGTGATTACTTATCTGGCCGTTTAAACCTAGAGCAAGTTACTAAACCAACCAAAGTTGAAGGTTTAAGTGTTATTACGCGTGGACAAATACCGCCAAACCCTTCAGAGCTATTAATGCATAGCAACTTTAGTAAGTTAGTTGAAGAAGTAAGCGCCGCTTACGACATTATAATTATCGACACCCCTCCAATACTTGCAGTAACTGACCCCGCAATTGTAAGTGCGCATACAGGCACTACGTTACTAGTAACCCGTTTTGGACAAAATCATGTACGAGAGATAGAATTAACTCGAAATCGTTTTGAACAAAATGGCATAGACGTAAAAGGCGTTGTATTTAACGGCGTAGTTAAAAAAGCCAGTAATGCATACGGCTATTACGGGTATTACAACTACGAATACAAAAGTGATAAATAATTTATAAAAATGGGGGCCTATTGGGCACTTTTAAATAAAAGTACAAAAACAAGCAATTACAAAGAGATAGTCTAAATTGACTGTCTCAATATGGAAAAAAGTGTCTCAGTGGGTTGTAATATCACTGAGATATAAAATTGCTAAAATGCAATTTAGTGGTGAGCCATTGCGTACTGATTTAGTAAATGCAAAGTGTTTTCGTTGTTAAAAATGAATGGTAAGCCACCAAAAATAGATTGTAAAACGTGCTTTTTACCCACGAGTATACCTCTAAATACTCGTTTTTTTACTGCACGTTTTAATATGAAACCAATTTTAAATTTAACTTTTACGAAGCTCGCAGTCCAAAGCTCGAAGCTCTACAACCAAACAAAGAGAGTACAATTATGCACGATTCATTAACGGACCTAAAAATTGGCATTATAGGATTAGGTTATGTAGGCCTCCCATTAGCAGTTGAGTTTGGCAAGAAATTTCCAGTAACAGGCTTTGATATTAACCAAGGTCGAATTGCACAATTACAAGCAGGCCACGACTCTACACTTGAAGTAAGTGATGATGAACTTAAAGAGTCTCCAGAACTTAATTTCTCTTATACAGTGTCAGACCTTGAAAGCTGTAATGTATATATTGTTACCGTACCAACTCCTATTGACGCACATAAACAGCCAGACTTAACACCACTAATCAAAGCCAGTGAAATGTTAGGTAAAGTGGTTAAAAAAGGCGACATAATCATTTATGAGTCAACGGTATACCCAGGCGCAACAGAAGAAGCGTGCTTGCCAGTAGTTGAGCGTGTATCAGGCCTTGTATTTAATAAAGACTTTTTTGCCGGCTACTCACCAGAGCGTATAAACCCAGGCGATAAAGAGCACCGCGTAACTAACATATTAAAAGTTACGAGTGGATCGAATCCAGAAATAGCTGAAAAAGTTGATCAACTTTATAAATCAGTAATTACGGCCGGCACACATAAAGCGAGCTCTATTAGAGTGGCTGAAGCTGCAAAAGTAATTGAGAACACGCAACGCGATGTAAATATAGCTTTAATTAATGAGTTATCAATTATTTTTAATAAGTTAGGTATCGACACGCTTGAAGTGTTAGAAGCGGCTGGCACTAAATGGAACTTTTTACCATTTCGTCCAGGATTAGTTGGCGGACATTGTATTGGTGTTGATCCGTATTACTTAACTCATAAAGCACAAAGCGTAGGTTACCACCCAGAAATGATTTTAGCCGGCCGTCGCTTAAATGATGGTATGGGTAAACATGTGGTGTCGGAACTAGTTAAAAATATGCTTAAAAAGCGTATCCATGTAGATGGCGCAAATGTACTGATAATGGGTTTAACCTTTAAAGAAAACTGCCCAGACTTACGTAATACAAAAGTGGTCGATATTGTTAGCGAGCTTAAAGAATACAATATTAATGTGGATATAGTCGATCCATGGTGCTCAAACGATGAAGCACAGCGCGAATACGGTTTAAGCCTAACCATAGAGCGCAAAAAAAATAACTACGATGCAATTATTCTTGCTGTCGGCCATAACGAATTTAAAGAAATGGGCGCAGAGCAAATTCGTGCATTAGGCAAAGCAGAACACGTACTTTACGACTTAAAGTACGTACTACCAAAACAGAGCGTAGATATACGTTTGTAATCATTGTAAGCGTGGGTTCAAGCTCGCGCTTTTAAGATCAGCATTACAAACTAATAATGCTTTGAATTTTAGCAAGTTTTAGCTCAAACAAGGAATATCATGACTCGTTACGAACAAATTAAAGTAGAACTACTTTCTTCTCCTAAAACCTGGTTAGTGACAGGTGTTGCTGGTTTTATTGGCTCAAACCTTTTAGAGCATTTATTAAAATTAAATCAAAAAGTAGTGGGGCTTGATAACTTTGCAACGGGTCATCAGCATAACCTTGATGAAGTAAAAGGTTTAGTAACTGCAGAGCAGTGGCAAGGTTTTAATTTTATCGAAGGTGATATTCGTAATTACCAAGATTGCGAAACAGCATTAGCTAATAACGGTGAAGATGTCGATTACGTATTACATCAAGCGGCTCTTGGCTCAGTACCACGCTCAATAGCAGATCCCGTAACAACTAATGCTGCGAATATCACTGGTTTTTTAAATATGCTACAAGCAGCTAAAGAAGCTAACGTTAAAAGCTTTACTTATGCTGCAAGTAGCTCCACATACGGTGATCACCCTGCACTGCCAAAAGTAGAAGAAAATATAGGTAATCCACTATCGCCTTATGCCGTAACTAAATACGTAAATGAGCTATATGCGGGGGTCTATGCAAAAACCTACGGCTTTAAAACAATTGGCTTACGTTATTTTAATGTGTTTGGTCAACGTCAAGATCCTAACGGAGCTTATGCAGCAGTAATTCCTAAATGGACTGCTGACATGATCAAAGGTGAAGATGTATTCATTAATGGTGATGGTGAAACAAGCCGTGATTTCTGTTTCATTGAAAATACAGTACAAATGAATATACTTGCTGCAACTGCAACTGATCAAGCTAAGAACCAAGTCTACAATGTTGCGGTAGGAGGTAGGACCTCACTCAATCAATTGTTCCATGCAATAAAAGCTGGACTTAATGATAACGGTATTAGCTACCCTCAAGAGCCAACCTATCGTGACTTTAGAGCTGGTGATGTACGGCATTCTCAGGCGGATGTAAGTAAAGCCGTTAATAAATTAGGTTACGCACCAGAATACAAAATATTACAGGGCATTAGTAAAGCAATGCCTTGGTATAAGAAGTTATTAGGTTGATTAAGTGTTCATTGGCAAATAAAACTCAGCTATGAGATTAATATCACTGCTTAAAACAAAAGATGGGAAGGTTTTAATAGAAAATTTCTTATCTTTATCTGTATTGCAAATTGTAACGATGTTGTTGCCATTAATTACTTTACCTTATGTCTTATGTGTTTTAGGTTATGAAAACTATGGCCTTATAGCTTTAGCTACAGCATTAATTATTTATTTTCAGGCAATCGTTGATTATAGCTTTAAGGTCACTGCGGTTAGGGATGTAGCTACTCACAGGAATAGTCCTAATAAACTTAACCTAATTTATAGTCGGGTTATGATTATTAAGCTTGCTTTTTTATTGTTATCGTTGGCTACGATAATGCTTATTGTCAGCTTATATCCTCCTTTTTATAAAGAGAAAGAGCTTTTTTTATATGCTTCGCTTTCTTTGGTAGGCTTTGCTTTGTTCCCTGAGTGGTTTTTTCAGGGAATTGAAAAAATGAAATACATCACACTCATTAATGTCGTTATAAAAATATTCTTTACCTTAAGTATATTTATCTTTATTAAAGAAAAAGGTGATTATGCTTTTTATTCACTTTTAGCAAGTGCGGGAGTTTTATTTTCAGGAGTTATTGGGCAATGGATTTTATATAAAAAATATAAAATTAAGTTTATAGCGCCGCCTTTAAAAAGTATAAAAAAAATTATTATTAAAAACTTCCCTATTTTTATTAATCAATTTGTGCCTAATTTATATAATAATAGCACATCATTGTTACTTGGGTTATTCGTTAATATAGAAACTTTAGGTATTTATAGCGCGATAAGAATAATAATAGATCTGTGTGTAATGTTATTAAGTATAGTATCTCGGGTTTTTTTTCCATTTATAAATCGTAAAAAAGATGCATTTAAGATGTACCGAAATTTAATGTTTATTTTAGTTACTTTTGGTTTATTAATATTGTTTGCGTCAAGCAATTTAATTTTTTGGTATTTAAACCTGAATCACCCTCTGGCTTTACCTACATTTTTATTAATGGGGTTAAGTATTCTTGGCTTTGTTGCTTATGATATCTATGGGCTTAATTACTTTATTATTAAGAGACAAGACAAACTGGTGATGAAAAATACTATTTTTTGCTCATTGATTGCTTTTGCTTTTTCGCTGCCATTAATTTATTTCTATGGGATTATTGGGGCATCATTAACGCTAGTTATTGGGCGATTTTTAATGGGGGGGACTTTGATGTACCAGTATGTAAAGGTTAAAAAATATTAATTAGTATTAAAATGTTATTCATAAAGAAAAACAATCCGAATGCGAAGTTTGGAAATAGCTTTACATTAGAGCTGCATATAAAAATAAAGACCAGTCAAAACAAATTGACGATAGGGTAACAATGTTTATCTGCGCTCTAATAGTAATGGCTGCCATGCAGGAGTGCCATTTCCTACCACTATTTTAGTTGATAAGGCAGGTGCAGAATGTGTGACTGGCGATAACTGTAGTATCAATGGTACTTATATTAATGCGCAAAAAAATCGTAATAGGTGGAAACTCAGTTATTACAGCTTGTGTTAGCATTATCGATTGTAGTGACATATATTAAATTCAAAAAATCGGACTTAAGGAAGAGATAAAAGCAAAAAATAATAATTGGCGATAATTGCTGGATTGGTTTAAATGCAATAACTTTAAAGATACAGTTATAGGTGACAACTCGGTTATAGCTGCAGGTTTTGTTGTTAAAGGAGTCTTTACAAATAATGTATTAATTCAGCGGAACCCTGCAAAAATAATTAGAACACTGGATATATAAAATGAAAATAGCAATACACCATAGAGAGAATAGCTTTTCTAAGCCTTGGATCTCTTTTTGTAAAAATAATAGTATTGATTATAAGATTGTTAATGCTTATGACGATAATATTATTGAACAATTGCAAGGCTGCGATGCTTTTATGTGGCATCACCATCACGGTCAATTTAAGGATGTGATCACAGCAAAAAGAATATTATTTTCTTTAGAGCAGACCGGCATTAAGGTTTTCCCTAATTTCAATACAGGTTGGCATTTTGATGACAAAGTTGCACAGAAATACTTGCTTGAAGCTATCGGCGCACCATTAGTTCCTAGTTATGTTTTCTATGATAAGAAAGAGGCAACGACTTGGGCTAAGGCTGTTTCTTATCCTAAAGTTTTTAAATTGAAAGGCGGTGCAGGGGCTACCAATGTTAAATTGGTTAGAAATGAAAAGGAGTCGATTAAATTAATTAACAAAGCCTTTGGTAAAGGGTTCGAGCAGTTTGACCGTATTGGAAACTTAAAAGACCGCTTCAATAAATTTAGGGACGGTAAAGATACTTTCGCAGGCATCTTAAAAGGAGTTGCTAGATTATTTGTGTTGACAGAATATGCTAGGCTCCAAGGCCCTGAAAAAGAGTATGTATATTTTCAAGAATTTATACCAAATAATAGCTTCGATATTCGAGTGATTGTCATCGGAGATAAAGCATTTGCCATAAAACGACTAGTCAGGCCTGATGATTTCAGAGCGTCAGGCAGTGGTAGTATTGAATATGATCATTCAACAATAGATCTACGCTGCTTGGAAGTCGCTTTTGATGTGAATAAAAAATTAAATGCACAGTGCTTAGCTTATGATTTTATTTTTGATTACGACAATAAACCTCTGATAGTGGAAATCAGTTATGGCTTTGCTATGAATGGCTACATTGACTGCCCAGGTTACTGGAGTAGAGATTTAAATTGGCATAAGTCAGAAATCCAACCTTATGCGTGGATGGTTGAAGAATTAGTTAATAAAGATGAAGGTTAGAGGTCATTTTTGAATAAAAAGAAATTATGCATAATCGTTCCTACCTTAAAGATGGGAGGCATGGAAAGAGTCGTTTGCTTATTATCAAATTATTCGGTTGCAAATGGCTTTCATGTATCAATTATTTGTCTTTTAAAAAGTAAGGTTGCATATGAATTAGACGATAGAGTTGATGTGATTCAACCTAAATTTGACTATAAAGCAGGCTTGATGGGAAAGGCTAAGGTTTTTTTCTATTTAACTTCTGCTCTTTTAAAAATAAAACCAACGGTGGCACTCTCTTTTAGTGAAGTTTTCAACCCCTTGTCTATAATTAGTTCTAGAATATCAAATGTTCCAATATATATATCTGATAGAAGTAATCCACATGTAAATCTTCGGTCTATCATACAGTTATTGCGTAAGTTCATATATCCATTTGCTGCTGGTATGATCGCTCAAACTCAAACAGCTAAAAGTGTTGCTTTAGAAAAAAAATATAATAAAAATATTGCGGTAATAGCCAACCCATTAAGGCAAATAGAAGAAAGCAATATTCCTGTGAATAAAAATATAATTATTTCTGTTGGAAGGTTGATAGCAACAAAAAATTTCTCCGAACTTATTGATATTTTCTCTGAAGTAGATTCGATGAAATCATGGGAATTATGGATATTAGGTGATGGCCCTGAAAAAAATGTTTTACAAGGTCAGATCAATAGTAATGGTCTTGGTGACCATGTTAAACTCATAGGTGCAGTTAAAAATGTTGATGATTACTTGTCACAAGCAACTATATTCGCTTTTACGTCAGTCTCAGAAGGTTTTCCAAATGCTTTAAGTGAAGCAATAGCATACCCCCTCGCTTGTATTGCTTATAACTGTCCTGCAGGACCAAGTGATTTAATTCGTGATAACGAGAATGGCTTTTTAATTCCGCTTGGTGACAAAGAATGCTATAAAATTCATTTGAACACTTTAATGATAAATGCTTCAACAAGGAAAAGAATTATAAGTGACTATGAACTTCACCGTGAAAAATACCATATAGATAATATATCAATTAAATATTTATCATTTCTATTTGATTGATTTCTCTGGTTTCGCTTTGAGTAACTGATTTTTATACATATGAAGTGGTAACTATACATGCAACTTGATGACGGTTTTTACTAAATGGCTCCTTATTTTATCGTACTTTTTTTCGTAGTTGTTATTGCCTATTTTGGCAATAAATATGGCAGTAGAGGTGTAGAGTATATATGTGTAGGACTAATACTTTCAGTTCTGACACTTTTTGGAGGTTTACGTAATTATACTGTTGGAACTGATACTGGTACTTACTTAAAACACCTTGGAAGAATGGGGTCTTTTGATGATGTATGGAAATCGACTGAGATTGGTTATAATTTTCTTATGTTCTTGTCAAAAAGTCTATCTGATAATTTCGCAAGCCTATTATTACTGATTGCGGCAATTGTTGTGCTTTGTTATGTTTTGACTATTGTACGAATGACTCAACGCTATGAAACTGCCATATTTCTATTCATAACGCTTGGTACCTATACTTTCTTTTTTAATGGTGCTAGACAGGGGATTGCCGCAGGAATTTGTTTTTTGGCCATTCCATGGCTACTAGAGAGAAAGCCGAAAGTATACTTTACTTTAATAGTTTTAGCTTTTACGTTTCACCATACCGCATTAATAGCTGCTCCAATTTATTTTTTAGCCAGACCTTACATCGGACGAACACAAATATTAACTGTTATAGGTGGAACAGTTATTATGACGCTATTTTTAGCTACTTTTGTTAGATTCGCTACGGTTTATTTAGGTGATCAATATTCTACTTATGCGGTTGTTACATCTGGCGGTGGGCACTTAACTGTTGCTTTTCTTGTTACTCAAGGTTGTTTACTTTATATGGCTAGGAGTATAGCAATAAGTCCTAATGGTTACTATTCTCGATTACTCAATATATACTTGTTAGGGTTGATACCAGTTGTTGCCGGCGTAGTATCAAATGTAAATCCATCAGGAATCATTCGGTTACATTTATATTTCAGCACAACTGCTATCTTACTCTGGCCAATGGTTTTTCTGGGACTTAGTAAGTTTAAAATACGAAGTCTTATATCGTATGTATTTTTTATTGTTTGTTTGTTGTACTTCTTTATGAATACATCAACATTCAGTAATTTAACACCTTACCAACTGAACTCAACTCTATTTGATTGGTAAATAATTTTAATTCATTCCAATTTCACTCACTTTTTCTAAATTATTGTTATCAGGTGAAAATAAGTTCTAGGGTGGGTTAAATTGATATATACGTATTGTAAGGTGACAACATGGTGAGAATAACTGTGATTATGGGAATTTATAATTGCGAGACTACTTTGTCTGAGGCAATCGATTCATTATTAGAACAAACAATTCCAGACTGGCAATTAATAATGTGTGATGATGGTTCGATAGATGGTACGTTCATGATCGCAGAAGAATATGCTAAAGCCCATTCTAATATCTCGTTAATAACAAATGATAAAAATAAGGGGTTGGCTGCTACTCTTAATCATTGTTTAGAGTTTGTAAATACTCAGTTTACTGCAAGAATGGATGGTGATGATGTTTGTAGTCCCGATAGGTTTGAGAAACAGTTAAACTTTTTAAATAAAAACCCAGACTACGCATTAGTCAGTACAGCTATGAACTTATTTAATGAAAGTGGTGTGTTTGGAAAGGTTAATCCTAAATTTAAGCCAACTAAAATCGATTTTATTTATGGCACACCACATTGTCACGCTCCAATGATGATGCATACATCTGTACTGCGAGAAATTGGGGGGTATGACAGTTCACTTAAACGGGCTCAAGATTATGATCTTTGGTCGAAATTTTATCAAGCTGGCTATTTGGGAGTTAACTTAAAAGAGCCGTTGTACTCTATGAGAGATGATCAGGCTGCTACTACTAGAAGAAGTTTTAAAGTAAGATTATTAGAAGTGAAATTAAGGTATAGAGTTTTTAAAAGACTGGATATCCCTTTGCGTTATAGAGTATTAATTTTTCAGCCTTTAGTAAAAGCTCTGATACCAAGCTATCTTATAACTAAAGCAAGAAAAATCATCTATAAAGTGTAAGCTTATTAACAGAATTTATCTATTTTACTTTTTATATCAATATTGGCGAAGTACTAAGTAGATATTATATAATGAACTATTAATTTGAATTTAGAAAAAGCCTAGTAGTTTTAATTTTTATAACTAGAGTCTAAAAGGCTTTTTGTAATATTTCTGAAGGTAATAAATGAAAAAATCAATCGCAATTTTAGTTACAACTCCCCTAACTGTTAATAGCTTTATGCTCGACCATATACGTGAGCTAACTAAGTTATATCAAGTTACTATAATTGCGAACAAGAATCTTGGAATTTTATCTGATGATATTGATGTGAGTTTTATTCATTTGCCAATGAAGCGTGAAATCTCGTTAGTTAATGATTTAGTATGTATTGCAAGGCTTATACTTATTATTAATAACAGCAACTTTTCTGCTGTTCATACTATTACACCTAAAGCCGCTTTGTGTGGGATGGTATCATCCTTTATTTGTCGTACCAAAAATAGGTTTCATACCTATACAGGCCAAGTGTGGGTAACAAGAACAGGATTGTTCAGACAACTCTTGATTCTTATTGATAAATTAGTCTTCAAGTTGTCTACTCATGTATTAGTCGATAGTCCATCTCAAAAGAGCTTTCTATTAACTCATAATATTATTACTAATAAAGGAGCTACTGTTCTTGGTAAGGGCTCTATTTCAGGTGTAAATATATCTAAATTTGAATTTAGCCAAACGGATAAAAAAGAAATTAGGAGTAAGTTTGATATACCACAAGATGCTTTCGTGTTGCTTTTTCTTGGGCGTTTATGTAAAGACAAAGGTATAGATGAATTATTAGAAGCTTATACTAAAAATAATAAAGCAGGTTCTGATGCTTATTTATTATTAGTTGGCCCTAATGAGAGTGAATATAATGAACAATTTTTTAATGAGTTTAAAAATAATAAGATTAAAGTTGTAGGTTTGACAAATAACCCAAATCAATATTTCAGCGCTGCAGATGTATTAGTGCTACCTAGTTATCGTGAGGGTTTTGGTACAACTATTCTTGAAGCTGCTGCAAATGGTATCCCTGCGATAGCGAGTAACATATATGGTTTATCTGATGCTGTTGTTGATAATGAAACGGGGTTATTGCATGAGCTTAAACATAAAGGTGAACTCGCAGAACATATGGCAAAATTAGAAGCAGATAGAGCATTGACAAAAAGACTAGGACAACAAGCTAATGAACGAGTTAATAATAGTTTTTCATCAGAATATTTAACTTCTGAACTAGTAAGCTTTTACAAGGAGAATGTTGGTGTTTAAGTGTACTTTATTTTCTGCCGCTGGTTTTTATTTGAGCATTATGGGGCTTGATAAATAATGAAGAGGCTTTTTGATGTATTCGTCAGCTTATTTACACTAATCACTTTAACTCCAGTACTTATGGTTATTGCGTTTTTAGTTAGAGTTAAACTTGGCTCTCCAATATTATTCACTCAAGATCGTCCCGGTCTTAAGGGGGAGATCTTCAAGATGATGAAATTCCGTACTATGCTTGATGCCGTTGACACAAACGGTAGCCAACTACCAGATGAACAGCGAATGACCTCTTTTGGCAGTTTTTTACGTTCATCTAGCTTAGATGAGCTACCAGGACTTTTTAATGTTATTAAAGGCGATATGAGCTTAGTTGGGCCTAGGCCATTGTTAGTCCAATACCTGCCTTTATATAATGAAGTACAAGCATGTCGTCACAATGTGCGGCCAGGTATTACTGGTTGGGCGCAAGTAAATGGTCGCAATGCCATTAGCTGGGATCAAAAGTTTAAGCTTGATGTTTGGTATGTAGATAACCAAAGCTTTTTACTCGACATGAAAATATTATTATTAACAGTAAAAAAGGTGTTTGTGCGTGAAGGCATAAGTGCTGATGGGCACGTCACTATTGAGCCATTTAAAGGTTCTAATAATGACTAAAAATTTGGCTATAGTTGGTGCTAGCGGTCATGGTAAAGTCATTGGAGATATTGCCGAGCAGTTAGGTTATACCGTTATATTTTTTGATGATGCTTACCCAAGTAAAAAAAACATTGAGCATTGGACTATACACGGTACATGCGCTGATTTAATTGCCCCAAATAATGCTAATACAACATTTGGTAATGATGTGGTCGTTGCTATTGGTAATAACGAAATTCGCCAGGAAAAAATACTGTTATTACAACAGCATAGCTTTAACCTTATTACTTTAATTCACCCAACCGCAGTAATAAGCCCATATGCAGCAATAGCACAGGGCACCGTGGTTTTTGCTGGGGCTGTTATTAATGCTTTTGCCAAAGTTGGTGTTGGTTGTATTATCAATACTGCTGCTGTAGTTGAGCATGATTGCACCATTGATAATTTCACCCATATTTGCCCTAATGTTGCTTTAGCCGGTGGCGTGTCTGTTGGTACTAAAAGCTGGGTTGGTATTGGTAGCCAAGTAAAACAATTAATTACGATTGGTAGTAATTGTATAGTTGGTGCTGGTAGTACAGTTGTAAAAAATACACCTGATAATGTAACAGCGTTTGGCTCTCCCGCTGTTGTAATAAAAAGCCACTAAAAATACTTTTTATGATCTTTTCTATACAGAATAAATAGGAATACCATGTTAAACACCCCATTTTCTCCTTGGCCTAGCTTTACATCTGATGAAGCCGATGCAGTAAGTCGCGTTGTTCTTTCAAATAAAGTTAATTACTGGACCGGCACTGAAGGACGTGAGTTTGAAAAAGAATTCGCAACTTGGGCTGATAGTGAATACGCCATTGCTTTAGGTAATGGCACGCTAGCACTTGATTTAGCACTTAAAGCCTTAAATGTAGGCGCTGACGATGAAGTAATAACCACACCACGTACATTTTTAGCGTCTGCTTCAAGCATTGTTACCGCTGGTGCTACACCTGTATTTGCTGATGTTGATTTAAATAGTCAAGCGATTACAGCCGAAAGTATTAAAGCAGTGCTTACACCAAAAACTAAAGCGGTGATCGTGGTGCATTTAGCAGGTATGCCTGCTGAAATGGACGACATAATGGCATTGAGTAAAGAGCATGGCTTTTATGTAATTGAAGACTGTGCCCAAGCGCATGGTGCTAAATATAAAGGTAGCTCTGTGGGTAGTATTGGTCATGTGGGCGCATGGAGTTTTTGCCAAGATAAAATAATGACCACCGGCGGCGAAGGCGGCATGGTAACTACAAATTCAAAAAAGTTATGGTCTACTATGTGGAGCTATAAAGACCACGGTAAAAGCTATGATGCTATTTATAATCGTCAACACCCACCAGGGTTTAGATGGTTACACGAAAGCTTTGGCACAAATTGGCGTATGACTGAAATGCAAGCTGTACTTGGCCGTATTCAATTAACACGTATGAGTGATTGGACTGCAAAACGCCAAGCGTACGGTGCTGAGCTAGATAAAGCTGCAAGTGAATTTGACTGTATTCGTTTAGTATCAGTGCCAAGCTACATTGAGCATGCTGAATACAAACATTATATGTTTGTTAATTCTGAGCAATTAGCTGATGGTTGGACTCGTGACCGTATACTTAACGAAATAGTTCAACGTGGTGTACCCTGTTTTCAAGGTGGTTGTTCGGAAGTGTATTTAGAAAAAGCCTTTGATAACACTGAATTTAGACCTGAGAAACGATTAGAGAATGCCGTTGAGCTTGGAGAAACTGCATTGATGTTTTTAGTTCACCCTACGTTAACACAAGCTGAAATAGCTAAAACAAAACGAGTGATGAAAGAAGTATTTGAGTTAGCATCAAAGTAAAGCTAGTAAAGTTAATTATTCACAAAGAAGTTAAGAGGATGATTCACTTTAGATATGTTGATGGCTGAAGTAAAATAAATTTTGTTTATGCTATCAGAGTTAATAAAATCAATAGAGTCTTGGTAGCATCTAGTTATTGGGCTTTGCTTTTAATCTTGAAACTAGATTAAATCTACAATCTATTATCAAAAGGATTTTTATGGACAGTTTTATCCGCTCAATTATTAATGCCCCGCGTGCAAAAAAGCGTGTTATTACGCTTTTTATTGACTCACTTTTTATAGCAGCCGCTTTTTGGCTAGCGTTAATAGTGAGGCTTGACAGCTTAGAGCCATTAAGTGTTTCTGGTAATTGGTTATTATTAGCACTCTTAATTCCCATTAGTTTATATGCATTTATTAGTTTAGGTTTATACCGCGCTGTTTTGCGGTATATGAACTCACAAGCAGTATGGGCCATTATACTCGGTACGCTTATCACTACGGTAAGCTTGGTGTTGCTAGCATTTTTTGTTGGTATAGATATACCACGTACTATGCCATTTATTTTTGCTTGGCTATGTTTATTAACCGTAGGTGGTTCACGTATTATAGTGCGCGCACTGATAGGAAGAATGACCACCAGCAACAAAGATGCGGTTATTATTTATGGTGCAGGCTCGTCGGGGCGTCAATTAGCGACTGCTTTAAATGCAGGCCCTGAGTATTTTGTCAGTGCGTTTATTGACGACGACGTGACAAAACATGGCTCTATAATACAAGGCATACCGGTACGTGCGTTTAATGACATACATGAATTAATAAAAAAACGTAAGGCAACCAAAGTGCTGCTTGCTATGCCTAGTGAAACACGTGCAAGGCGCAAAGAAGTACTCGCACAACTTGAGCCATTAACCATTAAAGTACTTTCGATCCCGGGCATGGCCGATATTGTTGAAGGTAAAGCGAAGCTTTCTGAATTTAGAGATGTTGAAATTGAAGATTTACTAGGGCGCGACCCAGTAACTCCTAAAGATGATTTAATGACCGCCAATATAACAGAGAAAGTAGTCATGGTTACTGGTGCGGGTGGCTCAATCGGTTCAGAACTGTGTAGACAAATAGTTAAACTCAAACCAACTAAATTAGTGTTGTTTGAGCGCAGTGAAATTGCTCTTTATTCAATTGAAAAAGAGCTGGGTGAATACATATCTAATAATAAGCTTAACATTGAACTCATCCCTATCATGGGCTCAGTACAACGTGTAAATCGCCTTGAAACGGTAATGAGAACCTTTGGTGTGCAAACCATCTACCATGCCGCTGCTTATAAGCATGTGCCATTGGTTGAGCACAATGTAGTAGAAGGTGTACGTAATAATGTATTTGGTACCTACTACGCCGCAAAGGCCGCTGTTGAGGCTAAGGTAGATACCTTTGTACTCATTTCTACCGATAAAGCAGTACGGCCAACAAATGTAATGGGTGCAACTAAGCGCATGGCTGAGCTAGTATTACAAGGTTTAGCACAAGAACAGGGGGCTAAACACCAAACACGCTTTTGTATGGTGCGCTTTGGTAATGTGCTTGGTTCAAGTGGCTCTGTTGTACCGCTATTTCGCCGCCAAATAAAAGAAGGTGGCCCAATAACACTTACTCACCCAGATATAACCCGTTACTTTATGACTATTCCAGAAGCTGCACAGCTAGTAATACAAGCAGGCGCTATGGGCAAGGGCGGTGATGTATTCGTACTTGATATGGGCGACTCGGTAAAAATAAGTGATTTGGCAACTAAAATGGTTAGATTGTCGGGCCTCGAAATTAAAACAGATGATACCCCGCATGGTGATATTGAAATTAAATGTACCGGTTTACGCCCAGGTGAAAAGCTGTATGAAGAGCTATTAATAGGCGATAACGTAGAGCAAACACCGCATGAGCGTATAATGACCGCACATGAAGTAATGCTGCCGCTCATTGAGCTTAATGTATTTATTGATGCGCTTGATATTGCCTGCCATAACTTTGAGCATGAAAAAATACGTCAGCTACTACTCGATGCACCAACCGGCTTTAACCCCACTGATGGTATTTGTGATTTAGTATGGAATGCCAGACTTGAAAATGAATCTAAAGATAATACTAAAAGCGTAAATAATGTAGTTAACCTTCAAAGCTAGGGTTAAAGTTAGCAACGAATTTCTTAGTTGATTCTAATTTTTAAAAGTATAAAAAGCGTGAGTTACACTCGCGTTTTTTGCTTTTTAAAGCTCTTCTTAAGATTTTTTAATTTATAAGGGAATAATTATGTCTCGTAAGTATTTTGGTACCGATGGAGTAAGAGGTAAAGTAGGGACTTTTCCTATTACGCCTGATTTTGCAATGAAGTTAGGCTGGGCCGCGGGTACAGTCTTAGCATCGAGTGGTACAAAAGAGATATTAATAGGTAAAGATACACGTAATAGCGGTTATATGTTTGAGTCAGCTATTGAAGCAGGTCTTTCTGCTGCGGGTGTTAATGTAGCATTTGTTGGCCCAATGCCAACGCCTGCTGTTGCTTATTTAGCATCCACTTTTAGAGCGGATGCCGGTGTTGTTATTAGCGCATCACATAATCCATATTACGATAATGGTATTAAATTTTTTAATAATTCTGGTACGAAGTTAAACGATGAACAAGAACTTGAAATTGAAGCTTTACTTGAGCAAGCATTAAATAATGACGCTATGCAGTGTGTTAGCTCAAAACGCTTGGGTAAAGCAAGACGCATTAACGATGCTGCTGGACGATACATTGAGTTTTGCAAAGGCATATTTGCTAAAGATTTAACACTTGAAGGTTTAAAAATTGTTGTCGATAGTGCAAATGGGGCTGCGTATCACATAGCACCAAATGTTTATGCAGAGTTGGGTGCTGATGTTATTAGCATTAACGATAAACCAAACGGGTTAAATATAAATGAGCAATGTGGTGCCACGCATCTAGATAGCCTTCAAGCCGCTGTACTTGAACATAAAGCAGACTTAGGTATTGCGCTTGATGGTGATGCTGACAGATTAATGCTTGTTGATGATAGTGGCGCTGTGATTGACGGTGACCAAATACTTTATATTTTAGCTAAAGCAGCAAAGCTGCAGGGCAAAATGCAGGGTGGTGTTGTTGGTACACTAATGTCTAACCTCGGGTTAGAGCTAGCGCTTAAGGAAATGGATATACCATTCAAGCGCGCTAAAGTAGGTGACCGCTATGTTGTTGAGCAGCTTAAAAATACGGGTTGGAAGCTTGGTGGTGAAGGTTCAGGCCATATTCTACACTTAGATTATGCAACCACAGGTGATGGTATTGTCGCTTCTTTATTGGTATTAACAGCGCTTATTCAGCAAAAGCAATCATTAAAAGATTACGTAGCAGGTATGCAAAAATTACCGCAAGTACTCTTAAATGTGCGTTTATCACAAAATAATGCGAATGAAATCTTAAATACTGATTCAGTGAAGCAAGCAGTAGTAGAAGCTGAAACACTATTGGCAGATACAGGCCGTGTTTTACTACGAAAATCAGGCACTGAACCACTCATCCGTGTTATGGTCGAGTCAACTGATTCTGTCGCATCTCAAGTGCAAGCTGAGGATATTGCTACGGCAATAAAAGCGTTATTGTAGAAATATATATAGGTTATATAAGGTGAGATTCCTATCTCACCTTCAAAAATATCTATGGGCTACGTATATAATTGGGGTTCAAATTACTGGCTATATGGCACTATTAATTCCTGAGTTAGCAAGCTCAAATGTAGCTAATTTTATTTAGCATTTTAATCAAACGCTTCATGCAATCCCACGCTCAACCATCATCTCATTGAACGCAAATCCATCCTGCCTTGACGCATTAGCAACATAAGGCGCATATACTTCAAACAGTAAACGTGTATCGCTATGCCCTAACATATGTGAAATATAAAGCGGGTTTTCGTGCGCAGCAATATGCAGCACAGCCGCAGTGTGGCGTGTTTCGTAAGGACGTCTGCGTGCCAGACCCGCTTTTTTTAGAGTGGGAAACCAAAGCTGCTTACTCACAAAGTGATTATCAAGTGGATTGGCCTTATGAGTAAATACAAATTCATTACTCGCTTGGTTTTTTAAGCGGTTGAACAATGCATAGAGTGTATCGCACATTTTTAATTCACGGCGTGACTTAGGTGTTTTTACATCACACAACTCACCATTGACCCAGTTATGGCGAATTCGAATCAACCTATGGTTGAAATCTATATCTCCCCAACGCAAACCGTGAACCTCACAGCTTCGCATCCCTGTCCAAAAACGTACTTTAAAGTAATCTTTCCACTCAATAGGTGCCGCCTCTAAAAAGCATTGCACTTCATCAGCCGTTAGCGGGTTAGAATCAGCTCGCTCTTCTTTAAGTGTTTTGTATCGACGCATAGGGTAAGCAAAGTCATGTTCTTCAGCTGCCAAACTTAAAATCGCAATAAGTGGCCACAAGATGCCATTAATACGTTTATTTGTGAGCTTTCGTCGACCATTCTTTTTTATCATCGTTAGGCTTTCACGAAAATAATCCACATTGGCGAGTGTAATTTCACTCACGAGTATATTGCCAAACTCAGCGATTAAATACGTATCGAGAGTATTGCGCATAACGCTTTGATAGCTCTTCTTCCATTTTGCTTTTTGGCGGTCAAACCACTCATTGGCGTAATCGTTAAAAAATGGGTAGAGGCGATCGGGGTCTTTAGTGCGTTGCAGTGTTTCAAACTTAGCGACTTTTTTGCTATCAGGAAAATAATCACGGTATTGAAACGTTTCTAAGTCAATTTCCGCGTTCATTTTTTTGAGTGTAGCATTGGCTTTTTTTAAGTTAGCCGGTGTAGCCATGAGCTTAGTGCCTTCACGAAAGCGTTGCCCATAGAGGTGTAAATCAAATTGAATACGCCCGTTAGGACGAATGCGAATGTGAGCCATAATGGCCTCCATTAGTTAGTCGATCTATAAATAGATCTATCCCTCACCAATGGAATTCGTTAGAATTGGATCATCGGCTGGGTCGAGTTAAAGTCAGCGCAGCCGGTACGGGGTAGGGAGGTTGCCGCCTCTTTACCCCAACTGCTTATAAGATACTAACCCGCAATAATACGTAATCAATCTGAAGTATTAAACCTGACGCTAACAGCGTTAAAAATTTCTGATTTAGAACCACTAAATAACAAAATTTTTGCCTTGTTTTCGACATGGTTTTCTTGCTTCACAATAGCTTACTTAATTAAGCGAATTGGTATTGTTTCCAATCATGCTAATACCATACACTAGGTACGAAATCGCACAACTGATTAAAAATACACTAATAAATATAACAGTAACTGTTTATTTGTCCAGTATTTTTGTGTTAATACTCTTCCCCTTCATCAGCATAAAAAGCAAATAAATCCTCTTGTACTTCTTGTTTCTCATTCTGCGTATTACCTTGGTTTTTATTAAAACTTTCAAGCATTGCTAACACACTCGGTAGCTCGCTTTCGTTTTTTTCTATCGCAATGCTACGATAAGGTAGTTTATCTTCTAGTGAGTAATACACCCCTAGCTTAAGTTCACCATTTTGATATTTAATAATTTCTAGCCGCGTACTTGTAGCACCAATTAAATCTTTGATTTTTATACTTAGTAAGTCTCTGGGTGAAAAGCGATACAGAGAACCATTATTACTCTTTTCACTACTTACTTTTGATACCGTTACACGGTAAACAAATTTATATGGGCCTGTAAATACAGCAATTGCGGCTTCTTCATGGCTCAAATACAACAATGCGTCATTTGCTTTTTTGATGACTCCATACGCTATAAAACAATGTCTAAGTTCTTTTTTAAATGCATGAAAGTCTAACTCAGCGTACTGTAGAGTCTGTGTTTTTTCTGGCGTTTTTGTATGAAACTCGTTGAGCCCAGCTACAGAGCTGGTTACTGAACCTTCATTTACTTTAAATATGAGTAATTCCCCTTGTTGGGCTATTTCAATTTCATTACTATTTGTGCTGTAACACAAGTCAGTTAATTGTTTAGTAATTTCAGGTGTCATAACCATAGAGATAGGCAGTTCTATGTCGTTGGGTAAATGCTTGTCTTCAACTTTTCCATCGCGTTGTACTCGAATACGCTGGTGTTTCTTATCGAGTTCACAAAGTTCAAAAGGCATATGCTCTGTAGATTCAAAAACTATACGTTCAATAACTGATTTGGAGACGATAGTGGTTGGGAGCTTCTTATTATCTTCAAGGTAAGTTAAATGTTCTTTAAAAGTATCACTGCATTCACATCGACGTAATGTTGCTTGATTGTCTTTGAGGCCAATTTGAAACAACTCTATGAAAGAGGAGTTAGTTGACGAAGTTTGAAAGCCTAATTCAATATCTTGGTTTGATGCAAAGTAGTAAGGTAGCTGTTTTGCGTAGCTGCCATCAATAGAAAACGTCGTGTCTTTTAGGTTGGTCGATCGTTTATCAAGTATAAAAACACAATGCGCAAACAGCGGTTTTTGACCGGTGACTAACGTTAAAGAACGTTCTTTCTTGTTTATTAATACTGTTGCTGAGCTATCAGCATAACGAGTATCAATATTTTCAGTTATGTTTTTAAGTAGCTCTTTTTTATTACGGGGAATAATCATTTTCATTGTTGAACCTCATGAGGTTGGAAAGACTGAATAAAATTTTGTGCAAATTTGAGCACATTGGGGGGAAGTGATGTTTTGGGACTTAAATAAATAGTCAGCTGAGTTTTTCCTGCTGATTGTTTATAGATTTGAACAACTTCGTTTTTCTGAATAAACAGTTTCTTTAGTAACTGTAGTTGTCGGTCGCTGTTGATTTTTCGATTGACTGATAATACAAATTTACTCGTTAACCAACCCCAATCGCTATGTCTAAAAGCGGTGGTAAATGCACGAGCGTTTTTGCTATTGCAGGCCAGCGTGATTTGTAATGATTGGCCATCATCAGAAAGTGCAACGGGAGGTAGATTGCTTAGAGCTGTATGCTGCTTTTTAGAAACCGGTTGAATATGATGCTTACTGCCATTACCCCATATAAAGCTCAGTGAATATAAGTCGAGGGCTTTATTTTTTAGCATGGCTTTAAATATGAAGCCGAGTAACGTGCGTTTACTGTTATTAATTGATTTTTGCCAAGCTAAAGCATAATCAACAGTTGATAGCGTTTTTTTTGTTTGGACCCCTTGGCCAAATATGACCTCTCTGAGCTTGTTATCGCACAGTCTTACAGGTTGACTACGTTTTTGTCCCAGTGTTTTATTGGCATAATCAGGACTCAGCTTAAGTAATATACGGGATAGGTCGTTAGAATTAGGCTTTAGCCCAAATAAATAGCGCAGTTCACTGTGAGTATATTCACGAGATATATACGGTGAATGAGTACGGCTAACGATAGGTAGCAACCATTCAATATCGTGTAAGTATGACCAACGTGTCGTGCTGTAGTGAATATGGCCAATTTGCAGACCCATTTCATCTAAAAGTGCGGCATCATTAATCTCACACACGGATCTGCCTTCAAACCAATAATCAAAGCGTATACTCACTGCCTTACTAGATAGGAATTCACACTCAAGTATTGTTTCCCCTCGTAGCTCATCAGGTGTATTACTTACGCAATGAAGTGTTTGCAGCATAAAAATATGTACCCCACTGTGTCTTAAATGATGAAAGTTAAAGTGCGAACCAAACAAACAGCGCAATGCTCGTGACACGGGTAATAAGTAATAAAGCTGCCGCGAATGATATTTTTCACCTTCAAATCCAAGCAAAGGTTGATCGCGATCAGAGTGTTTCTTAATTTCAAATAGATAAATAAGCAATTGACGATACTGTTTAGGGATTGTGGTGTATATCTCTCGTGAAGTATTACCTTTTGTTTTGCCTTCAGGGGTATTAGCAACGGTAACGGTTAAAAGCCCAGTACGTGGTTTAAATCGAATATCTTTACGGCGTAATCTCAGAACTTCACCGCGGCGAAGCATAGCGTAAAATCCCAATAGCGCAGCGATCGTACAAAACAGACTACGAAAAGGGTATTTAGATTTATTATCTATAAGCGTTTTAATTAGGTGATCAAGTTCGTCTATGTTTAATCGAGCAGGACTCACCGAAGGCGGTACTAGAGGCGAACTAAAGTTGGATAAATCAAGCGTATCCGTTTGTTCCTGGTAGCTTAAAAAGCGTAAAAAGTTATAGAAGGTTACTTTTACATTGTCGGAGTCTATCGAGTCATAGACAGTTTTGGCCCATGCATTAATAACCTCTTCACTAATAGCATCGGCGTAGCATAGCGGGTAGGGCTCAAGTTTACTTTTAAGCGAGGTATAACTTTTAATAGACCCGAGTGCAAGGATCGCTTTCTTAACTCCTCCATACACGAGTTGTAGTGGTACAGTGATTTTGGCCACCCATTAAGAAAGAAATGTTATGCTATTTGCATACAAATTTGGGTGAAAAAAATGACAAAATTAAACCGTGCAACGTACTCCGCTGCAATCAAATTAGAAACGGCTCAACTTGTAGTTGACCAAGGTTATACACAAGAAGAAGCAGCCAAAGCGATGGGTGTTGGTAAATCAACCGTAAGTAAATGGGTTGCTCAATTAAAGCAAGAACGTAATGGCCAGTCACCATTGGCTTCACCAATGACACCCGAACAAATTGAAATCCGTGAACTTAAAAAGCAAATCCAACGCATTGAATTAGAAAAGGATATATTAAAAAAGGCTACCGCTCTCTTGATGTCCGACTCCCTGAACAATTCTCGTTAATTGAGAAATTAAATCAACGAGAGCGTTACCCAATTAGTGTGCTATGTAGTGTATTTAATGTGCATCGTAGCAGCTATAAATACTGGGCTATACGGGATACGACACCGACACCAGAGCAAGTAAGGTTAGAGGCTGAAGTTAAAGCCATACATACAATGAGTGGGGGCTCAGCAGGTGCGAGGACAATCGCGGCAATCGCAACGAATAACGATTTTGAATTAAGCCGTTATCGTGCTGCTAAGCTAATGATTAAATTAAAGCTAGAAAGCTGCCAAGTACCTCAACATTCATATAAACGCGGCGGTAATGAACATCTTGAAATCCCAAACCTGCTTGATAGGCAGTTCGATGTTGTTGAACCGAATACCGTGTGGTGCGGTGATGTTACATATATTTGGATAGGCAATCGCTGGGCTTATTTAGCGGTCGTTATTGATTTATTTGCGCGTAAAGTTGTGGGTTGGGCAATGTCATTGTCGCCGGATTCTAACTTAACGCTAAAAGCGCTTGAGTTAGCCTACGAAAGCAGAGGCAGACCAAGTGGGTTGATGTTTCACTCAGACCAAGGAAGCCATTATACGAGCTTGAAGTACCGCCAACGTTTATGGCGCTATAAAATCACACAAAGCATGAGTCGACGCGGAAATTGTTGGGATAATGCGCCAATGGAGCGATTTTTTAGAAGCTTTAAAACAGAATGGATGCCAAAGGTTGGATATGGGAATTTTATAGACGCTAAATATAGTGTGAGTGATTATATCAACGGATATTACAACAACGTTAGACCGCATCATTATAATGCTGGTTTAGCGCCAAATGAATCTGAGATTAGATACAAAGACTCTAAAACTGTGGCCAAATTTTATTGACCACTACAAGTAGCTGTTTCGTATAATCGAACAACAAGCGCGGTAGAATATTATTGGCATCCCAAGGAGGTGTTTCGATAGTTTCCAAGCTTTCTGAATGTTTAAGTAGTATTTCGTGTGGCCAGCGTATTTTTTTTTGTGATTTAGCTAATGAATCAAACCACTTGGTATCCCAGTCAATGGCATAAATATCAGCCTCTTTTATTTTGGATGCCGTAATGGTGTTTGACAGGCCTACATGTCGCTCAGGGTTAGCCAAATCCTTAATGAAAACAGGCGGTAGCTGAAAACGAAGATACCAATGGATTTGAAATCGTTTCGGCCATATTTGCTTTCTAATACAGGCCGGTAACCCATTTTCTTCCAACCAACTTGATAAGTCTGCATACAAACATTTTGAGCTTATTCTTGGAGGTGATTGCGCATAATAATTCTCTAAGAAACGATAGCTTTCGATCGATAAATAATAATGAGTTGCTCTTAATTCATCTGCTCCATACCCCATGTGAGTAATAGCAAGGCGTGGATTATCTTCTTTATCTATAATCGAATTTGGATTATTTAAAATAGCGCTGATATGCGCAAGTGATAAGGGAGCCACTTCAAACCCTATCATTAATGCCATAAAGCTAGGTGTTAATGTCCCTCTTGTATCAAAAAAATAAGTTTTTTGTTGCTGGTAGCGAGAAAAAATTAGCTGTGCATGCGCAGTACCTTTTGCAAGTTCCTCAAAGTATTTAAGATTAGTATCGCTTATTGTGTGTTTAACAAACTCAGGGACTTGCCAATGAGCGATGTCAGCTAAATAAAAAAGAATCCCTTCAAGCGCTTGCCGATATATTCGTTGTTTTCCTGTTGGAATAGTATTGATCTGCCGATTGATACACCTAAGATCGCTATTATCGACAATACGCGTTTTCTTTTCTGCTAGTTGCCAACGATCTAATACCCAAAAGATTGCGTCTTCAGTGACCTTTAGTGGCCAAAAGTGAATCAAATAATCAGAGATTTGTTTAGTGTGCAGATTTATTAATCTTTCAGACATATGTTAAAGCCTTCAGTCCTAGACGCTCTGGTAGAGAATTTAGATAGCTTTTCATTGCATCGAATCGAGCTGGAAACAACATATCGCTTCCGAGTCGCTCTCCAAGGTTTTCATGCCCCATGAGACGGTCAATATCCTGATCGAATAGCTTTTCTGAAAATGTATGGCTATTAGCGCAATGACAAAAGAAATGACGTAGTTGATAAGGCACAATACCAGGCCAAACCTTTGCCATGAATAAGCGTAATTCGCGACTAGTCAGTGGTGTTGGTGTGTTTTGTTCATCACACTTATACCAAAGCTCATCTAACTCTTTATGTATATTAAGTTGCGAACGAACAACTGATTGTAATAATAAGTACTGGTTAATTTCTTGCTGCAAGTAATCACAGAGTAAGAGTTGTCTAAGGCGTCCTTTATCTTTAATAAAGGTAATATCAGAATCTGAATAGTAGACAGATAAAATACTGATGCTATGTGTAGGCCTTGCGCCTGTAAGAGCAATAAATAGCAGTGCAATGCGATAGGTCGCATAATTGTAGTAGTCACGTAACGCTGATTTATTTACGTTTTGAGTATTTTTACTGCCGGCTTTTACAAACGTACTTTGGTGAGCGCTTTCGACTAATGTATGTAGTTCGTGGAAAAACTGACTGACGTGGTTATCTTCAAGTGAGCGAAGGCTACCTATTAAAGTTGCTGGAATACGTTTTTTATTAATGCCATTTTGTGCGGTATCAAGTTCAAACTGACTTATCTCCCCCGGTTGCGATAAATAGCCAGCCTTTTTTATCGACGCTTTAATAAGGTTTATAGAAATCCCTTTTAGAAAAAGTTCAAAATGCGCGAAAAGTTGAGCGTTCCTTGCTTCGTCTATGAGTCGTGATAAGTAGCGGTTATGCGCATCAAATAACTTATAGCGGATACGATCACTATTGAGCTGCTGGTAATACATCGCGCTAGTATGATGTGCTTTATCAGGTTCAATAAGCTGTAGTCGAACAATCGCACCCAGTGTATTGTCGGCTCGAGCACAATTAATAAAGTAATGCTGGAACGTATCTTTGTGCATTCGCGGATGCTTTGTTAATGTGCTTGGTGTTTTCCAAGTAGACTTCATCAGCTCAAACAAATGTACTTTGCCAGTTGGGCTTAAAAAAGGCGTATCGTAAGATTGAACACTAATAAACTTTTGAAAAAATGTATTTAAGTACGTAGGCATAGGCTGCCATAAATACATAATATGTTTTTTGTACTTACAAGGTCGCGCATACTCAGCCCACGATAGTGTGCCATCAAAGTAAGTTCTAAAGGTATTTTCCTGACAGGGAGTCGCGCCAGATATTTTAACAAAATCAGGAATATCTTTTGGCATACTAATCTGTTTCCAGTCTTGTGTTAGCCACATAAACATTGCCACCGCGGTCATCGCCGGGCGAGTTTTAGCATCAACCTTAGCCAGCTTCTTCAACATAATGGCTAAGGTTGTGGCATGCGCTAATGCATTAGGGTAACAACCACCGGAATTATTTAAACGGTTACTTCTTGCAATATGGTCAGTTAAACTCACGCTTGGCACCTCATTTTCGAAAAGCAGAAGGCGAGGTATTGGCTAAATTAGCCAATACCTGTTGTTTAGATATTGGTATACATTGTTCTTCGAAACAACTAAGCCGGCGTTTCAGGTTTGTGCTTAAGTTAGCTTTCAAAGACAGTGTTAGTGCGTGGTCGTATAGCAATGTAGTTGCAAGTACATACTCGACGGCTTCTTGGGGATAAATCTGTAATTTTATATTTAATTCCGCTTTTAGCGGGTGTGCTTTAAAGCGCTCAAACATACCACTTGATGCAAGCGTTAAGTAACTATCGTCGTGAGTATTGGTAGTGACAGCTAAAGGGCGCAAATCTAGCAACAATTGCACGACTTTAATTGGCAATGCATGAATACTTTGATTGGCTTTTAGCTGTACCACATCATTTTTTGTCAGTTCAATTAACAGCGGGTGAGCTTTTAGCTCAGCCTTTGAAAGTGGGATCGATTTCTGTCTGTATTTCATAAATTCGTTTTTCCATACGCTTTAATTATTAAAGGATCATAAAACTTTAATTTTACTGCTATGACGATTAAGTCATGCTAATAAGGCCTACATAATCGAAGCAGAATTAAAAAAGTTACCTTGTTAGAAATACAGAAAAGGAATAATTAGCTTCATAAATACAGAGCTAATCGCAAATTGATTTTAAATAAATTACTTTTATTTCAATTTTTAGTGATTATTCTGTTTTTATGCTTAAAGCGGATTTGAAGATGGTGAATAAGATTCTTTATATATTTTATACATATGAAGGGGGAAAAGTTACTGATGAAGTATCATTGATTTGTCACCTTTTTGAAGTTTGTCGATTTACCCCAAAAACGTAAATAGTGTCATTAAATCGTTCATTTTAGACACGCTATTATTCATTTTAAGAAAGGCGTAGACAATATGGCTATAACGCTTAAAGTGTTGCAAGTTATAAAATAGCTAAAGTATTTTGACTGCTATAAATGCAATTGGGCTATTGAATACGTTAAATTAAATACTGCGTAACTTGTAAATAGAGTTCGCTGCCGAACCACTTATGAGTTTTCGACTCAGCTTTATACTATTCAATTTGTAAAAAAGAGTTCGCCGCCGAACCATTTATGAGTTTTCGACTTGGTTTTATATTATTCAATTTGAAAAAAAAGAGTTCGGCGCCGAAGCATTTATGGGTTTTCGGCTTGGTTTTATACTATTCAACTTGAAAAAAGAGTTCGGCGCCGAACGGTTTATGGGTTTTCGACTTGGTTTTATACTATTCAATTTGTAAAAAAGAGTTCGGCGCCGAAGCATTTATGGGTTTTCGGCTTGGTTTTATACTATTCAATTTGGAAAAAGAGTTCGGCGACGAACTGTTTATGGTTTTTTGGCCCAGCTTCATACTATTTAATTTGTAGAAAAGAGTTCTAACGTGAACCAAAGCTCGCAAAAAATAAGAGCTTTACTCATGCTGTCTCCCGCTGGAACTTTGATATAGCTTAATAAGTATTAATAGAGCTTCTTTGATATATACTTAAAGAGTGATTCATAGGTATTTAATCGATGGCTTCGCATTCTAGCTGATAAGTAGAGTGGATCAGACCATATCGCTATAAAAAATGGATTAAATCCATGAATGCATACGACGTTAGGAATGTGGATTAAATGTAGCTTAAAATAAATCTATGAATTTTTAACTTCTTTTGGAACTGCGAAAAAATTAGCCTGCTTGAATAACGTATATCATCAAAATAAGCATTAATATGCTCAACCATGTTATCACCTCAGAGTTTGGGTGGATCTCACGGCACAATCCGAATTGCCTTCTCTTATAAGTGAAGCATGATAGTTATAAATATTTCTATTTAGTGCTGTAAGTTAGGGGACTTTGCATTTACTCCGTGTTTAACGTAATAGGTCATAAGCTCAGCTTTGTGTTAAGTCAGGTGTCAACGAGCTTATTTTGGTAAGGGCCAGCAGGGTTAATTAGTTATTTTTTCTAGCAAGCTTCAAGTACCGAATTTTACCAGTATCACTATAAGTTGTTTTATTTATAGCCCATACTTTGGCTAGTGGTCTTTGTTAAGTGGTTAAGCTAAGATTAAATTAATATTAATCAGCTTAAGTAAGGTTTTTTTATATGCATACTTCTTTTAGGCCTCATTATAATCCCGACCTTTTAGATGTGCTGAGCAATAGACGAATTAATCTTAATTCAAATCCTTTAGACGAAATCGATTTTTTAAGCCAGCGTTTGGATATCAGTAGCATTGAAAGATTGCGATGTGAATTAAACTGGGATAGAGAAACATTCCTTAAAGTGATCGGTATAAATACGCGGGACATTGGCAATTATAAAAAAGGTGGTCAACTTTTAAATATTACAGTCGTTGAAAATATTGTTGAGCTGGCCAAAGTAGCCACTGTGTGTCTTCATTACTTTGGAAGTGTTGAACGTTGGAATAGATGGTTAAATCAAGAGAGCATACAATTTAATAACGCACCGCCGCTTGCTGTTATTCATACAATCCGTGGTCGTGAATTAATAAAAAAAATGATTGTTAGTCTGCAAAATGGCTACGCAGCTTAAATGAAATACGGCCCAATTGATTGTACTCGCCAAACATAAGTGTTGTTAGTTTAAGCCCGATGTCCATATCGAAAACCTGCAAGTATTTTTAATTGATTAAATTAAATCGGCTAGGGGTGCTGCTAGGATGCTTACACTTTATCCTTCCGAACGGCGCGTTAAAAAATGCAACAAGGCTATTTTAAACTTTTTTATAAGAGGAGAGAGAGTTTGTCACTGCTTGAGTAGTTTCAGAAATACTAAAGAGGGTCACATTTAATGTAGACCCTCTTCTTACATCTAAAATTATTTTAATAAACATATCATTGATATATAACTCTTCTAATCAAATAGCCTCGTATTGTTTTATATTGTACAAGAGATCAGCTAAACGTGAGTTAAGCAGTGAACTTCTGTAACCTGCTTTTTGCAGAGTCTTTAATTTTTCCAAATATAATTTAATTTCAGCTAAGTTATCTGAAAGACCCTTATATACCAGTATTTCAGGAAGGCTTAATAAAAGCATGTCGTATGGAAAATCTTTCTTTATTATCTGAAGGAATTTAGCTTCTTTTTCATTACACTGAATGGGGAACTCTATGCCGTCTCCTCTACAAAGGTCATTTGTCAGCATACCTCCCCAATTGTTAGCATCAGGGTTTTCCTGAACATATTTAATGTGTGCATCAATGAACTGAACATATAATTTACCTACATCATTGGTTATTTGTATTTGTTCAAGCTGCTCTTTTTCGATTCGGTACACGTCTGGAATATAAGGATATTTGATTTTTTTTACAAATGAGTCTTTATCAATAAGCTTTAAATTAAGTGATAATTTCATAGCTAAAGCGATAGGATCTTTCTCTGAAAATAGGTACTCATCGAATTGAACCAATTTTCCAGCTAATTGATTGCTTTGCGAATATCTAAGAGAGCAAAACCCGGCAGCAAGAGAGTACAATCTATCTTTTAATACTTTGCGAGATTCATAACCCACTGAAAAATTATATTGTGTAGCTGGATATATATAATTTCTACACCCCCAATCATTTTGATCATCATGGCTATAATATGCATAAAAATAATAAGTAGCGTGTGGATAACCTTCATCTCTTAATTTACGTGCTATTTTATCGGCTTCTTCACTGGCCCCAGCTAAATTTCCCAATTTATGCGCCCTGATTAGTTGGGCTTGCTCTGGGCTTTTCATTATTTCAGGAGAATAAGGTTTACCGTATTTATTAATATTTGGTGGAGGGGTAGATTTACATCCAGTAAACAATAATACTAACAAATAAGTTATTACTATCTTTTTCAATTGTTTATTCCTTAACGTTAAGATATTCATCAAATCTAATGATACCTAAATTTTATTTTTTGTATTACTTTTTCTGCATTTAATAGGAGTATAGTGCTACCTTTATTGTCCGCTAGTTAGGGTGAAGTAGGGAGCTCGATTTGTAATGAGTTCACCTAAACTTAGCTTAGGCGCCCGTAAAAAGCCTCAGTGTTAATCCTAGAGTCGAGTAACATAATTAGTAGCGTAACCGTGCACGCTTATTTGCTTTTGCTTTAGATATCAGTTGCCTTTACTTACTTAATAGCTACATTTTACTATAAAAAGCGTTGAGGTCTTTCAGGCCTTTTAAAAGTGATTTTTCCTAAAATTCTAGATGTTATGCGCCCCTTTTCATTCACCTGTTTTATTTGGTTATCTGCGTTTATTCACAGGTTTTAGCTGGTCAATACTGTCTCAAATGCTTAAGTCGGCGCGTATTTGTGTCTCATGGGTAAAATGGGGCGGGTGCAAAGCTAAGCGGTAAAAGGGCTGTCGGGGAGGGGAGTGTTTTCTTCTAATAGCGGGAACTATTAGATAAAGAACTTACATAACGAAATTGAGGTATTGACTTCATGAGGAATGGCTTTTTTTTTCACTTTGACTAATTTAGGTGCTTTTACAGCCTCTTATATTTAGACCGATATTTATAAAATTTTGAAGTTGGTAACTTGTTTTCCCTACAAAACGCGTCAATAAATAAGCTGCTGGTTTGTTACTGCCCAATCAATTTTTGCCAGTCATTAAGGGGTCTTTGTGTGCATAATATCTACAGTAAAGAACTGAGAGCATTTTCACTTGATTGAATTCACTCTGCTAGGTGTGGTTGCTCGGATATTTACGAAAATAATAAACTTTTTGCTTGTTCGTTTTCTCTGCTCGCTCTGGTAAAATAATAAAAATATTTTTAAATATAAAGGATTAATATGAAAATTGCTGTGGTCGGTACGGGCTATGTAGGCCTTTCTAACGCAATGCTTTTGGCGCAGAATAATGAAGTAGTTGCATTAGATATAGATGAGCAAAAAATAGCACTTTTAAATGATAAAAAGTCACCTATTGTTGATATCGAAATTAGTGAGTTTTTAACACGAAGCGACTTAAACTTTACAGCCACTGCAGACAAAATGGTAGCCTATAAAAATGCTGATTTTGTCATTATAGCTACACCCACTGATTACGATGTAGAAAACAATTACTTTAATACAAGTTCTGTAGAAGCGGTAATTAAAGATGCGATAGCGCATAACCCAAATGCAGTTATGGTCATTAAATCGACGGTACCTGTTGGTTTTACGCAAAGTATTAAAGAAAAACTTGGCATTAATAACTTAATATTTTCGCCAGAGTTTTTACGTGAAGGTAAAGCGCTGCACGATAACTTATACCCATCGCGTATTGTTGTTGGTGAGCAAAGCGAGCGTGCAGGTGTGTTTGCCAACTTACTTAAACAAGGCGCTATAAAAGAAGATATTGAAGTTCTTTTTACTGACTCAACAGAAGCTGAAGCGATTAAGCTTTTCTCAAATACTTATTTAGCAATGCGCGTCGCTTATTTTAATGAGCTCGATAGCTACGCAGAAACCCATGGTTTAAATAGTAAACAAATTATACAAGGTGTTAGCTTAGATCCGCGTATTGGTAGCCATTACAATAACCCATCATTTGGTTACGGTGGTTATTGTTTACCAAAAGATACTAAGCAGTTACGTGCAAACTATGCAACTGTACCTAATAACATTATTGGTGCGATAGTTGACGCCAATACCACACGTAAGGACTTTATTGCTGACTCAATAATTAAACGTAACCCCAAAGTGGTTGGTGTTTATCGCTTAGTAATGAAAACAGGATCTGATAACTTTAGAGCCTCTGCTATTCAAGGCATAATGAAGCGTATTAAAGCCAAAGGTATTGAGGTTGTAGTTTACGAACCAGTACTTGAAGAGGATGAATTCTATCATTCTCGTGTCATTAAAGATTTAAATGAGTTTAAGCAAATATCGGACGTTGTTGTATCTAATCGTATGGTTGATGAGCTTAGCGATATTGCAGATAAAGTTTATACGCGTGATTTGTTTGGTAGTGATTGATTAAAATAATAGCAACTAGCTGAAAGGCTTACAGTTAAAAACTAGGTTTTTTGTGCGTGAGTAAGCTTCACGCCTTGTATCTACGACTCCGCCGTATAATTCAGTATTATTGTTGTAGGCGCCTTGCTAGCGCGTTGGCGTTAGCAAACAAGCATAGCTTTAAAAGTTAAAGACATTTAGGTAAAAATACGGGCTAGGATAGAAGAGTCTAGGCAGTTATCAAAAATGATATCTGCCTTAATGAAAACTATTGAAACTTGGGATTAGGCTTTTTGACCTTTGACCTAAAAAAATTAAGGTGTTTATGAAATATTTAGTAACGGGTGCTGCTGGTTTTATTGGTGCGGCAACATGCCAAAAGTTGTTAGCGACCGGCCATGTAGTAGTCGGTATTGATAATCTTAACGACTATTACGATGTAAATTTAAAACTAGCTCGTTTAGCGCAGTTTGAAAGCCATGAAGCGTTTACATTTATTAAGCTTGATATAAGTGAACGCCCAGCAATGAGCGAGTTATTTAAAGCACAGCAGTTTGATAAAGTAATACATTTAGCAGCGCAAGCAGGTGTTAGGTATTCAATAGAAAACCCCGATGCTTATGCCGATTCTAATTTAGTAGGGCACTTAAACGTGCTTGAAGGGTGTCGTAATAATAAAGTTAAACACTTAGTTTATGCTTCATCTAGCTCCGTATATGGCTTAAACGAGAAAACACCGTTTGAAACAACTGATAGTGTTGACCACCCAGTGTCGTTTTATGCTGCAACTAAAAAAGCAAATGAGCTAATGGCGCATAGCTATTCTCACTTATATAGCTTACCTACAACAGGACTGCGCTTTTTTACTGTTTATGGTCCATGGGGTCGCCCAGATATGGCACCGTATATTTTTACTAAAAAAATACTTGCTGGCGACACAATTGATATAAATAACAACGGCGATATGTGGCGTGATTTCACTTACATAGACGACATAGTTGAAGGCGTGGTACGTGCAGCCGATATTATACCTGTTGCAAACCCAGATTGGAGAGTTGAAACCGGTTCGCCAGCATCTAGTTCTGCTCCGTATGCCGTTTATAACATTGGTCACGGTAGCCCAATAAATTTAATGGAGTTTATTGAAGCTATTGAGGCTGAGTTAGGTACTGAAGCTAAAAAGAACTTCCGTGAAATGCAAGCGGGTGATGTTTATAAAACTTATGCTGATACTACAGATTTATTTAATGCGACAGGTTATAAAGCGCAAGTTGGTGTCAAGCAAGGCGTTAGTGAGCTTATTAAGTGGTATAAAGGTTTTTATAAATAAAAGCTAGTATTTTCAGTTGCATAAGCGTGAAGTAAATTCGCACCTACAGGTGGGCATATGTTGTAGGTGAGGTTTTATACCTCGCTTTTGGTAAGGTTAAGTCGCATAAGCGCGAAGTAAATTCGCACCTACAGGGTGTGTATATTATAGGTGAGGTTTTATACCTCGCTTTTGGTAAAGTTAAATTACATTAGCGCGAAGTAAATTCGCACCTACAGGATCCATATATTGTAGGTGAGGTTTTATACCTCGCTTTGGTGAAGTTAAATTAGATGAGCGCGAAGTAAATTCGCACCTACAGGGTGTGTATATTGTAGGTGAGGTTTTATACCTCGCTTCTAAAGTACAGATAAACAAAAACCCCGATGATACACCGTATCATCGGGGTTTTTTAATCGTTTTAGTAAAGTTAAACTTTAAATTCATCTACCGATAGACGAAGTTCTTCAGCAAGTTTTGCTACTTCTGAGCTTGAAATATTAGTTTGGTTTGCACCTTCGGCTGTTTGCTCCGCAATGGCTACAATCGACTCAAGGCGTTCGCTAATTTCTTGCGCTACTTGTTGTTGCTCAAGTGCCGCAGTCGAAATCTCCTCACTTACATCGTGAGCTTGCGAAACGGCAAATGTAATTGAATCAAGTGCGCTACTTGCCAGGTCGGTTTGCTCAACACACGATACCGCACGTTGCTTACCTTTACTCATTGCCGTTACTGCAGCTTCAGCGCCTGTTTGTAGCGACTCAATCATTGCTTGTATCTCTTGGGTCGACTCTTGAGTTTTACTCGCTAGAGAGCGTACTTCGTCTGCTACAACCGCAAAGCCTCGTCCATACTCACCTGCACGTGCAGCTTCAATTGCGGCATTTAGTGCAAGTAGATTAGTTTGATCCGCTATGCCACGTATTACATCTAATATGCTGCCAATTGATGCGCTATCTTGATGTAGTTTGTTAATAACTTGTGAGGCGTCATCTACTTCACGCGCTAATTGCTCAATCGTTGCTTTGTTGTTATTCGAAATACCTTTCACACGTTCAGCTTCTTTGTCTGCGTTTTTAATTTCGCTAAGTGCTTGTTGAGCGCTGTTGCTAACCGTTTGCGATGTACTGCTCATTTCGGTCGTTGCAGTTGCGGCTTGCTCAACTTGTGCTTGTTGGTTACGAATTGCTTGGCTTGATTCGGCGGTAATGGCCGATGTTTGCTCTGATGCTGCTGCAAGCTGAGTCGAGCGTGAAATAATGCCTTTAATTAAGCTGCGTAAGCTATCAATTAATGTATTACAACTTTTAGATAGTTCGCCAAACTCGTCTTTAGCGCTGTCGTCTAATCGTTGTGTCATGTCGCCACTGGCAACAATATCTAAAATACGGTTAACTTCAGCAAGAGGCTTAGTAATGCGGCTAACAGTAATAATAGCAATCGCGATAGCTAATAAAGTGGCTATGATCATACCAACCCAAGTCCATAAATTAGCTGAGTCTACGTCGCTACGTACACCTTGCTGTAATTTGAACGCAACGTCACTTGCTTGATTAACTAACTCATCAATTTGGTTAAGTGCCATTTTGGTGGCTTGCTCTGACTGTGCAAGCTCTGATTGCGTAAGCGTAATAGAATCAATTAAACGCTTTTTGTTTGCAGCTAAGCCATTACTCCCCTTGATATTACTTTCTAAAATATCAACATACTCTTTTAGACTTGAATATAAGTCGCTGTGCGTTTGTTCTATTGCGGGCTGAATTAACGCAACGGTACGTATTACTTCTTCTAAGTAATACGTTTGCTCGTTTTTAACGATGTCGAGTGTATTAAGCGTTTTAACGGTTAGCATGTCGGTGCTGTTACTAACTACCGACATAAAGTTGTTTTCTAAATTATTTGCAGCTTGATAAGCACGTGGATAGTTCTGCTCAAACCCATCTATATCAATAATATCAAGTACAACTGAATTGGCATCCTCAGCTGTAAGCTCAATGCTTTCGAGTTGTGCATTCAAAGATTTATTAAGCGCAAGTTGTTTGCTTTTGTCTTCTAATAAATTTTCAACAGTACTTAAAAAGCTTAAATAGGTTTTTTCTACGTTTTGGCTACTTTGATTAAGTGCCGTATCGTTTTTTACTACGTCTTGAAGTTCACGATGAAGGGTATTGAATAACTGTTTTTGTTCAAGAACATGTGCTTTTATCGGCGCAAGCTCATTGGCCGATGTGGTGTAAAAGCTCGCTTGGGCTGCTTTACTCATTAAAATAAATTCGGCTTGTAGTTCTGAGCTTTTATTCAGTGCTGGAAGTGATAGTTGATTCACTTTTTGAGTGGAACGGTCAATATTTGCAATTTTTATTAAGGAGTTACCACCAATTATTAATAATAATAAGGTGATAAATATAAAACCACCCCAAATACGTTGGCTTACTGTCAGGTTCATAAGATTTCCACTCAAAAGTACTTCAATTAAGACTTATCGGCTTTAATTCAGATAAGTTAAGTAATTAAAATCAATTACTTTAACTAATTCTAACTATTAATTTATAAATCTAACAGATGTATTAGTTTTTTTCAGTTTATTTAGACGAAAGGTGGGATTTTTCAACAATTATTTTTTTAGTACTTAGCTCCATTAGAGTCATGGTGTTACCCCATACACAGCCTGTATCTAAGGCGTGAACTCGTGGATTACCTGTCCTACCTTCAAGTGCTGCCCAGTGGCCAAAAATAATATCGTGTTTCGTTTTAGC
Source organism: Pseudoalteromonas arctica A 37-1-2 (assembly GCF_000238395.3). GTDB lineage: Bacteria > Pseudomonadota > Gammaproteobacteria > Enterobacterales > Alteromonadaceae > Pseudoalteromonas > Pseudoalteromonas arctica. Next base: position 622,588 of record NZ_CP011025.1, read on the forward strand.
TATATTCGGATGGTTAAACCAAGGAGTTAGTGTTTGGCTATCGGTTATTGCACCCTTTGCATTAAGCTCAAGTTTGTTATCACTTGTTAAAAAGCGCATGCGGGTAAAATAGTTAACTATGTATCTAAATTTTGCAAAGTCATCAAGATTGCTTGACCACTCAATAGGATGAGGCTGATACATGTGTTCAAAAAACGCTTTAGCATTGTTTGATTGATAACAGTTTTGTGCAAATTGTGCTTGTTTTAGCGCATCTTCAATAGACCAATCGGGGTTTAATCCGGCATGAGATATAAAGCAGTTATGTTTTATAAGCTCTAAGGCCAATGGTTGGGTTTGTAAAAAGGCGATGTAACGCGCTAATTTTGGGCTTTCAAATATTGGGTTTAGTTTATCTTTTGGATTAGTAGGTTTGTTAAGAAAGTAGCAGGCAACCATGTGGAGGTCGTGATTGCCTAAAGTGATGGTCATGCTATTTTGATGTTGATAAATATAGTCTAAGCAGGCTAGGGAGTCTGGCCCGCGGGCAACTATGTCGCCAACTAAATAAAGGTGATCTTTACTTGGGTTAAAATCAACACGTTGCAAAAGGGTGTTAAATTCACTAAAACACCCTTGTAAATCACCTATCGCATAATCTGCCATCTAATTGCTTAATGCAAAATGTTAGGGCAAGCCAAACGAAACACATTAATAGGCGCCTGAAACTCAGAGCCAAACTCATTGCGTAACGTGTAATGGCCTTGCATAGTGCCTACAGGTGTATCTAAAATTGCACCGCTGGTGTATTTATAGCTCTCGCCTGGGCCAATGTCTGGCATTTCGCCAACAACGCCTTCACCTTCTACTACCACTTCTTTGCCATTTGCATCGGTAATTAACCAATAGCGGCTCAGTAATTTTGCACTACATAAACTATGGTTTTTAATCGTTACTGAGTAAGCAAATACGTATTTTTCAAGCTCAGGTTGAGATTGGCCTTCTACGTAAAATGTTTCTACAGATACCTTTACAGGCGATCCAATATTACTGCTTGTTGTCATAAATCCAGTTAGCTATATCAATAAATTGTTGTAAAGATAAGCGCTCAGCACGCAGCGTTATATCAATGCCAATGCTAGTAAGCTCTTCTGCAGTTAGTAAATTACCTAAACTGTTACGCAGTGTTTTACGGCGTTGATTAAAGGCTTCTAAACACACTGTGTTTAATATCTTAACGCTTTTTGCTGTACGTTGCTCTGGCTTCTTAGGTATTAAACGTATAACCGCAGAGTCAACTTTTGGCGCTGGTTTAAAGCACTCAGGTGGTACTTCAACAACCGGCATTGCATTACAGTAGTATTGAGTCATTACGCTTAAGCGGCCAAATGTTTTACTACCTGGGCCTGCTACCATGCGTTTTACTACTTCTTTTTGAAGCATAAAGTGCATGTGCTCAATATGATCTGAAAATTCAAAAAGATGAAACAATAACGGTGTCGAAATATTGTAAGGTAGATTACCAAACACTTTTAATTTTTTGTCGTCGCGAACCAAGCTTGCAAAGTCAAACGTCATTGCATCGCCTTGGTTAACGGTTAATTTAGGACCCAAAAATGGGTGTTCAATTAATCGTTGCGCTAAATCTTTATCTAATTCAACAACCGTTAAATGGCCGCTTAATTCGGCTACTGGCTCAGTAATTGCGCCAAGGCCTGGGCCAATTTCTACTAGGTTGTCTTCTGGTTTAGGATCGATCGCAGAGACTATTTTATCGATAATAGATTCATCAAATAAAAAGTTTTGCCCAAAACGCTTACGAGCGCGGTGTCCTAAATGTACTTTATCGGTCATTGATTTTGTGCTTTTTCTTGGGCGAGCTTAATTGCTTCGCGGATCGCTAATTCAAAACTGCCAACGTCAGCTGTAGCAGTCCCTGCTAAATCGAGTGCAGTACCGTGGTCAACTGATGTGCGGATAAATGGTAAGCCAAGGGTAATATTTACCGATTTACCAAATCCTTTGTATTTTAGCACAGGTAATCCCTGATCGTGATACATAGCAAGTACTGCATCTGCTTCAGATAGGTATTTATCTTGAAATAAGGTATCGGCCGGTAGTGGGCCAATTAAATTCATACCTTCGCTTCTAAGTATCTCAAGCGTTGGCGTGATTGTTTCTATTTCTTCACGACCTAAATGGCCATCTTCACCGGCATGCGGATTTAAGCCACACACTAAAATACGTGGTTTTTCTATACCAAACTTAGTTTGTAAGTCGTGATTTAAAATACCCGCTACTTTAGTTAAACGCTCAGGTGTAATTGCACGCGATACATATGCTAGTGGAATATGAGTGGTTACAAGTGCAACGCGTAAGCCCTCTGTTGCAAGCATCATAACTACATCAGCAGTATTTGATTGCTGCGCAAAATACTCAGTGTGCCCACTAAACGAAATACCTGCTTTGTTAATTATGCCTTTGTGGACAGGGCCTGTAACAACAGCATCGAAGGTGCCATCCATGTTTTTTTCGCTTGCTATACGCAAGGTATCTAACACGTATTGTCCGTTACCGTCGTTTAGTACGCCAAGTTCTACATCAACCCCTAAATCAACTTGATGAATATACAAGCTGCCAGCAGGTGCCGCGATGGCGGGTGCATTATCATCAAATTTAATTAAGTTTATTGTTAAGCCTAAATGTTTTGCACGCTCTTTTAATAGCTTGCCATCGGCAATCGCTATAAGTTGAACATCCCACGCTTGCTGAGCAAGCGTGAGTAGCAAATCTGGGCCAATACCGGCGGGTTCACCCGGTGTAATCGCAATTCTTAAGGTCATATTTATTAATCTGTTGGGAAAATATCAACGTGAGCTTGCTCGCGCATTTCTTGCTGCCAGTTAAAACTTTCTTCCTTAAACTTACGGTTAAATAACATACCATGAGCACGGTTACGTTTAGCCAACTCAGTTTTATCAGCTACACGTTTACCAAGTAACTGCACAATATGCCAACCAAACTGTGTTCTAAACGGTTCGCTTATTTCGTCTTGCTTAAGAGACAGCAATGTATCTTTAAACGCAGGTACGTACGTTGTAGGATCTGTCCAATCGTACTCACCACCTTTAAGTGCAGAGCCTGGATCTTCTGAGTATTCTTTAGCAAGTTTTCCAAAGTCAGCGGTGCCTGCGCGTAAATCTTTTGCAAAGCCAGCAAGCATTGAGCGTGCTTTTTCTTCACTTAAAATAATTGAAGGCTTTATAAGTATATGGCGTGAACGTACTTCAGTTGTTTCTACAATTTGTAAACCACGAACATCTTGTACTTTAATGATATGAAAACCAGCACCAGAGCGAAGAGGGCCAACAATAGCGCCTTTCTTTTGGCCTTTTACTGCTTCAGCAAAAAGCGATGGCATTTCGTTAATACCCATGTAACCAAGCTGTCCACCTTCAAGTGCTTTAGAGCCGCTTGATGATGAAATAGCAATACGCTTAAATTCTTGGCCATCGTTTAACAGTTCAATAACTTTATCAGCACGTGTTTTGGCGCTAGCTATTTCGTCGGCTGTCGCATCATTAGGAATGTCTATTAAAATATGACCAATGTCGTACTCTTCAGCACTTTGTCCTTGGGTTTCCATTATTTTTAAAAGATTATCAACTTCTTGCTCGCTAATATAAATACGGCGATCGACATTGGCACGTGTTACTTGTTGTGTAGTAATTTCTTTACGAATTTCTTCACGGTAAGCTTGAAAGCTTTCACCGGCACCTTCAATAGTACGGCGTAAATCGGCAATTGTTCCGCCTTGCTCTTTTGCCATGCTTGCAAGAGTTTGATCTAGTTGGCTGTCTGAGATTTGTAATCCCATACGCTCAGCCATTTGCATCATAAGCGTTTGACTTACTAAACGCTCTATAGCTTGCACACGAAGTGTTTCATCTTTTGGTAGCTCTTGGCTTTGTTCTTCGGCTTGCTTTTTAACACGATTAATAATGGTGTCTACTTCGCTTTTTAAAATTACGCCTTCATTTACAATACCAATCACTTTATCTATTTCTACTGGTGCAGCAATTGCACTTTGACAAAGGCTGACACTTAAAACTGCTGATGTTAATAATTTTTTTAAATTCATATTCTTTTTACTACTCTTGCTGATAGTACTGTTGTGATACTAGTTACTAAGAAAATACGGTCTACGATAGCCAAAAATACCTTGTTGTAATAATTTTTGTGCATCATAACGGCTTTTACTGCCAAGTCCTTTTAATACAAAATTCAAACTAATACCTGAATCAAAAGTTGCTTGTTCTTGGCCTATTGATTGATTTAAATCTGTTTCAATTTGGCGGTGCCCAGTAATTTGGATAGCCCAACAGCATGATTCATACTGTAATCCGCTCAATACTTCGATACTTCTGTTGTTTTCAAGATCTCGATGATAGCTCGCAATAAATTGCCATTCGTCGCTAATAGGAATACTTGTAAATACACCTGCTTGCTCGATTGTATTTCCTGAGACATCATTTGCATAGCGATGGTTCAATTGTACTAGCTGATTATTATCACCTTTATAATCAAGTGTTACATTTGACTGTACCATTTGCTTGCCATCTGTATCGTATTGAATACCTCCAGCGAGGTACCAACGGCGGTGCCAATGTAACATGGTTTGAGCTGCAAATAGTGCATTATAATTAGTGTCTGAGTTCAAGCCTTGCTCTGTTGGCTTGGCATCGTCACTTAAATAAAATATTTGGCCGGCACTAAAATTAAATACTTCTTCTTGTTTTTTATCAAATAGGCGCGTTGTAGCACCTAAAGTAAACTGATTAGCTGCTGCTATGCGGTCAACACCCGAAAAGCGCACGTCTCTAAATAAACCATAATAATCGTCTTGTAGCTTAGTTGTATCAAATAAGCCAATGTCTGACTGGTCTTTATTAGGTGTATATAAATATTGAATTTGCGGCTCTAGGGTTTGTATAGCATCTTCAAAAAAGTAAGATGCGTCGCGCTCAAAATTAAGCTGAGAATACAAACGTACTTTTGGGATAGTACGCGATACAGTATCGCTGTATTGCGTGCCGGTTAAGTTTCCGCTTTGCTTATAATTAGTTTGTAATAAGCTCACTTCAGATAAAAATGACCACGCGTGAGTGGCATAGTTGTAGCGTGCTTTAGGCTCTACGTGTACACGAGTTGCGCTGTCTATCGCTACTTCAGATGAGTCATTAGTAAAATGGCTAATCTCGCCCGACACACTAAAGTCAAAATTATCAAAACGCCAAGGCGCAGTTTGCGTAAAATTAACTTGTGGTATTGCAGTGTATGATTCTAAGTGATCGCCCAGTACTTCAAAGTTTTGCACTTTTATATCGGTGCGCCATGTATCACCCAAATGAGTAAGTGAACCAGTACGATATAACTGAGTATCGGTTTTACTTGCGTAGTTTGAAGTTAAGTCGGTGATGTAGTTATCATCGCTCACATTGGTTATATCAACGTTTGCGCGCCAGTTTTCACCTAGGTAGCTTTGTTGTTGCCAATGAAACATATAGCGTTCATTTAAGTCTGGCTCAGAATCATCACTATCTAAATACTCAATCCCTACTAAGCCTTCGTGTTGCTCTGTTAGGTATCTAAATTCTGTTTGTAATTGCAGCCCTTTGTTAGACATATAACGAGGCGTAATAGTGGCATCAAAATTAGGTGCAATATTTAAATAGTACGGCGTAATTGTTTCAAGGCCGTATTTGTCAGAGCTTGAAATAGTCGGGGTAAGTAAACCCGATTTACGGCGCTCATCCAGCGGGAATGTAAAATAAGGTAAATATAAAACCGGTGTATCGAGAATACGTAATACGGCGTTATATGTTTCGCCCCAGCCTTCTTCGCGTGAAAGGTTTATTTCGTCAGCTTCAATTTCCCATACTGGGGTGCCACTTGGGCAAGTAGTAAAGCTTGCATTCATGAGTAATAGGCCAGACTGATTAACAGTGAGCTTTTCAGCGCCGCCTTTACCTTGTTGTTCGGTTAGGCTGTAGTCGGCGCCTAACAAACTGACTTCTGAATTATTTAAATCGGCATTTAATCCGGTGCTGTTTACTTTACTTACGTAATCTTGATAAGTAATTGGCCCCGTTGCATTTAATAAACCGCGCTGTTTGTCTATCAACGCAGTTTGTGCGGACAAACTCATCTTAAGGGTGTTAATATCAACATTGCCGGTAAATTCAGCGCTTTGAGTGCCAAGTAGCTCAACATCATCAGCTTGAATATCAACTTCACCAAGGTTAAGGCCTTCAAGTGGTTGCCAAGCTCTGGTTTGCATTGAAATGCCACAAAGGTTGTGTGCCAGTTCAGTTTCGGCAAGCGATGGTGCGCTAACTACGCTTAGCATCAATATGCCCCAGGTTTTGCTCATTTATCGACCTTAATACTGTGTGTTTAATATAATATACACATAATAAAGGAAAATAATGGCAATTACAGTAATTGACCTAATTAACTTAGTGAAAAATAGATATCTTATAAAATGACACGCTTTGAGAATTTACAACAATTTATAAACATACACCTTAATGCCAAGTCGCATACTTTAAACGCGATCACGGGTGATGCTAGCTTTCGCCGTTATTACCGTTTAAATCACGATAATAAGCATTTAATAGTGATGGACTCAGATCCAAAAAAAGTGAATAACGAACCTTACATTTCGCTAAACCAGGTGTTTGTTGAGCAAGGTTTTTTACTTCCTACTATTATTGCAAGTGATGAGAAACAAGGCTTTTTTGTTCTTAGTGATTTAGGCAGTACGCACCTAGCTGACATGCTTGACGATGCAAACCGCACCGAGCACTATCAAGCATTAATTAGTTTAAGCGCTCAATGGGCTAAAACGCCTGCAGCTTCTGCTATGCAAGCGTACAACGAAGATTTTATAAAGCTAGAGCTTGATATATTTAGCCAGTGGTTAGTGAGTGACTTTATTAATGAGCCACTAAGCGCAGAACAAAACGTAATGTGGAAAACAAGTTCAGAGCTATTAATAAAGGCCATGCTTGAGCAACCCACTGTTACTGTTCATCGCGATTACCATAGCCGTAATATTATGAACAGTAACGGCCAGTGGGCAATTATAGATTATCAAGACGCAGTACGCGGGCCGCTTTGCTACGATTTAGTATCGCTACTACGCGATTGCTACTTTAAACTGCCTCAACAAGAGTTAACAAGCTTGCTTGATTTTGCTTATCAGGAATTTACGGCTCAAAATTTACTGGCTAATACTTCATTTGATGAGTTTAAATATTGGTTTGATTTAACTGGATTACAGCGCCACTTAAAAGCTGCGGGTATATTTTGTCGATTGTATTTACGCGATGGTAAAACAGGTTATTTAGATAATATTTTACCGACACTTGATTACATTATTGAAGTAGCAGCAAATTACCCAGAGCTAAAAGCGTTGAGTGAGTGGACAAAAAATACCATAGTGCCAAAAGTGACTGAAAAGTTAGCAAAGGAGCGCTCATGAAAGCGATGATTTTAGCGGCAGGGCGCGGACAACGTATGATGCCGCTCACGCAAAATATGCCAAAGCCAATGTTAAAAGTGGCAGGAAAACCACTTATTGAGCACCATATAAATAACCTTAAAGCAGCCGGCATTACCGATATTGTAATAAACCTTGCGTGGCAGGGTGATAAAATAAAAGACTATTTTAAAGATGGCAGTCAATTTGGCGTAAATATACTTTATAGCCAAGAAGTTGAAGGTGGCCTTGAAACAGCCGGCGGTATTATTGAAGCGTTACCGTTGTTGGGTGAATCGTTCATTGTAGTAAATGGCGATGTATACACCGACTATGATGTAAGTGCGCTAATGCAACTTCATTTACAACCCGGTGAGGCGCATATAGTGCTTATAGAAAACCCGCCACACAATCTAGATGGCGACTTTGCATTGAGCCATTTATCGGCCGAGAGTCAAAAATATACCTTTTCGGGGATTGGCAGATATCAGGCTGATTTTTTTAAAGGGTTAACGCAAGGTATTCGCCCTTTAGGGCCTATTTTACGTGAAAAGCTAAATGAACATTTAGTCTCTACTGAGCTCTATATAGGGCAGTGGGATGACATTGGTACACCAGAGCGTTTAAACCAATTAAACACGCGCCTTGAGGCGTAACAACTCAATTTTTAAGAAGGCAGTATTATAGATGTGGGGAAAAATTCTCGGTTTTTGTTTTGGCTTTATGTTTGGCAAAATATTTGGTGCCATTTTAGGTTTATACCTAGGTCATTTATTTGATAAAAGCTTAAAAAATAACTTTGATAAAGCAGGCGGCTTTTCTAGCTTATTTAGTGGTGACGATGTTCACGAGCGCCAAGCCTTATTCTTTTCAAGCTGCTTTGCTGTCATGGGGCACATTGCGAAGTCGAACGGTCGAGTCAGCGAAGTACATATAAAAGCGGCTAACTTGTTTATGGATGAAATGGGCTTAAAAGGCGAAGAACGCCGTGAAGCACAGCATGCATTTCAGTCAGGTAAAGAGAGCGACTTTTCACTTAAAGAAACAGTACACGATTTTAAAGAACGCTTTGCTAAACGAAACGATTTAATACAGTTATTTTTAGAAATACAAATTCAAATGGCGTTTTCTGACGGGGTATTAGCCGAACAAGAAAAGCAATTATTAGCAGAAGTAAGTAAACAGCTAGGCATTTCTAAAACACACTTTGCATTTGTATTAAAGCGCTACCAAGCTGAGTTTAACTTTAGAAAGCAACAACAGCGCTTTAATCAGCAGCAACAAAACCAAGGTCAAAGTAGTAGTTATCGTGAAGGTTCTGGCCATCATGTACCGCCAAATAATAATATGAACCGTGCGCAAGCATTGGCGCTATTGGGCTTAAGTAGCGATGCAACGCAGCGTGATATAAAAGTAGCGTACCGTAAACTTATGTCGCAACATCATCCAGATAAATTAGTATCGCAAGGTTTACCAAAACACATGATGGAGCTGGCTGTTAAAAAGAGCCAAGATATTCAAGCTGCTTATGAGTATTTAAAAAAGTCGGCGTAAAAAACCGTCTATTTCTTTTGTTAGGCGTGCGTGTTGATCGGGTTGATCGCGCAGGCCAAACAACTGGCGTTGGCGGTAATCAAATTTTGCATTTCGGTCAACCCAGCGCTGACGATTTTTAAGGCTCATTAAAATGTCTGTGCTGTCATTTGCATAGTAAATATCAAGTAAGGCGGGTGTAACAAGTGATGCTGTTTGGCTCAAGCTTTCGTTACGCTTGGTATTAGGTAAGTAACTACTTAAACTGATAAATGCCTCAACTCTCTCGTCCGGAAAATCTGCATAGTACTCCAACAACACACCCGCACTCGTGCCTTGTGCTATAACAACTATATTACTCGAATCTTCCATAGCGGTTTGATACAGCGCATTAAAACGAGAAGTTAGATTTATTTTATAGTTATCAAGTATGTCGTCAGTTACTTTTTCAATTGCATTAACGTAATGAGGTTCTTCTTTTATTTTTGCAGGCTGTGGTTGTGCGTTTGTTGGTGTGTCGGGTGATGCAGGTTCCTCGGCTTTACTAGGCGCTGTATCTGCTTCATTAGGCGTTGCTTCGGCCATTTTACTTGCTTGCCAATCAATGTCGGGTACTGTCATTGCGTAGGTGCTGTAACCTAAATTATTAAGCTCTTTGCGCAAGTAGCTCATACCTGAATTATTGGTAGGTGAAGAGTGCCAATCGGGTATAAGTATTACGATACCTCTAAAATTACTACTCATATACTCGCTGTAAAGGCTTAAAAATTCTGTTTCACCCGCCAATATAGGCTTTATTTCATCACTTGGAAGTAGTCGCTCAATGTCGCTATTTTCAATGCTTGATAGATTAGGTGGGGCAATATGTTCAGCCGCGCTGATGGGGTTAGCTAAAAGTAGGGCACAGCTGAGCTGTATATAAAAAGCCCTTTTTAAAAACCGTGGAAATAGCATAACGCACCTAACTAATGACAATTAGTTAGGTATCGGCAAGGTTATCTAAAAGTTTAATGTATAGAGCGAATTAGCTAGTGAATTTAAACCTGTTAAAACTCTAATTCGGCTTCAAAAGTAAGTACTTGCTCAGTTACGGGGTGCTTTAATTGCAGCATTTGTGCATGTAATTGTAAGCGAGGAGCGGCAGCAAGTGCCTCTTTGTGGGCGTAGAGTCTATCACCTAAAATAGGATGACCAAGGCTTAACATATGCACACGTAGTTGATGCGAGCGACCAGTGATGGGGGTTAGCTCTACACGGGTTGCATTTTCTTCACGCTCAAGTATTTTGAAATGCGTAAGCGAAGGTTTACCTCTGTCGTGATCAACCATTTGTTTTGGGCGATTAGGCCAATCACAAATAAGGGGTAAATCTACTGATCCTGTTTCAGCTTCAAGTTGTCCGTATACACGTGCTATGTAACGTTTAGCTGTTTCGCGCTCTTGAAACTGCATACTTAAATGTCTGTGCGCGGCTTTATTCATGGCGAGGCACAGTATGCCAGAAGTCGCCATATCTAAGCGGTGCACTATTCTCGCTGTTGGAAAAACACGATTAACACGATTAATTAAGCTGTCGGCATGTTTAGGATCTTTACCTGGGACAGTTAATAACTCACTTGGCTTATTAACTATAAGTAAGTTGTCATCCTGAAAAAGTATTGTTAAATACGGACTCATAGGGGGATTGTAGTTAACTAACACGGCCGACCTTAGTAATTTTGAAGGTCGCTATTTTAGTAGAGCAAGCCAACAGGCTCAAGTAAAAGTTTGGCTATATTGTTTTAACTAATAATCCAAACCTAAGGCTCCTTTAGAGCGCTTTTATAACTTAATTTCTTGCGCTGTTAATAATCGATATTCACCACTGGCCAAGTTTTCATCTAGGGTAATTCCCGCAATCTGCTCGCGATGCAGTTCAACCACTTTGTTATCTACCGCGTAAAGCATACGCTTAACTTGATGATACTTACCTTCACTTATTGATAAACGCAGGCCGTAATTAGCAAGTCGTTCGGCAATAGCTGGGCGGGTTAAATCTTTTTCGTTATGCAGCATGACACCTGTTCGTAATTGCTCAAGGGCTTCATCGGTAATCGGCTCTTGGGTTTCGACGAGGTAGGTTTTAAATTTATTGCTTTTAGGTGCCGTAATTTTATGTGACCAATCGCCATCATTAGTAATAATAACTAACCCTGTGGTATCTATATCAAGACGACCTGCTACGTGAAAGTCGCTCATATTTGGCTCATCAAGTAAGTCAAAAACAGTTTTATGTAGCTCGTCACTGTTAGCACATACATAGCCAACAGGTTTATTTAGCATGTAATAGCGCTTACCTAAAAATACCAAAGGGGTACCTTGGTACAGTACTTCATCTTGCTGGGCTAGCTGAAAATTATGTGATGTGATTACTTCGCCATTAACGCTTACTTCTTTTCGCTTAATACTCGCGCGAGCTTGGGTACGCGGTATTTCAGCTAAGTGGCTAATAAATTTATCTAAGCGGCAAGGGAATTTCATTTTGGTTCACATTTTTAGTCGGCTACAATGGGCGCGATTATAGCCGATAGTGAAATACCATGACAGTGCACAGCACACAAATTTTAAGCCTTTACAAAGCAAAAATAGACACAGGTGAACTGTGTTTTGATGCTGCGCAGCAAAATGCAGTGGAAGCTTTAAATACGCTAAGCGAGCAACTTCAAGCTCACACATCGTGGTGGCAAAAAGCGACTTTAATAAAAGGTGTTTATTTATACGGACCCGTAGGGCGTGGTAAATCCATGTTAATGGATTTATTTTATAAAAACCTACCTATTGAGCAAAAGCAGCGGCTGCATTTTCATCATTTTATAGCACAAGTGCATGCCCAGCTTTCGCAGCTACAAGGTCAAAAAAATCCACTAATCCTAATTGCAAAACAGTGGGCTAAAAGTATTCGTGTATTGTGTTTTGACGAGTTTTTTGTGAGCGACATTGGCGATGCCATGATTATGGCCAGATTGTTCAATGCGTTGTTTGAACAAGGTGTTGTGCTGGTGGCCACATCGAACGCAAAGCCAGAGCAGCTTTATTACAACGGCCTGCAACGGGCGCGATTTTTACCTACTATCGATTTGATTAATAACCATTGCCATATAATTAACGTGGCAGGGGAGGACGATCACCGTTTTAGATATGGTAAAAATAGTCGTCACTATTTTATTAATTTATCAAATCACGATTTTGAAAATAAGTTTTTAGCTTCGTATCCGGCTGTAACATGCAGCAATACAGTTAGTGTGCATGGGCGCGATTTACCTTGTTTATTAAGAGCCGATAACGCCTTGATGATTGATTTTATGGCGCTATGTTCAGGCCCACGCAGTGCTAACGATTATATGTTTTTAGCAACCAAATTTGATGTGTTATATGTATCGAACGTGCCGCAAATGGGTGTTAAAGCAACGGGTAAAGTTATTGTTCATGGTATAGAAGATAGTTACCAACGCGAAAAACAAATACTTGATGAGCATACTTTTGACGACGAAGCACGGCGCTTTATTGCCTTAGTAGATGAGTTTTACGATTGCCATAAATTGCTGGTAATAAATGCGCAAACCGATATTGAACACTTGTATAAAGGTAAAAAGTTGAGCTTTGAATATGCGCGCACACAATCACGCATAGTCGAAATGCAAAATTGGTAACGCTTTATATATATTGTAAACGAGCTTGCTCACGTGAGAAGCGCAGCTTTTAATATTTATAACTGATTACTTATTGGTTTCTCTAAAGCGAAGCACCCTCTAAACCTCTTTGTGAATAAATCACTTAAGATCTTATTGCACAATGAGGAGTAAATGAGAAAACATTAAAGCATAGAAATTACGAGCTTTGCTCGTCACGCCAGCAAGCTGTGCGGCTACAAGTAAATTTAACCACAGCGTTAAACTTATCCTTCTTGGCGCACTATATTCTCAAGGGCGCGAATATTAGTAATCAAATCCTGGCGTTGTGGGTTGGCTTGTAATGCTTTTCTAAGATGCTTTAGCGCGCTCGGGTAATCTTTAGAATCAATCGCTATTTGCGATAATCCAAGCCATGCTGATAGTTGGTAATCAGGTAGGGCTTGTGCACGAACGTACATAAGTTTTGCTTGGGTGAGTTGGCTTTTACTGCGATAAATACTCGCTAAACTAAGTAGGGCATCACCTAAATTCGGGTTTATTTTAAGTGCGTTATTTAAGCTTTTAAGAGCACGTTTAGTATTACCTTGTTGCATAGCAATTTGTGCGCTGTATACAGAAAACTGGGCTTGTTCATCACGGGGTAGTTGCTTAGTTAATCTTTTTGCGCTGCCTATTAGACCTTTAGCTAAATCCCATTTTTGTTGAGATACAAGCCAGCCTAAAGTTTGCATCGTGGTATTAATAACCTCAACTTGCTGCTGTTTAGTGGCGTGTTTTAAACCTTGCTTTAATAAACTTACAGCGCGTTCACTGCTACCTTCACTTAAATGCAGCTGGGCTGCTAAAAGCTGGTTACTGGTATCTTTAGGGTTGAGTTTTAAGGCCACTTCAATAGCAGCAAGCGCTTGCTTTTTTTGATCAAGTTGTAACGCTATTTGTGCACGTTGCAACCAAAGTTCAGCTTTATCAGGGGCTTTATTGAGTAATTCTTTTAATAATGCATTTGCCTGGCTTAAATCACCCGATTCAATTAACGCAAACAATAGCCCTTGTTGATATTGGCTTGTTTCTGGCGCTAGCATCAGCGCTTGGCGGTAGGCCGCTACTGCGCTCCAAGGTTGGCTGTGCTGCACGTGTATATAAGCAAGTTGCGCATAACTTTGTGCGTCAGCTTGGCCAAGTTCAATACTGTGAACTAGGTGTGTTTGTGCTTTGTCATACTTTGCTTGTTGCATGTATAAAAGGCTCAAACCTTGGTGTGCTTTTACTAAATCAGGTGAAGCTTTTAAACACGCTAAGTAAGCTAGTTCAGCGTTATTAAAGTCTTTTGTTGAAAGCAGAACTTGTGCACGTAATAAGTTTAAAGCAGTGCTATCTTGGCTTATATCACGGCCTTTAAATAGCGCAGCAACTTCACTGTAATTACCAGCTTGTAAGAGTGGCTGCACTTGGCGAGCAAAACCGCGCTCGGTCGGCTCAATAAGGACCTCTGTAGGGCCCAGTAATTTATTATTTATAGCTAACTGCCATGTTGGATCGCTAGGCGATAACGTTACTTTTAGTGGCGCATTAGTATCACTGGCAGCGCTTGCATGCACGCTACTTACACCTAATAAAGAGAGTGAGCACATTAAAGTAGTGACAACTGCGCGAGTTAATGGTTTTAGCGTTTTAAATATATTCATGTTTTTCATTTTAATAGGCTTAAGGTTTAAATTCGATTGGCCAAATAAAGCGAGCGCGTACGGTTTCACCTTCTTTTTTAGGTGCACTAAAGCGGCTTTGTTTAATAATTTTGTCGATAGCTGGTTTAAGTTCAGGGTATGGGTTTTGTACTACCTCAATTAAACTTACCTTGCCACTTTCATCAATAAATACATCGAGTTTTACAGTAAATACATCAACACCTCGGCGGGTTAAGCTTTTTGGTAAAACGGCCTTGACGGGAGTAAGCAAAGTGGGGAGACCATCGAGTTGATTTAAGCTAAATGCATCCCAATTTACACTCATTGATTGCCATTGTGGCGCGCTTACTTTTACGCTAGGTGTATCGGGTTTTACAATACTTAAATTGCTGTTGATCTTAATTTTTACGGCTTGAATAGATGCGCCTGCACCTTCTACCGCTAAGCTTTGCATTGGCTCACTTGTTTGCTGTTGCGATATTGATGGCGGAGGAGGAGGTGGCAGTGCCACCATGGCAATCTCACGTACAACCACTTTGTCTTGTATATGGTGTTCGGCAAGTTGTCCAAGCCATAAAAGCAGTAATGCAGCACTAAGTACAATGAGGCTAAGGCCAAATGCAAAAAGTGGATGGCGATTGTTTTTTGTTTTTTGAGGCGAGTCAATCGTGTGCATATTATTGCTTCGTAGCTAAGTTAACTTGCGCCGCGCCTGCCAGCTTTGCTTCGTCAATTACTTGAACAAGTAACTCAGTAGGTACTGTTTTATCAGCTTGAATAACCACAGGGCGTTGTTGCTGTTTTAACATTTGCTCGACACTACTACGCACGCCAGCAACACCAATTTGGCTGCCATCAAAAAATACTTGTTGAGAGTCGGTTATTGCTAAAAATATAACTTGCTGCTCAAGGCGGCTGGCCGATACGGCTTGTGGTTTATCAACCTCAACACCGCTTTCGCGTACAAATACGGTTGTAACAATAAAAAATATTAGCAATATAAATACCACATCAAGTAGCGGCGACATATCGATATGTTGCCCCGCTTCTTGCTCTAGCTTGTGCTTTAATCGTGATTGCATAGTGTTACCCTAACTGTTTACTTAACGTATGTAATTTAGGATTACGCTGCGAATACGCTAAATACGCTTGCATTAACCACGCGGGAATAGCGCACACAAGGCCCAATTGAGTTGTTAGTAATGCATCACCAATGGCGTCACTCATTAACTCGTTATGGCCCAGCGCCATTACTTTAAATGTATCAAGCAAACCAACAATGGTGCCTAATAAACCAAGTAGCGGAAGCGCTGCAGTTAAAATAGAGCTTACCTCTTGCCAGTAACCTTTACGCTGCGCTTGGTATTGTTTAAGGTGCAGTAAGTCATGAAAAATCAGCTGGTATACAAATAAAGCGAGTAAAAGAATACACCAGCAAATAGGGTTACTAACGATTTTTTCAAACATTGGTCTCTCCTTTTTCTAGTTGACTTAGCTGTAATGCAAAGCCTTCGAGCTGGCTGTAGTACGCTTTTGCTTTACGTGATAGCAATGCATTTAATACCAATGCAGGGATGGCAACGACTAAACCCAATTCGGTTGTTATAAGTGCTTGTGCGATACCGCCCGATACAACTTCTGGGTCACCTGAGCCAAACAAGGTCATCATTTTAAATGTTTCGATCATGCCGCTAACAGTGCCTAATAACCCGAGTAATGGGGCTACTGCAGCCGTAACGGCAATAGCGCCAATAAAGTTATCGAGTTTATGCTTATCATGAATTAACTGATTAAATAATTGATCGTCTCGTACTTGGCCTTTTTCGCTTTGCAGCGTTAAGTTAAATAACTGCTGCTGCATGCCTGCAAATTCACTGCTATTTTCAGCTTTAAAAAATTGCTGTAATTGCATTTGAGAGTGCATTTTAATTTTACTTAAACGCAGTAGTTGCGCGGCTTTTAATAGCGCAATGGTTAGTGCAAAGCAGGCAAATAAAATAATAGGGATAGCCCATAAACCGCCTTTCTCTAGGTGTTCAAGCGGACTTTCTTGTTGGGCTTGGCTAGTCACTAAGTGCGTTAAACTAGGATCAAAAGTAAGTAATGTTGAGCCTACACCGTTTTGCTTTAAAGTATTATCGAGTGGGTTGTCGTCACTTGTAGATTGTACTAACGCTACTTTTAATGCATTAGATTCATCATCTAAATTTAATAAACCCATAAGTTTAGGTGTTTGCGCACTAAACCATGCAACAGGCCCGATTTGAAGGGTATTAGCTTGGCTTAATTCGCCATTACTTAGCACAACCGATTGTTTTTTAAACTGTGGATAAAGTGCCTGCTCTTGATTATTAATTTGCGATATAACGCGGCTTAATAACTCGTTTTGGTTATTAGTCGACTCGTTACTGCTCGCACTATTGCTGGTATTTTGGCGTACAAAACGGCTAAGTAAGTTTAATTGGTATTGCTGCTGCTGTTGCCAAGTGTCTAATCGGGTTTGTAACTGATCGAGGCTTAATGTGTTTTCGTCAGCTAGGCGGCGATTAACTGCGGCTTGTTCGCGTAATTTACTGAGCGATTGCTGCTTGGTAAAAATTTGCTTTGCAAGGGTAGCTTGCTCTTTTGAAATACTATTTTGAGTTTTATTTAGAGTACGTTGCGCTGTTTTAATATCACTTAAAATACTTTGTTTAGCATCATCACTGCTAGCTGCAAAAGAAATGTTTGCACTTAAAAGTAAAACTGTGGCGCTAAATACTTTAATTATGCTGTTAGTAGCCATTATTTAGCCCCTTGCTGGTTTTTATTTACATAACTTAATATTGGGAGTGTTACCCAATCAGCAGCGCGCTTTTTTTGCTGTACAGCAATACCCAGTGCAACTTGTTCTGCATTAATGCTTGAGTCAAATTCCCACTGCCAACCTAAGTCACTTGGAAAACCAATACCTACGTAACTTAAGTCTTCGCTTACAAACCATGCTTGTGCTGCACCTAAATAAAGCTGCTTTACCCACACTTCTTGCCCGTCAGGATGCTTAATAGCCATTTCGTGAATTGAAATACGTTGTTGAAAATCATTAAGTAGAGTCAGCATTTTTAGCGCTGTTTGTAATTTGTCAGTTGTACTGAGCTGTGAG